>CALFVX010000001.1 GCA_937928765.1 uncultured Endomicrobiia bacterium
CACTTACTTCAGAAGTAGAACTTAGGATTAAAAAAGGAAAAAAAATTATATTTAAAAAATATAAAAATGTTTTGAAAGAGACAATTTTTTATTCTACAAAAAAAATTAATCACAAAGATTGTCTTTCTGTTTTTGAAGATAACGCCGGAATAATAAGGTTTAATAAAAATTATGCAGTAGCGTTTAAGGTTGAGACACACAACCATCCTTCTGCTTTAGAACCATATGGTGGCGCAGCGACAGGTGTTGGTGGTGTGATAAGAGACATAATAGGATGTGGACTTGCAGCAAAACCTATTGCTAACACTGACATATTTTGTTTTGGAGATTTAAATTATGAAAAGAAGATTCCAAAAGGTATTTTTCATCCAAAAAGGATTTTTGTGGGGGTAGTTTCTGGTGTAAGAGATTATGGTAATCGTATGGGGATACCAACGGTTAACGGTGCAATAATTTTTGATAACAAATTTTTGTTTAATCCTTTAGTATACTGTGGTTGTATAGGTATTATTCCTGTTGACAGAATTCAAAAAAAAGTTAAAAGAGGCCAGGTAATAATTCTTTTAGGAGGTAAAACAGGAAGGGATGGTATTCACGGCGCAACTTTTTCTTCTGCTGCTTTACATAAACAACTTCCAACTTCAGTTGTACAAATTGGTGATCCTATAACTGAAAAGATGTTTCTAGATGTGATTTTAAAAGCGAGAGATTTGAATCTTTATACTGCAATAACAGATTGTGGAGCAGGTGGACTGTCTTCTGCTTGTGGTGAACTTACAAAAGATTTTGGTTGTATAATATATCTTGATAAAGTTCCTTTGAAATATAAAGGATTAAAACCGTGGGAGATCTGGCTTTCTGAATCGCAAGAACGTATGGTTGTTATAACAGATAAAGATAAAGTGAAAAATTTTTTATCTCTTTGTAGAGATGAAGATGTAGAAGCTTCTGTTATAGGTGAAGTAACAGATAATAAGAAACTTGAAGTTTTTTATAAAAATATAAAAGTTTGTGAACTTGAAATGGATTTTTTACACAATGGGTTGCCAAAGAAGAAATTTAAGCTTAGTTATAATTTTAAAAAAAATAATAATACTAGACAAATTGAAATAAACCAACAGATAGAAAAAATAGTTGAAAAAGTTTTTTCATCTATAGATGTGTGTTCTAAAGAGTGGGTTATAAGGCAATATGATCATGAAGTTCAAGGAAATACATTATTAAAACCTTTAGTAGGAGAACAAAACAGAGGTTTTTACTCACCACAAGATGCTTGTGTGTTATATCCATTTAATATTGAAGGTTTAGAAAATGAGAAAAAGGCAATATCTATAAGTTGTGGCATAAAACCTTCACTTGGAGAAATTAATGTAGAAAAAATGACAGAGTATGTTATAGATGAAGCTATAAGAAATTTAATTTGTGTAGGTACAAATTTAGAAAAAATATTTTTGTTAGACAATTTCTGTTGGGGAGAACTTAATAAAAAAAATTTAGCAGAACTTTTTTTAACCTGCGAAACTGCAAAGAATGTTGCATTAAAATATAAAACTCCATTTATTTCAGGAAAAGATAGTTTAAATAATTATTATATTTTAAAAAATAAAAAAATTTCAATTCCACCGACTTTGTTAATCTCAGCTTTAGGTATAATAGATAATTTAAAAAATATAAAAACATCGTATTTCAAATCTTACAATAACTATATATTTTTGTTAGGTAAACATTCATTAGGTTTAGGTGGCTCAGTGTTAAGCAAATGTTTAAAATTAAAAAATCTACAAATTCCAAAATTTGATATTGAAGCTGCAATTAAAACATATAAGTTTATAAACACTTATAATAGACACATAGAATCTGCGCATGACATATCAGATGGCGGATTGATAACAACTGTTGTTGAAATGTGTTTCACAAACAAATTTGGAGTTGAGATAGAGGTCGATGTTGAAGATATACTAAATTTTTTATTTTCAGAACCTGTAGGGTGTATTGTTGTTGAAGTCGATAAAAAAAATAAAGAATTTTTTGAAAACAAATTATTATCAGAAAAAGTTCCATATCTATTTTTAGGGATTGTTCAGCAACAACCATATATTTTGATAAAAAATAAAAACAAAAAAGTGTTAAGTTATAGTATTGAAAAAGTCTATAGTTTGTACTCAAAACAGATTGAGACATACTTATGAAACCAAAAGCTTTAGTATTACGAGTTTCTGGGACAAATTGTGATAAAGAAACATATACAGCGTTAAAGGTTGTTGGTTTTGATGTATGTTTGACACATATAAATCAGCTAATAAGAAAAGAAACAAAATTATCTGAATATAACTTATTAGTTATTCCTGGTGGATTTTCATTTGGAGATTATATATCTGCTGGAAAAATTTTTGCTATAGAGCTGATATATAAGCTTAAAAAGGACCTACAGAATTTTATTAATGAAAATAAATTTATAATAGGTATTTGTAATGGATTCCAAGTACTAGTAAAATTAGGAATTATACCAAAACCTAATTTTGTCCAACAAGTTACTTTAACAGATAACGATTCTATGAGATTTGAATGCAGGTGGGTTTACTTAAAAGTTAATAAAAAAAATCCGTCAGTTTTATCTTTTTTACCTGAAATTATAGAACTGCCTGTGGCGCATGCAGAAGGTAAATTTTTTGCTCAAAAAGATATTGTTGAAGAAATTATTCAAAAAAATTATTTTTTATTTCAATATTGTGATAAAAACGGGAATGTTGAAGTTGCTTATCCATTAAATCCTAACGGAGCATTAAAAAGTATTGCTGGGATAACAGATCCTACGGGAAGAATTATAGGTTTAATGCCTCATCCAGAGAGGTTCGTTATACCAAAACAATATCCATTGTTTAAAAGTAAAAATGGAAAAAAAATTATTCCTTTTGGTAGAATATTCTTTGAGTTGATAAAGAAAGAAATAGAAAAATTTTAATATAAAAAAAGCTAGAAGCTGTTTTTAAAACAATAGTTTAAATTAAAAAATGGAGGAAAATTTTTATGTGTGGAATTTTTGGTATTTATAACCACAGGGATGCTTCTGAATTAACCTACTTAGGTTTGTATTCGTTACAACATCGTGGACAAGAATCTGCTGGTATTGTTTCATCTAATGCAGAAAGATTTTTATCAAAATTAGGAGAAGGAGAAGTTCAAGAAGTTTTTTCAAAAGAAGATTTAATAAAGCTCGACGGCAAGATAGCGATTGGTCATGTGAGGTATTCTACCTATGGTGCTTCTGATATTAGAAATGCACAGCCTATAGTTGTTAAATGTTCAAAGGGATTACTAGCAATAGCACATAACGGAAACCTTGTAAATGCAAAAATTTTAAGAAATAAACTTGAGAAAGAGGGTGCTATATTTCAAACAACTACAGATTCAGAAGTTATATTACATCTAATATCACATTCAAAAGAAAAAAATATTATTGAATCATTAAAAAAAGTTTTACCTCAATTGAAAGGTGCTTATTCTTTGATATTGATGACACCAACTGCGTTGTACGGCATTAGAGATCCTTACGGGTTTAGACCTTTAATTATAGGAAAACTTTCTAACAGTTATATTTTAGCGTCAGAAACTTGTGCATTAGATATTATTTCTGCAAAATTTGTCAGAGAAGTTGAACCTTCAGAAATCGTTGAGATTAAAGATGGAGAGTTAAAAAGTTATAAGTTCGCACATACTACTAAAAGAAGTTTGTGTATTTTTGAATATATATATTTTTCTCGTCCGGATAGTATACTTTGTGGTCAATCTGTTTACAATGTGAGAAAAAATTTAGGTAAAACATTATACATTGAAAACCCTACAGAAGCAGATGTTGTAATTTCAGTGCCAGATTCTGCAAATTCTGCAGCTTTAGGTTATGCACAAATTTCTAATATTAAGTTTGACTTTGGGTTTATTCGTAATCATTATATAGGAAGAACTTTTATTCAACCAAAACAAAAAATTAGAGATTTTTCTGCTAAGATTAAGTATAATCCTGTAAAGGATGTTTTGAAAAACAAAAAAGTAATTGTAGTGGATGACTCGATAGTTCGTGGAACAACATCTAAGAAACTTATAACTATGTTAAAATATGCTGGAGTTAAAGAAATACACTTAAGAATTGCATCTTCACCGATAATTTCTCCGTGTGTATATGGAATAGATACACCTACTAAAAAAGAATTAATTGCAGCAAATTATAATGTTGAAGAAATTAGAAATTTTTTAGGAGTAAACTCATTATATTATATTTCTTTAAAAGGTATGATAGAATCTACTAACCTTAAAGAAGAAAATTTTTGTCTTGCATGTTTTACAGGTGATTATCCTATATAGATAATTTCTTATTAACAATTGATTTTTAAATAAAATTTTGGTATCTACAAAAATCAAGTAACTATGAATAAAAACTACAAAGTATATTTCTTTTTATTTTCAGCAATTTTTTTAATACCAAATATTTTTATATTATTAAAACCACAACTTAAAGTTTTTAAAAGTTGTGATAAAATTATTTATAATAGTAATCTTTATTTAGCTAAAGACTTAGATTACGAAGAAGATAAATTAATTAACGAAAAAAGAATAAAAATAATAAGCAAAATAGAACCTTTAGTTGTCGTTTCACACAAATATTCAACATTAGATAATTTAGTTTCTTTAGCAAAAAGATATGGTACTAATATTGATTCTATAAGAAGTAGTAATTATATTGAGGCCATTGGCTTGGTTTATCCTGGAAAAGAACTTTTGATAACAAACAAAAAAGGTATGCTTTATAAAGTAAAAAATGATGGTATGGATATTTTTTTAATTGCAAAAAAGTTTAAAAAAGATTTAGAAGAAATTTGTTTTTTAAATAATATTCATCCACTATATAAATTTAAAATAGGAGAATATGTTTTTATCCCAGAAAAATATATAAGATTTAAAGATTTTATGCTGCCTTTGTTTAACACAAGGGTTACTTCTAGTTTTGGATTAAGGCAGCATCCTATATTTGGAATTCTAAAATATCATGAAGGGATAGATTTAAAACAAAGCTATGGTGCTGCAGTAAGAGCAGCAGCTGATGGCAGAGTAATTTTTGCAGGTTGGGCTGAAGGATATGGAAATCTTGTAATTTTAAAACACGCTAAGGAATATACAACCTACTATGGCCATTTGTCAAAAATAAGAGTAAAGAAAACACAATGGGTTTATAAAGGACAGATAATAGGTAATGTTGGCAGTAGTGGTTGGACAACAGGTCCTCATTTACATTTTGAAGTAAGAAAAAATGGTATACCTATAAATCCTAAAAAAGTTTTGTTTTAAAAAATATATTAAAAAATATATTTTATAGAAAAGTACAAAGATTAAAAAATTTTAAGTTTATATAAGGAGAACAAATTTATGAAAGAAGGAATTCATCCTAAATATGTAGATTGTACAGTAACTTGTGCGTGTGGCTATACTTTTAAGACTAGGTCTACAAAGCCAGAAATAAAACTTGAAATTTGTGGTAACTGTCATCCATTTTTTACAGGAAAACAGAAGTTTGTAGATACTGCAGGAAGAGTAGAAAAATTTGTTAAAAAATATGGTGAAAAATTTGCTCCTACCGCAAGAACAAAAAAAGTTAAAAAGACAAAGACAGAAAAAATTAAAAAAACAACTGAAAAGATTTTGTCTACTAAAACTACTAGGAGAAAGAAAAAATAAACTATGTTACAAGATGGTATAATAAGAAGCTGTTTATTACTTATAGAGCAAAAAAAAAATTTAGAAAAAAAATTATCAGATTCTCAAGTTGTTAATAATTCTTTGGAATATAAAAATCTTGTCATAGAATACAACCGTGTTAGCGAAATAGTGAATATTTATGAACAAATAAATATTATTCAAAAAAAAATAGAAGAATTAAAGAACGAAAAAATATCTTCTACAGATGAAGAATATAAGTTTTTAATAGAAGAAGAAATTGAAAGATTACAGAAAGAATTTGGTGAACTAGAAAAAAAATTACTTAGTATGCTTTTGCCAACTTCTGAATATGAAACTAAAAATATAATTCTTGAAATTCGTGCAGGTACTGGTGGTGAAGAAGCAGCATTGTTTGCTGCTGATTTGTTTAGGATGTATTCTAAATATTGTGCAAAAAAAGGATGGGATTTAGAAATAATGGATATAAATCAAACAGGATTAAAAGGTGTAAAGGAAGTAATTTGTTATATTTCTGGTAAAAATGTTTATAAATATATGCAGTATGAAAGCGGAGTTCACAGAGTTCAACGTGTGCCTGAGACAGAAGCTTCAGGAAGAATACACACTTCTGCAGCAACAGTTGCTGTTTTACCAGAAGCAGAAGAAGTTGATGTGGAAATAAAACAAGAAGATTTAGAGATAACGACCTGTCGTGCATCAGGTCATGGTGGACAACATTTACAAAAAACAGATTCTGCAGTAAGAATAAAGCACAAACCTACAGGTATTGTTGTTCAATGTCAGGATGAACGTTCACAGATTAAAAATCGTGAACGTGCAATGAAAATTTTAAGAGCAAAGTTATATGATATAAAACTACAAAAACAACAACAAGAATTGGCAAGGTTAAGAAAATCTCAGGTAAAATCTGGTGATAGGTCAGAAAAAATTAGAACCTACAACTTTCCACAAAATCGTATTACAGACCACAGGATAAATCTAACTGTTTACAACCTTTCTGAAGTTTTAGATGGTGAATTAGATGAAATTATAAATTCTTTGATACAGGCAGATTTGCAGGAAAAAATTAAACTTCTTTATTCAAAATAAATGATGTTTTATTTAAAAGAGATTTATAGTAGTATTTATAAAAAATTTAAAGAAAAAAATTTTTCTTCTCCACATATAGAAACTGAGTTGATATTAACAAAATCGTTAAATCTTACTAAAGAATACATATACACATATCCACAAATTTTGCTTTCAAAAAGACAAATAAAATACATAAATAAAAATTTGTTGTATAGATTAAATCATAAACCCATAGCTTATATTTTTAAAAACAAAGAGTTTTTTGGATTAAATTTTTATGTAGATGAAAATGTTTTAATTCCAAGACAAGAGACAGAATTTTTAGTAGAAGAAGCAATAAATTTAATAAAAACAAAAAATCTGTATAAAATTTCAGACATAGGTACTGGTAGTGGCAATATTATAATAAGTGTTATAAAAAATCTTGATTTAAGTTGTAATAAATATAAATTTTATGCTACAGATATTTCTAATAAAGTTATAGATGTAGCAAAGAAGAATGCTAAGTATCATAATTTAAATGCAAAAATAAAATTTTTGTTAACAGATAAGCTTAAATATTTTATAGATAATAATTTAAAGTTAGATATAATTTTATCAAATCCACCATATGTTTCTGAAAAAGAATATAAAAATTTACAACAAGAAATTTATTATGAACCAAAATTAGCTTTAGTTTCTTATACAGGTTTAGAATTTTATGAACATTTTGCTTTTTATGGAAAAAAAGTTTTATCTACAAATGGACATTTTGTTTTAGAGATCAATTCTAATTTGTTAAATAAAATTATTTTTTTGTTTGAAAAAAATAAATATGAAATTGTAAAAGTTGTAAATGATTACCAAAATTTACCACGTGTAATTATAATAAAGAATAGTTATGGAAAAGTACATAATAGAAGGTGGAATAAAACTTAAAGGTAAAGTGGAAATTTCTGGTTCTAAAAATTCTGCTTTACCAATAATGATAGCATCTTTATTAACTGAAAATAAAGTTGTTCTTTATAATGTGCCTAAATTAAAAGATATTTTTACTACAATAGATATCATAGAATTTTTAGGAAAAAAAGTCTACTGGAAAGATAAATCAACAGTTGTTATTATCCAACATAGAAAACCACATAAAGAGAAAGGTTTTGTAGTAGCACCTTATGAGTTAATTAAAAAAATGAGAGCAAGTTTTTTAGTTTCAGGTGCACTACTTGCAAATTACAAAAAAGTAAAAGCAGCTTTACCAGGAGGTTGTGCAATAGGTGTGCGTCCAGTAGACATTCATATAAAAGCTTTTGAGCAGTTAGGTGTAGATCATAATATAAAAGGGGGTTACGAAGTTTTTGTAAGAAAAAATTTATCTTCTGCAGTGATAAAATTTAGTTATCCATCAGTAGGTGCTACTGAAAATGTTTTAATGTTAGCCTCTAAAATTCCTCAGGAAGTTGTGATATTCAATGCAGCAATGGAACCTGAGATTGTAGACTTAGCAGAATTTTTGAAAAAATTAGGAGTAAAAATAGAAGGTGAAGGAAGCAGTTTTATAAAAGTCGTTGGATGCAAAAATTTTATTTCTTGTGATGTTGAACATACCATAATACCTGATAGAATTGAAGCTGGTACTTATGCTATTGCTTGTGGAATAACAAAAGGTGAAATAGAAATCTGTAATGTTGTAGCTGAAAATTTGAAGGCTTTAATAAACAAGCTGAGAAGTTCAGGATTGATAATTGAAATTGAGGATAAAAAGATGTATGTTTCTTACAAAGAAAAATTAAAAGCACAGAATATTATCACGCGGCCATATCCATATTTTCCAACAGATTTACAAGCACAATTTATGGCATTGATGTGCACTGCAAAAGGTGCAAGTGTTATTAAAGAAACAGTTTTTGAAAACAGGTTCTTACATGTAGCAGAACTTAACCGTATGGGAGCAAACATTTTTGTTGATGGGAAAAAGGCGATTGTATATGGTGTAGAAAAATTAATTGGTGCAGAAGTTGTAGTTTCTGATTTGAGAGCAGGTGCTGCTTTGGTTTTAGCAGGGCTTGCTGCTGAAGGTATAAGTAAAGTTTCACATATTTATCATCTTGATAGAGGATATGAAAATTTTGAACAAAAGCTTAAGTTTTTAGGTGCAAAGATTAAAAGAATTGAAGAATAAAATTATGGAAAACATAACTGAAAAAGTAAAAAGGATAATACAAGATATAAAAAAATTTGGTGATGATGCATTGGTAAAATACACACAAATTTTTGATGAAATAAGAGAGTTTTCAAAAAAAGATATAAAGTTGAAGATAAAAAAAGTAGAAATTAAAGATAAGAATTTTATTAACGCTTTAAAAGTTGCTATTTATAATGTTGAAAAATTTCATAAAGAAGAATATAAAAATTTAAAAAAATTTTGGATAAAAAAATATAACAATATTTTTTCAGGACAAAAATTTATCCCTGTAGAAGCTGTAGGTATTTATATTCCAGGAGGTAAATATGGGTATAACTATATTTCTACTTTACTTATGACAATAATTCCAGCAAAAATTGCTAAAGTTAAAAGAATTGTAGTTGTTACACCACCTAAAAATGTTACAAGATATTTTATTTATACATTGTATAAATTATCGATAAAAGAAGTTTATAGAATAGGAGGTGTTCAAGCGATTGCAGCATTAGCTTTTGGGACACAAACAGTTCCTAAAGTTGATATGATAGTAGGCCCTGGTAATATATTAGTTACAGAAGCAAAAAGACAGCTTGTAGGTAAAGTAGGGATAGACCTTCTTGCAGGACCATCAGAGGTTGTAGTTGTTGCAGATAATAGTTATGATATTGAAGAGATTGTTTTTGAACTTCTTGCTCAAGCAGAACATGATAAAAATGCTAAAGGATATTTGATATCTTTAGATGAAAATTTTGCTCGCAAAATTAGAGAATATATAGATTGTTTTGCTAAAGATTTTTCAAGACAGATAGAAGTTATTTTTGAATCGGATCTTAAAAATGTAGTAGAAATAATTAATAAAATTGCTCCCGAACATTTAACTTTGTTAACTAAAAAACAAGAGTATTTTGTTAAAAATATAAAAAATGCAGGAGCAATTTTTTATGGTAAAAATCCTTCAGCTGTATTTGGTGATTATATAGCAGGACCATCTCATGTTTTACCTACAAATGCTACTGCAAAGTTTTCGTCAGGACTTTGTGTTGCAAGTTTTATGAAAAAAATTAGTATTGTAAAATTTACGAAAAAATCATCAAAATATTTAAAAGAATATACATCTAAACTTGCAGAAGTAGAAGGTATGTTTTATCATAAAAATCGTGTTTCAAAGATTAATTAATAATTTTAAAGTTTGACGAGGTTTTTATGCAAAGAAAAGTTAATATTAAAAGAATAACGAAAGAAACAGATGTACAAATAAAACTAAATTTAGATGGCAAAGGTAGATATAAAATTTCAACTACTATTCCATTTTTAGATCATATGCTAGAACAATTGGTTCTCCACAGTAATTTTGATTTATATTTAAAAGCGAAAGGAGATACTTATATAGACGAGCATCATCTGGTGGAAGATATTGGTCTTGCATTAGGCGAAGCATTTTTAAAATCTTTAAAAGATAAAAAAGGTATAGAAAGATATGCAGAAGTTATTACACCAATGGATGAAGCCTTATCTTATGTTGTAGTAGATATTTCAGGAAGACCATTTTTAAGTTATGAGGTAAAATTTTCCCCTGAATATAAAAAATCAAGTTTTGACTATAATTTAGTATACGAATTTTTAAAATCTTTTGTTAACGAAGCAAAAATAAACTTACACATAAAACTTTTAAAAGGAAAGAATAATCACCATATATGCGAGTCGATATTTAAAAGTTTAGCTCGAGTATTAAAACGAGCTGTAAGAAAACAAAAAAATAAAACTTTGCCTTCCACAAAAGGTAAGTTATAAACAAAGATTATATAGGTAAATTATCAAAATGTTGATTTTTTGGTAGAATTTTTATATCAATAAAAAATTTTATAATCTAAAATAAAAATGAAAAATTTAGCTAAAAAAATAGAAGTTTTTGATACAACATTACGTGATGGTGGGCAAACTCAAGGAGTAAGTTTTTCTGTTGGTGATAAAATTAAGATAGTAGAACTTTTAGACAATCTTGGTGTGGATTATATTGAGGGAGGATGGCCTGGTAGTAATCCTAAAGATGTAGAGTTTTTCAAAGAAGTAAAAAAGTTGAAGTTAAAGAATGCTAAAATTGTAGCATTTGGTTCCACAAGAAGAAAAAATATAAAACCACAGCAAGATAAAAACTTACAAGCAATAATCTCTTGTGGTGTTGAAGTTGCTTGTATTTTTGGTAAAACCTGGAGACTGCATGTAGAAAAAGCCTTGCAGACAACTTTAGAAGAAAATCTCAATATGATTTTTGACTCCATAAAATTTCTCAAAGATAATGGTTTAAAAGTGATATATGACCTAGAACATTTTTTTGACGGATATAAGTCAGACAAAAGATATGCATTTAGATGTTTAGAAACAGCATATTCTGCAGGTGCTGAATGTTTAGTTTTAGCAGATACCAATGGTGGTTCTTTACCAAAAGAAGTTGAAATTATAGTAAAAGAAGTAAGAGAGTTTTTTAATAAAAAAAATATAAATATAAAGCTTGGAATTCATTCACATAACGACTCTGACTGTGCGGTAGCAAATACAATTGTTGCGGTAGAAAATGGTTGTGAACACATCCAAGGAACTATTAACGGTTTAGGAGAAAGATGTGGAAATGCAAATTTATGTTCTGTAATACCTGCATTAATGTTAAAATTAGGATATAATGTTATTCCTAAAGAAAATTTAAAAAAACTTACAGAAATTTCTTTAAATGTTTATGAAATATGTAATCTAATACCAAATGAAAGACAACCATATGTGGGTTCTTCAGCATTTGCTCACAAAGGTGGTGTGCACGCATCTGCTGTTGCCAAGGAAGAAAAATCTTATGAACACATCAATCCCAAACTAGTAGGTAATGAAAGAAAAATTTTAATTTCAGAACTTGCAGGAAAATCAAACTTGTTATTTAAACGGCACGGCTTAAATATAGACTTGAATGAAGAAAGTATAAGCAAAATAATAAAAACAATAAAACAAAAAGAATATGAAGGATATTCGTATGAAAATTCTGAAGGTTCATTTATTGTTTTAGCATTGAAAACTTTAGGTTTATATAAACCATTTTTTAAAATTACAGGTTTTAGAGTAATAATAGAATACAAACCTGATAAAAATGAAATTGTGACAGAGGCAACATTGAAGTTATTTGTTGAAAATAAAGAGGAACATGTTGTTGCAGAGGGAGATGGTCCTGTGAATGCGTTAGATAACGCTTTAAGAAAAGCATTGTTAAAATATCATCCAGAGTTAAAAAATGTAAAGTTGGTAGACTTTAAAGTTCGTGTGATAAATCCACAAGTTGGAACTGCTGCAAAAGTTAGAGTAAATATAGAGTCAATGTCAAAAAAAGAAACTTGGAATACAGTAGGTGTTTCTGAAAATATTATTGAAGCTTCATGGGAAGCGTTGATTGATGCTGTAGAGTATCTATTATTAAAAAAAATAAAAAGAAGAAGTTAATAATGAGATTAATTTTTGATTTTAATTTAACAAAAATTTTTATATTCTTTTTTATTTTGTTATCTATTGTGGTGTGTATATTAATTTTGTTAGCGTGAGAAAATTGTGAAAATAAAAATATTTAAATGACAGGTATATAGTATAGAGGTTGATAATATTTTATTAAGTAATGTAAGAAAACATACCATAACTTATATTTAATAATAGTAGAGCAAATAAAATTTTTTTCTTTTTTTATAAAAAATATGATCTAAAAGTGTTTTTTTATAATTATTTTATATGATTTATTAATAAGAGATAAATAAAGTAGTATATATAACTATTTTTTCTACTTAATAGAATTTTTTGACAGCTTACTCTACTAAGTGTAGATCAAAAGTTAAATGAAAATATATGTATGAGTAATATCTTTGTTAATTTGCTTAGTAATGAATTTATAAAAAAGTTGAGATTACTTATCTTTTTAGGAGGAGAACATAATGAATAAGAAACGTGGTAGAAAAAAAGAAACAAAAGTTCAGAAATTACAAGAAAGTTTTAGTACTAAAGAGTTTCTAAGTAATCAAATTAAAAAAGGAGCAATTCGTGCTCCACACAGAGCTTTACTTTATGCTACAGGTATCTCAAGCAGTGATTTAGAAAAACCTTTTGTAGGTATAGCTTCGGCATTTAGTGATATTGTTCCAGGACATATTCATCTAAGAGAACTCGAACGATGGATAGAACGTGGGATTGTGGAATCAGGTGGTGTTCCTTTTGTATTTGGCATTCCTGGTATTTGTGATGGTATTGCAATGGGTCACAGTGGAATGCATTATTCGTTGCCGTCAAGAGAACTTATTGCTGATTCAATAGAATCTATGATTAAAGCACATTGTTTAGATGGTATTGTTTTGTTAACAAATTGTGATAAAATCACTCCTGGAATGATAATGGGTGCAGTAAGGGTTAATGTAAATATTCCAACAATAGTTGTTACCGGAGGACCAATGTTAGCCGGGTTTTACAAAAATAAAAGAAGGTCGTTAGTAAGAGATACCTTTGAAGCTGTTGGTTTATATGAAGCAGGAGAGATTTCTCAACAAGAGCTACAACAACTTGAATGTTCTTCTTGTCCTACTGCTGGATCTTGTCAAGGATTGTATACTGCCAATACTATGGCATGTTTAGTAGAAGCGATGGGTTTGTCGTTGCCATACTGTGCTACATCGTTAGCAGTTTCTTCAGAAAAAAAACGTATCGCTTACGAATCTGGTAAAAGAATAGTTCAAATGGTTTATGAAAATTTATCTCCGCTAAGAATCTTATCTCAAAATTCGTTTCATAATGCAATAGTTGTAGATCTTGCTATGGGAGGTTCTACAAATACTGTTTTACATCTTAAGGCAATAGCTTATGAAGCAGGGATAAGAATTGATCTTAAATTGTTTGATGAAATATCAAAAATGGTCCCAAACATTGTGAGGTTAGAACCCGCAGGAGATCTTTATATGGAGGATTTACACAGAGCTGGCGGAATACCTGCAGTGTTAAATGTTTTACAAAAGTTTTTAAAACCAAATATTACAGTAAGTGGTAAAAATGTTTTAGATATAGCTAAACAAGGAAAAGTTGAAGATGAAGAAGTGATAAGATATAAAAAACCATATTCTACCGAAGGAGGAATTGCAATACTTTATGGTAATCTTGCTCCTGAAGGTGCGGTAGTTAAGCAATCAGCGGTTTTGCCTAATATGAGAAAATTTATAGGTCCTGCAGTAGTATTTGACTCTGAACAAGAAGCAATGAATGCAATATTAAATAAAAAAATTAAAAAAGGTGATATTATAGTGATAAGATATGAAGGTCCTAAAGGTGGTCCAGGAATGAGAGAAATGTTATCTCCTACAAGTGTAATCCAAGGTATGGGATTAGCAGATAAAGTTGCTTTAATTACTGATGGAAGATTCTCTGGTGGAACAAGGGGTCCCTGTATAGGACATGTATCACCTGAGGCAGCTGCTGGTGGACCTATTGGTGTTATACGCGATGGAGATATTATAGAGATTGATATTCCTAACAGGAAATTAAACATAAGATTGACAGAGACAGAACTTGGAGCAAGGTTGGCTAAATTACAAGGAGAGCTTTTATCAAGAGAAAAAAAGTTTAAAACAGGGTGGCTTGCAAGATATGTTGATATGGTAACTTCTGCATCTGAAGGAGCTGTTTTAAAACCAAAAAGATAGCCAATTTTTAAGTAAGTTTATTAAATGTTTTTTCTGTCATATTAGTATAATGGAGGAACAATATGAGTAGTAAAAAAGAAACAGTTGAGTTTACAGGGGCTGAAATTTTTGTTAAGTCATTAGAAAAAGAAGGTGTAGAGATAATGTTTGGTATTCCTGGTGGTGTGTTGTTGCCTATTTTTGATAAAATTTATGATTCAAAAAAAATAAGATTTATTCTTACACGACATGAACAAGCGGCAGCACATATGGCAGATGGATATGCTCGTGCTACAGGAAGAGTAGGAGTTTGTATTGCAACATCTGGTCCTGGAGCAACAAATCTTACCACAGGTATTGCTACTTCTTATATGGATTCTGTTCCAATAGTTGCTTTCACAGGACAGGTTGCAACACATCTTATAGGAAACGATGCTTTTCAGGAAGCAGATACAACAGGAATAACAAGGTCTATAACAAAATATAATTATTTACTTAAAGATGTGAAAGAAATGGCAAAGCTCATAAGAGAAGCTTTTTATATTGCCTCAAGTGGTCGTCCAGGTCCTGTGTTGATAGATATACCTGTAGATGTACAAAGAGCAAAGACAGAATTTATCTGGCCAGAAAAGGTTGAAATACCATCATATAAGCCAACATATAAAGGGCATCCTTTGCAGATTAAAAAACTTGCAGATGCAATCAATAACGCAAAACGACCAGTTTTATATGTTGGAGGTGGTGTGGTTATTTCTGGAGCTTCAGAAGAGTTAAAAAAATTAGCAGAAACTTGTAATATTCCTTCTACAACGACCTTGATGGCAATAGGAAGTTTTCCTTGTGATAGCGAGTTATATTTAGGTATGTTAGGTATGCACGGAACTGTTTACGCAAATCTTTCTATGCAAAATGCAGATTTGATAATATCAGTTGGTGCAAGGTTTGATGACAGATGCACAGGAAAACTTGCAGCGTTTGCTCCTAAAGCGGAACACATAGCTCATATAGATATTGATCCAACAAGTATATCAAAAAATGTTGCTGCAGATATTCCAGTTGTGGGTGATTGTAAAGTTGTATTACAAGATTTGTTAAAGTTAGTAAAACCTAAAAAACATAATGAATGGTTGAAACAAATTAAAGAATGGAAACAGAAGTATCCTATGACTTATAAAAAGGATGATAAATTACGACCACAATATATAATTGAAGAAATTACAAAAATTACAAAAGGTGATGCGATAGTTGTTACAGAAGTTGGCCAACATCAAATGTGGGCTGCACAATATTATAAACCTAACGGACCAAGAAAATTTTTATCTTCAGGTGGATTAGGTACTATGGGATACGGGTTTCCAGCAGGTATTGGAGCGAAGTTTGCTAAACCGCAACAGACAGTAATAGTAATAGCTGGAGATGGGTCTTTTCAGATGAATATTCAAGAATTAGCTACAGCTGTGGTAAATAAAATTAATTTAATTGTTTGCATAATGAATAACGGATATCTTGGTATGGTGCGCCAATGGCAGGAATTATTTTATAACAAAAAATATTCTCAAGTATATTTGTGTACTAAGAAATTAGGTAAAATACATTGTGAACCAGTTCCTGATTTTGTAGAAATAGCAAAGGCATATAAAGCAGAAGGTTTTAGGGTTACAAAAAAAGAAGAAGTTGAATCTGTATTAAAAAAAGCCTTAGAGATAAAAGACAAACCTGTAATAATTGATTTTTGGGTTGAAGAAGAAGAAAATGTATTTCCAATGGTACCTGCAGGCGCACCGTTGGATGAGGTTATTACAAGTTTAGCATAATTTTTTAAAAATTGGGAGAATGAAAATATGGCAGATAATATAAAAAAACATATAATCTCAGCTTTGGTATACAATAAACCTGGAGTTTTGGCAAAAATTGCAACATTATTTGCTGCAAGAGGATATAACATTGATTCATTAGCTGTTGGAGAAACAGATAATCCTGAGATATCTCGTATGACTATAGTTGTTCGTGGTGATGAAAAAATTTTAGAACAGGTTGAAAAACAATTGAACAAAATCATAGATGTAATAAAAGTATATGAATTTTCAAAAATGAAGCATATAGAAAGAGATCTTATATTGCTTAAGGTTAACTCTACAGGTAAAAAAAGAGCTGAAATCATAGAGATTGCAGAAATATTTCGTGCAAAGATAGTTGATGTTTCTCATAATAATTTAGTTTTAGAAATTACTGGTGATGAAGACAAAGTTGAAGCTTTTATAGATCTTCTTAAACCATATGGTATAAAAGAACTTGTTAGAACAGGAGTTATAGCGATTGCTCGTGGTTAAAGATGAGAAAAATTTTTAAAGAAGAGTTTGTAGCAGCAATAAAAAATTTAGTTTCTCAAACAAATTATTTCTTACCAGAAGATATTCTTAAGGAGATAAAAAATTGTATTGTCCAAGAAACTAATGAAATAGCTAGGGATGTTTTATATAAAATTTTAGAAAATGCAAGTGTTGCTTCTTTAACAAAACTTCCTTTATGTCAAGACACTGGAATTCCGCAGTTTTTTTTAAAAATTGGCAAAAATACATGTTTTGATTTTAATCCTGAAGAAGTTTTAAAAGAAATTACTTATGAAATTTATGAAAAAGAGAGGTTTAGAAAATCTTGTGTCTTTGATCCAATTGTTAGAAAACATTTTTCCCATTGTATAACAGTTTACACAGAATTTTACAATGAAAATGAAAAATGTGAAGTTTCTGTTTTAATTCGTGGCGGCGGTTCTGAAAATTCATCTTATACTACAACACTTTTACCAACAACAGATGTGACTGAAATAGTTGAAAAGATAGTTGAAGTTGTTTTAAATAAGTTAGTTTATAATTGTCCACCAGCAGTTGTAGGAGTTGGTATCGGAGGGACTGTAGAACAGAGTTTAATAATAGCAAAAAAATCGTTATTAAGGAAAATAGGAGAAAGAAATAAAAATATAATTTATGCTGAGCTAGAGAGACAGATAAAAAAACAAATAAATTTGTCTCAAATAGGACCGTTAGGATTAGGTGGAAACACTTCTATATTAGATGTTTTTGTAGAAACAGCTCCAACCCATATTGCAACTTTGCCAGTAAGTGTAGTATTACAATGTCATTCTTATCGTAGAGAAAGTATAGTGATATGAAAGAATATGATATAGAAATACCGTTGAAAAACATAGAAGTTTTATCTAAACTCAGAATAAGAGATAAAATTTATCTTACAGGAGAAATTTTTGTTTTTCGTGACCAAGTACATAAAAAAATTGCTAATTCTGAGATTGATCAAATAACAAAAATAAATTTTTATAATTCAGCGATATATTATTGTGCAGCAACCCAAGCTAAAGAAGGATTTATTATAGGTTCTTGTGGACCGACATCAGCATATCGTATGGATAAATATACTGAAGATATTCTAAAGTTAGGTGTAAAAATAATGGTTGGCAAAGGATATAGAGGCCAAGAAGTTGTTTCTCTTTGTAAAAAATATAAATCAATTTATTGTATAACTTATGGAGGTTGTGGTGCGTTTCTTAATAGGTTTGTAGAAGAAGCAAAAATTTTGGCGTATCCAGAGCTTTCTACAGAAGCTTTATATATGTTTAAAGTAAAAGATTTTCCTTGTATTGTTTCAGTGGACATTTATGGAGGTAAAATATGGAGATAATTTTTTGATATATATAAAGATTAGTTGACAAATTGATGCAAAATGTGTATATATAAAAAATGTTAGGTATATGAAAAAAACAAATTTTTTAAAATCTTTATTTTCTCAGAAAATAACATTTTTACTACTTTTCCACGATACAAAAAATCCTATAAGAAAGAGTGTATCTTTAGCATTTTTGATATTTATCATTTTTTTATGGACATTATTTACTGTTGTTTCCGTATACTTTTCTACGCGACATATAGATTATTGGTCTGCAAAGTTGAAATCTATAATTTTAGCCTCGAAATATGAATATTTAAATAAAGAAATTTCAAGAACTTGGGAGATGTTATCAAAAGTTGAAGAAAATGATCGTGTGATAAGAAAATTGTTAAATATGAAAGATAAAAAAGAAATAATACTTAAATCTGACACTATAGTTGGTGAAGGCGGTCCTGCGAATATACAACAAGCAGAATTTTTACAGAAATTTGTTAAACAACCTCAAGAAATCCCATTGGTTGAATATAGTAAACATTTTAGAATATTGTATCAAAATTTGCAACAACAATTAGACAGTTATAAAGAAGTATTTAATTATATTGATTATCAGAAGAAGTTATATCGTTCAACACCTTTGATTTGGCCTTGTTATGGATATGTTGTATCTCCTTTTGGTAAAAGGATACATCCTTTATATAAAATAGAACATTTTCATACGGGAATTGATATAGCAAATAATATAGGAACACCAATTCGTGCAACTGCAGATGGAACAGTAACTTTTGTTGGTTGGCAGGAAGGATATGGTAAGGTAATATTAATAGAACACGAATTTGGATATACAACAGTATATGGCCATCTTTCTGTTTTTAAAGTAAAAAAAGGACAGAAAGTTTTAAGAGGCGAAGTTATAGGACTTATGGGTAATACTGGTACTGTTACAGGACCTCACTTACACTATGAAATTTGGAAAGATTCTAAATTACAAAATCCTATAAAATATGTGAACATTGAAGACTTTTTTAAAAAATAATTTTTTAATAAAAAGGAGTTTTATATGTTTGGTAGAAAAATTTCTGAGCCGCCAAAAGAAGTTGAAACTATTATTGGAGAAGATACTATTTTGCAGGGAACTTTAAAAACAAAAGGTTCTATAAGGATAGATGGTAGATTGGAGGGGAATATAATTGAAGCAAGTCAGGTTATAGTCGGTGTTAAAGGATATGTCCAAGGGGATATAACTGCACAAGCTGTTATTGTAGGAGGTAAAATTAACGGCAATGTTACCGCTATAGAAAGCATAGAATTAAAAGCAGGAGCACAACTTTTGGGAGATATTCACACTTCAACACTTTCAATAGGAGAAGGGGCAATTTTTGAAGGTCATTGTGTGATGGCTTCAGAAAAAACAAAAATTATTGAATTAGATAAAGAAGTTCATTCAGTACAGAGAAAATTTTAAGTTTTTATTTCAAAGTTAACAAAATTATTTCAATAAATTCAGATATATAAGGTAAAAGAAATAAAGTTATAAAAGTACCCCATACAATCTCGCCTGAAGTAAAGTCTGTATTGATATCTAAATTTTTTAATATTATATAATTCATTATTGCTGAAGGTAAAATTGATATTAATATAAGTGTTTTTACAAAGTTCTCATCTAAAGAAATGAAGTTTTTTAATATAATGCAAAACAGCATAGATAAAATAAAAATTATAACTATCCTTAAAAGATTTACAATAATGTGAAGAAAAACATTTCTTGTAAGATTTTTCCATTGAATATTATAACCTATAAATATTAGCATTGTTGGTGACAAAGTTAAGGAAATAAAATTTTTTATACTCGTTAAAAGTT
Source organism: uncultured Endomicrobiia bacterium (assembly GCA_937928765.1). Lineage (GTDB taxonomy): Bacteria > Elusimicrobiota > Endomicrobiia > DTEH01 > DTEH01 > JANXDG01. The sequence continues at coordinate 20,186 of CALFVX010000001.1, forward strand.
GTAAATTAGGAATTTTATAAACATTAGCAATATATCCGAATATAAATGCGTAAACTATTGGTGAAGAAAATATAAATTTTAAAGATTTTATATTTGGAGATATCAAAAAAATTCCTAAAGTAAATTGTAAAATAGTAGCAATAATCGAATATAATATAGTATAATATATAGCAGATGGTGAAATAAAATATTCTGTTACAGGAATACCAAGGTACAATGTGTTCATAAAGGTTAAAGAAAGATAGGTTTCTTTAACAGGTAGGTTATACTTTTTTAATATTAAACTAAAATAATATGTAACTGACATTATAAAAATTAATAAGAACAAGATAGGAAATAATAATTCTTTACTAATTCCATTGGCCCAGATATTTATTCCTACAAAATAAGGAATAATAAGAAGCATTATCATACGGGAAAAAAAGTCTATTGTTTTTATTAATTTATTTTTTAGAATATATATTTTATTTGTTATAAATTTTAACAAAATTCCTGTTGTAATCCAGAAAAAAATTTTTAATGATGCTAAAATAAATCTTTCCATAAGTTTAAAAACTTTTAATTTACAATTTTTGTTGATTTAAGTATAAATTTTTTATATTAAATTCAACAAAATCTAAATAAATAGATTTTAAAAAAATGAAGCTAAAAGTTAACCCGAACAGAATGAACTTGTTGAAGTTAAGAAAAAGGTTGAAGTTTGCAATTAGAGGACATAAATTGTTAAAAGATAAACAAGAACAATTAACTAAAGAATTTAATAATCTAATCTTAAAACTTATAGAACTTAGATCGAATATAGAACAAAAACTTAATGAAATTTATTTATATGTTGAAGTTTTACATAAATATTTACCTAAAGAAATTTTTGAGAAATTGTGTGAAAAAATAAATTCTCTAAAATATTTTGAAGTAACAGAAGAAAAACAATCAAAGTTTAATTTGAAACAAAAAATATTTAAGATAAAAAAAATAAAAGAAAATTTTGAAATTCTTACCACAGATTTTTACTTTAACATCTTTGTAGTTAAAATGTTTGCTTTATATCCATTAATTTTAGAATTGTCTAATTTGGAAACACTTTGTGAACTTATTGCAAAAGAGTTGCAAACTATTAGAAGAAGAGTAAATGCTTTAGAATATGTGCTTATCCCACAAATTCAACAAGGAATTAAAAATATATTAGGAAAATTAAATGAAATAGAAAGAACAAATATTATACAACTTATGAGAATAAAACAATTAATGCAATAGTTTTTAAAAGATGAAGATTTTAAAATTATTGAAAGAAGATATAGAAACAGTGTTAAAAAAAGACCCTGCTGCAAAAAATGTTTTTGAAGTAATATTATGTTATCCTGGGTTACATGCCTTGTGGTTTCATAGAATAGCTCATTGGTTTTATAAAAGAAAAGAATTCTTAATTGCAAGAATAATATCACATATTGTTAGATTTCTTACTGGGATAGAAATTCATCCTGGAGCAAAGATTGGCAGAAGATTTTTTATAGATCATGGTATGGGTGTAGTAATTGGTGAAACTGCAGAGATAGGTGATGATGTTTTGATATACCAAGGAGTTGTTTTAGGAGGTGTCTCGTTATCAAAAGGTAAAAGACATCCTACTGTTGGCAATAATGTTGTTATAGGAGCAGCAGCGATTGTTTTAGGAAATATTAAAATAGGAGATAATTCAAGAATAGGTGCGGGTTCTGTGGTATTAAAAGATGTTCCTGAAGGTGCAACAGTTGTTGGTGTTCCTGGAAGAGTTGTGCTAGGTTTTACTCAACAACAGTTTCAAATTTTAGAACATAACAAGCTTCCAGACCCAATAGCAGAAGGATTTGAGATTTTGATAAAAGAGATAAATAGGTTAGAAGAAAGGATTAAAAAGGTAGAATCTCTAGAAGGAATTACAACACAGATTGATGAATATATTGAACAAAAAAAGAAAGAGATAGAAGGAATGTTTGAAGATAATAAATAGAATATAATATGTCAAACAATAAACAAAAAGAAAATAAAGTTTTAACTATAAACAAAAAGTTATACTATAATTTCGAGATTATAGAATCATATGAAGCAGGTATAGTATTAAAAGGCAGTGAAGTAAAATCAATCCGCGAAGGTAAAATTGATATAAAAGATGCATTTTGTATTATAAAGAAAAACGAAGTGTGGTTATTTAATGCAAGAATTGCAGAATATGAGAAATCTTCACATACAAAAATTCCTATTGATAGAGAAAGAAAATTGCTTTTACATAAAACAGAGATTAAAAGGTTGATTGGCAAAATTTCTGAACGAGGATATGTATTAAAACCAACAAAGGTATATTTTAACAACAGAGGATTTGTAAAAATAGAAATTGCTTTGTGTAAATATAAGAAAAAATATGATAAAAGAGAAGAGATAAAAGAAAGAGAATTAAATCGTGAGTTATTGCGTGCTAAGAAAGGAATATTTTAATAAAAAATTTTTTAAATATAAATAAAAAATAAATTATGGAATTAAGAAAAGATTCTTTAATAGAATTGTTTAAAAAATATAATGCAATACTTGAAGGACATTTTTTGTTATCTTCAGGATTGCATAGTGATAAATATATTCAATGTGCGCTAGTGTTGCAATATCCTCATTTAGCAGAAAAAGTTGCTATCTTGTTGTTTGAAGAAATAAGAAACAAAGTTTCTTTTTGGCAAGAGGTTAGTTTGATAGTTTCGCCAGCATTAGGTGGAATTGTTATAGGTCAAGAATTAGCAAGAGTAATTAAGACTTTAACTAACAATCAAATTAGAGCAATTTTTACAGAACGGGATGACGAAGGTAAGATGGTTTTAAGAAGAGGATTTGAAATTTTACCAGAAGATAAAATAATTATAGTTGAAGATGTTGTTACTACAGGTAAATCAACAAAAGAGGTTATAGATGTTGTTAAAAATTTTAGTAGTAATATCTTAGCAGTATGTAGCATATTTAATAGAGCAAAAGAAATAAACTTTAGCCTACCATATTTTTACATTGAAAAAATAGAGGTAAATAATTATAGTAAGCAAGAATGTCCTCTTTGTGCAAAAGGTATTTCGTTAGTAAAACCTGGTAGTAGAAAAGTTTTTAAATAAAATTTCAATGTTAAAAAACTTACCTAAAAATTTTTTGTTTTATGAATTTTAAATATGCAGATTCTTATATATTACAACTTTTAAATAATTTTATTTTTGAACCAGGTGGTGTTGTAGATGGAAAACATCCAGGAAAACACAGAAGTTTTTCTATAGGAAGATCTTTAGAATTTGTTCAACACAGAGAATATACTCCAACAGATGATTTAAAGTATATTGATTGGAAAGTTTATGCAAGAAGAGATAGGTTTTTTATTAAACAATACTATCAAGAAACAAATCTTGAATCGTGGATTTTTATAGATTGTTCAAGATCAATGTGGTTTCCTGAAAATACTAAAGAGGTTACAAAATATGAATATGCTAATTATTTAGCTTCGTATTTAAGTTATATATTGTTAAAACAAGGAGATACTGTAGGAATAGCGAAGTTTGATAATAAAATAAAATATTTGTTAGAAAAATCTTCTAAAGAAAAATTTTATTATAAAATACTTCAATTTTTAGAAGAAGAAACCGTAGGTCAACAGACAAAGTTTGTAAATATTATAGATGAAATATTTAAATTTGTTAAAAAAAGGATGTTTTTAATATTTATTTCAGACTTAATTGTAAATAACGAATTAGAAATTGTAAGATTATTTAAAAAAATCTCTTCTTATGGAATAAATATTTTAATTTTACACATAATTCATCCTAAAGAATATGATCTTAACTGGATACAAGAAAATAAAATTATTTTTGAAGATATTGAATACTTAAATCAGATAACAACTGAAATTTATGAAATAAAAAATTTATATCAAAAAGAATTCAAAAAAATTTTGGAATATTATAAAAAAGAATTAAATGATAAAAATGTTCATTATTTTGTAATAAATACTAAATTACCTGTTTTAGAAAATCTTAGATTAATAATTTCACAAAAGTGATAAAATTTTATAATCAATATATATTATTTTTTCTTCCATTAAGTTTGCTGCCTGTTATATTACACTTTTTATTTTCTAAAAAAACAATAAAAATCAAATTTACATATACAAGTCTTATTGAAAAAATATTAATACAAAATTTTTCTAAAAATAAAATTATAGATATTATTATACTTTTTCTTAGGTGTTTAATAATATTTTTGTTGATAATATATTTTTCACGGCCTGTGATGTATTTAAATCCTAAACAAAAAAATTTGGATTTAATAATAGCTATTGATACATCCTTTTCTGTAAGACAGAAAGTTTTAAATACCACAAAATTTGAAATTTTAAAAGAAAAAATAAAAAATCTATTAAAATTTTTAAAGAATAAAAATGTTAAAATAAAATTACTATTGTTTGATGAAGATATAAAAGTTTTAAATGAAACATTTGATTTCTCATCTGATGAATTGATTGAAAAAATTAATAATATTAAACCATCATATAAATCTACTAATATTAAAACTTTGTTCAACTATATATCTTCCTTTTCAGAATTAGATATAAGAAGAAATTATTATAAAATAATAATATTTACAGATTTTGCAGAACATATTTTAAAAGACAGTTTTGTTAGTTATGATATAAACAAAATATCAAGAGAAATTCTGTTTTGTTATCCAGAAATTGTTTCTACAAATATAGGTATTGAAAGTTTATATTTAGAAGATAAAAATGATGATATTGTTATAAATTGTTTATATTTTATTTCTGGGAAAGAAATAAAAAACTTTAATGCGAAATTATTTATTGGTTTTAAACATATAGATACTGTTAATGTAGATATTGAAAAGAAAAAATTTGTATTCAATTATCTTTCTAATGAAAAAAATTTTTTTGGTAAGATACTTTTACCAAATGACAGTTTAATAGAAGACAATGAATTTTATTTTTTAAATAATATTTCTAATAATGAAGAAGTTTTCTGTTTTATTAAAGAAAGAGAATATTATACAGGATTTAAAAGTAAAAAATTTTATTTTGAAAAATTAAATATACCTAGAATTAGTTTTAAAATAGTATCTTCAGAAGAAAATTTAAAAAACAAAAATTTAATTATAGTGGATGAAGAAAAAATTAATGATTTATTAAGTTCTTTTTCTTTTGATAACAAATTAGTAATTTTCCCTAAAGAGAAGATTGATTATGAGGATTACGAGGAATTTTTAAAAGAAATAGAAATAATAGAATTCCAAAAAGATAACCCAAATCCTTATAGTATAACATTAGCAGAAAGTTCTGAGTTTAATGAATATTTTAACAGATTTGATTATGAAAAAATATGGGTTAAAAATAAGTTTTTAATAAATATTGAAAAAAATTCTAGCTGGATAACTTTACTAAAATTTAACGATGGAAAACCTGCATTAATTAAAAAAAATGGTATCTTTTTTTTTACTTTTCCTATAGATCAGAGTAATACAAATCTTTTATACAAACCAATTTTTTTAGGTTTATTAAAATTCATTTTTTTAGAAAAAAAACAAAATTTAAATAAAAATTACTATTTTATTTCAGATAAAATATCTTTATTAGATGATAAGATTATAAAAATTAATAATTTTATAACAACAACATATAATATAGAAGATTCTTATAGTTATGAAGATAATAGTATCATTTTTAATATACCTGGGGTATACGAAGTATTTCTTGAAAGTAAAAATAAACTTTATGTTGCAGTTAATATAAATCCAGAGGAAGGCAAAGTTGATTTAATAGAAAAAAATAGAATTAAAGATTATATTAAAAATATAAATTTAAGTTTTTTAAATACACAGAAAACTTCTTTTGAAAAAGAACTTTATAATTGGTGTATTGGGAAAGAATATTCACAAAATGTGATGTATTTTATAATTTTGTTTTTTATAATTGAAACATTATTATCTAGGATTGTTTATAAAAGATTAATATGAGAAAAATATTCAGTGTTTTTATAATTTTTATATTAGAAATTTGTTTTTTATATTCTTCAGATAAATTTATTTTTACGCAATTAAAATATAATGGCAATTGGGATCCTTATCCATACGTATATATAGATGTTTTAGAACTAATTTCCATAACTACAAGTATTAAAGTTGAAAAAGAAAGAAAGGTTGTTGATTTAAATTCAAATAGTTTAAAAGAAGATTTGGCTTCTAAACCATTTGTTATTTTATTAGGAGATGACGAGATTAAAATTCCTTATGAAAATATTTTAGTTTTAAGAGATTATGTTATTTGTGGAGGAACAATCTTTATTGAAGACACCTCTGAGTTATATTATAGCAAGTTTGATACTTCAATCCGAGAAATTTTAAAAATAATGTTTCCTGAACACAGATTAAAAAAAACCACAATAAATTCAGTATTAATGAGATCTTTTTATTTGATCCGTAGTGTTAATGGAAGGGTAGCAATGTTTAATTATCTTGAGTACATAGAATATGAGGGCAGACCTGCAGTAATTTATTCAAGAAATAACATAATTTCTTGTTGGGCAAGGGATAGATTTGGTAAATTTATTCATAGTTGTATTCCTGCTGGAGAACAGCAAAGGTTTAATGCACAAAAATTGTTTTTAAATATAATAATTTATTCTTTATGTGGAACATATAAACTTGATAAAGTTCATCAGCCTTTTATAGAAGAAAAACTTAAAAGATGATTACAGTAAATTTTAACTTAATAACTTTTTTTATTATTATAACTTTTTTTATTTTGTTATTACTTTTATTTGTAAAATTGAAGAATTTAAAATTAAATTTTTTAAGGTTGTTAGTAATTTTGTTTTTAGTTTTTTTAACTTTAAATTTTACTTATAAAAAATCAAAAAGTATCTCTGATACAAAGATAGCGTTGTTAATTGATAATTCTTATAGTATGAGTTTTAATGGTAGACTAAACAAAATTAAAAATTTTATAGAAAAAAATTATGAAAAACTAAAGAAATATAAACCATCAATATATTTTTTTAACGAAGATTTATATCCTTTAAAATACATACAAGAATTAAAAATAGAAAATAAACAAACAAAAATTAATGATGTTTTAGAAAATTATATACTTAAAAATTATGACATAATATTTATTTTTTCTGATGGAATAAATTATACTTCTGAATTACCAAGTTTGCAAAAAAATGAGATGACTATTTTTCCTATATGTTTTAAAGAAGAAAATTTTAAAGATTTGGCTTTATCTAGAATTAGAACAAGTAAAATTGGATTTAAAGATATTGAACATATTATTACAATAAATATAATTTCTTATAAATACGAAAGTGTTAAATGTAATATCCAATTGATAGACTTTGAAAACAAAGAAGTTTTGTGTTCTAAAGATTTTATAGTTAAAGAAGGTGAAAATGAAGTTATTTTGTCTTTTATACCTAAAAAAATTGGCAAAAATAAATATCTTATAAAATTAAAAGAATTAAAGGATGAAATTACATATGAAAATAATAAAAAATATTTTGATTTGGAAGTTAAAAAAAATAAGATAAGAGTTTTATACATCTGTGGTCAACCATCTCCAGAATATTTTCATTTAAGAAATTTATTAAAAAACGATCCTTCAGTAGATTTGGTTTCTTTTGTTATTTTACGTAACCCTGAAAGTGTTGTAGTTGTTTCAGACGATGATTTAGCTTTAATACCTTTTCCAACATATGATATTTTTGTGAAAGAACTTTTTAATTATGATTTGGTAATTTTTGAAAATTTTACATATAATAAATTTGGCATATATACTCATTATTTAGAAAATATAAAAAAATTTGTTTTATCAGGTGGTGGATTTATTATGATTGGTGGGGTAAACTCATTTTTTTTGGGAGGCTATAAATTTACTCCTATTGAAGAAATATTACCTGTAGAATTGTCAGAAAAAGAAAGATTTTTATATTTGGAATATAGACCTCAAGTAGTCAACTATAATAATAAATTTGTAAAAATTTTATACGATGAGAAAGAAAATAAAAACTTATGGGAAAATATTCCTAAGTTAGGGAATTATCAAAAGGTTACAACTAAACAAGATGCAAATATTATTTTAAAATATCAAAACGATCCTATAATGTGTTATTCTAAAAAAGACAAAGGAAAAGTTTTTGTTTCACTAACAAATACTACTTGGAGATGGAATTTTGGAAATTTATTACAGAAAAGATATGATTATAAAAATTTATATAATAAATTTTGGAAAAACATAATTTATTGGTGTGCAGGTGTTGAAGATTTAAAGGATATCTATATTATATGTAGTGATAACTATAATATTGATGAAGAAGTTGAAATTAATGTTTTCAGTAATTTAGATGAAAAAGTAAATTCTACTCTGAATGGATTTGTAATATTTCCAGATGGTAATAAAAGAAATGTATCTATAAATAAGATAGAAGACAAAAGATATAAGTTTAAGTTTATCCCTAATATGGTAGGGCAATATAAAATTGTTATTATTGCCCAAAAAGCTAAAGATTTAGATTTTATAAAAGAAGAAAAAAATATTTCGGTTGACTACTTAAATTTTGAAGAAATAGCAAGATTAAAGCCTGACATAGAATATATGTCAAAACTTGCAAAAATAAGTGGACAAAAGATTTACTTTTTAGAAGAAGTTAAAATTGAAAGTTTAATAGAAGAAATTAATAAAAATTTAAAAAAGAGGTTTGTTTATATAAATGAAATTTATAAAAATCCCATACTAGGGCTTATAATTATATTTTTGTATCTATTAGAAATATATTTTGCAAAGATGAAAAGATGAAAAAATTAATAATTATTTTTTATTTATTTTTTATATTCTTATTTTTGCTTCGCAATACTTCGCCTTTTGTTAACAGCGGAGATAGTGGAGAGTTTATAACTACAAGTTGTATTTTAGGTATAGCACATAGTCCAGGATATCCTTTATATTCTTTGTTGGGGAAAATTTTTTCATTTATAATACCTTTTGGAAATTATGCGTATAGAATAAATGTAATGAATATAATTTTTACAATGTTTATTTTAATTCTAATTATTTTGTTTGCGGAAAAAATTTTATTGGATTACAGAAAAGTTTTAATTTATATATTCATCTATGGAATATTAATTTTTTCTGAATCATATTTAAAAAATACGATACAGACAGAAGTTTTTGTTCTAAACTCTTTATTTTGTGTTATATTAATTATTTTATCATTTTTTGCAATTAATGATGATAATTTTAACTTTTGGTATCTAATATTTTTTTTATTTGGTTTATCATTAGGAAATCATCATACTATAATTTTTTTATTTCCATCTATATTTTATTTGTTTTTAAAAACAAAAATAAATTTTAAAAAAATAATCTTTTGTATTTTATTTTTTTTGTTAGGTTTTATTGTATATTTTGTTCTTCCTTTGAGATCGCAAAAAGATCCATATTTTGACTGGGGCGATACTGAAAAATTAGAAAATTTATATAGGGTTATATTAAGAAAAGATTATGGCACATTTCAACTTACAATTGACAAACCTTTAGAAAGAAATTTTACAAATATTCTTCTTCAAATAAAAAGATTTTTTAAAAAAAGTATAAAAGATTTAACAATTTTTGGATTGATATTGGTTATAATAAGTTTTTACTTTTTATTTATAAATAATAAAAAAATATTTGTTTTAATTTTTACATCTTATATTATATCTGGCATAGGATTTATGTTATTGTCTAATATGCCATTTGAACCTTTATATGATGGAATATTAGAAAGATTTTATATTTTACCTAACACAATAGCAATACTATCTTGTTTGTTATGTTTGGTTTATATAAATAAATTTTTGATAACAATTTTTTTATTTGCTATCTTAGGATTTGGATATAATTTCTACAATAACATAAATGTTTGTAATTATAGAAATTATTATCTAAATTATGACTATGGAATTAACATTTTTAAGATTTTACCTTATAATAGTTTACTTTTTATGGATGGTGGCGATGATACTTTTTATACTTTAGGATATCTGCAAGCAGTAGAAAGAAGAAGAAAAGATGTTGGTTTATATGATCGTGGTGGCTTGGTATTTAAAAGTATATATGGTAAAGATTTTAGAAGTTTATCTAAACAAGAGAAAGAAGTGTTGAGGATTAGTGTTGAAAAAAGTTTTATTAATTCGAGGCCAGTTTTTTATTCTACATTTAATAAAAATATTTTGCCTGAAGAGAAATTAAAATATGCAGGCGTTTTGTATTTTGTGGAATCAAGTTTTTTAAATAGAAATTATGATAGAGAATTTATTACAGAAATTTATTCTTACCGTGGAATATTTGAGAAATATTGTGATTATAGAAGTAATGCATTGGCACCAGTATATCTTTTTATGGAAAGTTTGCAAGAAAAAAATTTAAAAGAAAAGATTAAATTGTTAAAATATCTTTATTATTTATATCCTGAAATAGATTGGTTAAAAAATAATTGTATAATTGAATTACATAAAATAGGTTTTGAACTTTTTAATAATGAAAATTTTTTATTAAGTAGAGATGTATATGAGTTAATATTGAAAATAAAAGCAGATGATGTTTATGCTTTATTAAACTTAGGAGTAAATTATGAAAAGGTTGGAAAATTCATTTCTGCTGAGGAGTGTTATAAGAAAGCAATGAGTATTCAACCATCAAATGTTCGTGCTCATTATAACCTAGGAAGTTTATATTGGAGACAAAATAAATGGCAAGAGTCATTGTTGATGTTTGAAAAAGTTTTAGATTTAGAACCACAAAATGAAGAAGTAAAAAAATATATAGAGTATTTAAAACTAAAAATTAAAAGTTGAATTTTATGCTTATACAGATAATTTTGTTTTTTAATATTTTTTTGACTTATCTTTACACTTTATTTCCAACGATAGCTGCATATCGTGATTCAGCAGAATTTTGTAGCGTAGGAAAAATTTTAGGTGTTGCTCATCCTCCAGGTTATCCATTATATACCTTGTTAATAAATATTTTTGGGCGGATATTATTTTTAGGTAATTATGCTTATAGGATTAATATATTTTCTGCTTTAATATCAACATTAGTTGCATTAGGATTATATAAGTTGTACATTTTTTTAAATGAAGAAATATATAAAGAAAATAAATCTATAGAATATAAAATAATTGGTTATATTTTAAGTTTAATTTTTGCATTTGGATATTTGCAATGGTATTTATCTTTAGTTTCTGAGATGTATACATTAAATACTTTTTTTGCATTTATATTAGTTTATTTATGTATTTTATATTTTTTAAAAGACAAGAAATTAGTGTTTTTATCATTTTTTGTTTTTGGTTTAGGAATAACAAATAGATTAGATTTAATTTTGTTTTTTCCGTTGGTAATTTTAATTTTCTTTGACTATATAAAGTATTGCAGAGAAAAATTTAAAATTTTTTTTGTGTTATTATTTATTTTTTTATTAGGGTTTAGTTGTTATTTATACTTACCAATAAGATCATCCCAAAATCCTTTTATAGATTGGAATAATCCAGAAGGATTGAATAATCTATGGGCATCTTTGATAAGAAAAACCCATGGTTCTACTTTGGATCTTATTTCCAAAGGTTATAAGAAAGCAGAAAATTTTTTTGAAGGACTACGTCTATACTTTTCTTATGTTTTTAAAAATTTTGCGGCTTTAGGTGTTATATTTATTATTTTAGGAATTATTAATACTTACAAATTTAGCTTTAAAATTTTTGTTTCTTTAATTTTAAGTTGGATTTTAAGTTGCATATATTTTATCTATACAGCAAATATGCCGCCTAATCCACATTCTTTTGCTATACTTGAAGCACATTTTTTGTTACCAAATATAGTTATGTTTGTATGGTTTATTTTTGGTGTATTATTTTTAACACAAAAGTATAAAAAAATAATTTTTTTTGTTTTAGTTTTTATTCTAATATATAACATCTATTCTAATTTATACAAACTTAATAAGAGGAACAATTTTTATGCTTATGATTATACTTTAAATTTGTTTAGAACAATAGATAAAAATAGTTTGGTAATAATAAAAGAAGATGTACAACTTTTTTCTTTGTGGTATAGAAAGTTTGTAGATAAAATTCAAAAAGAAATTCCTTTATTGGCGTTTGGTTTAATGGGTTCTATTTGGTATCAAAAAATGTTTTTTAATTATGCTAATTACTACGGCTTTAAGAAAGATTTATTTTTTGTAAGATTAGATAGTGAAAATCGTTGGAAAGAATTTTTATATAATAATAGAAATTTTAATATTTTTATAACTCCAGATGTAGAATATAAAAATATAGATGGTTATAAAGTTGTTCCTTATGGTTTATGTTATCAAATATTAAAAGAAGATAAAAAGGTTGATAAGTTTATAGAGAATAAAATTTTTTATGATGAAATTTATCTTTTTCGTAATGAATATATTTATAATGTTGAATTTGACTTTTTTTCTTCAGATATAGTTGAAGATTATAACAAGTCATTATCAAGTATAGGGTATTATTACTTTAAAAATGCTTTTTTTGAAGACGCTATTAAGTTTTATATAAGATCAATTTCTATGAATTTTATAAATCCATATTCATTTTTTGAATTAGGATATTTATATTTTAATTTAGGAGATTTAAAGAAAGCAAAAAAAATATATTCTGTTGCTAAAAAAAAATTTGAAAATTATCTTAAGTTAGCAACAAAATATAAAGCGTTTAAAGAAGTGCAACAAAATATAATATATTATACTTCAATATGTTGTTTAAATTTAGGTGTTGTAGAAGAAAAATTAGGTTTTTTAGATAATGCCATAGAATATTATAATACTGCTATTATGTATAACCCGAATGTGGCAGATATTTATTATAATCTTGCAGTAGTTTATTGGAAGAAAAAAGAATTTGATAAAGTGATACAAAATTTGCTTAAAGCTTTAAGTTTAAATCCACAACATAAAGAAGCAAAAGTATTACTTGATAGATTTAAAAAATAAATATAGAGGAGTAATATTATGAATAAAAAAATTTTGTTACTTACAGCAAGTTATGGCAGCGGTCATATCACCGCAACAAAATCTTTACAAGAAATGTTTAAAAAATTATATCCTGATACGGAAACAAAAGTTGTAGATTTTTTAGATATTAACAATACATCTTCAAAAGAAAAAAAATTAACTTTTTTTCAGAAATTATACAATTTTTCAATGGAAAAACCAATTATTTTTGATATATTTTTTTATATTACTAATAATAAATTTTGTAGTTTTTTGTTGAGTAAAATGATTACATTTAGATATTATAAAACAGTTGAAAAACTTTTTGATGAGTATAAACCAGATCTTATTATTTCCTCACATCCGTATTGGAATTTTTTGGTTAAAAAATATAAAAAGAAAAAAAATGTGCCATACATTTGTATAATTACAGATTCTTATATGATTCATAATGCATGGATAGAAAAATCAGTTGATTATTATTGTGTAATAGATGATGATTCAAAACATGTCTTGATAAATAAAGGGATGAGAAATATCGTAGTTACAGGTTTTCCAGTAAGTTATAAGTTGTTTGAAAGCATAGACAGAAATAAAATTCTTTCAGAATTAGGATTAAAGGAAAATAAATTAACTATTTTAATCACAATAGGTCTGGGCGCGTTAGAAAAGTTTTTAAAGATTATAGAATTTTTAAGAACAAAAAAAGAGGATTTTCAATTAATTATTATAACTGGAAAATATCAAAAAATATATGAAGAGTTAAAAAATAAAAACTTCATTCCACCAACTGTTATAATTGGATGGACAGATCGTATGTATGATTTTATTTGTGCAAGTGATTTAGTAATATGCAAAGGAGGCGGAGCTATTACATCTGAAGCATTATCTGCTAGATGTCCTATTTTCATTCCTCTATTTGTACCTGGGCAAGAAAGAGGAAATGTTTACATTATTAAAAAATATAAAATGGGTTTTTACGAAGAAAAATTAGAAAATGTGTTTTGTAATTTAGAGGAAATTATATCTAAAAATATTAATCTGCAAGAATATGTAAATAATATAAAATCTTATGTTAAGTATAACCCGGCAGAAAAAATAGTAAAATTTGCGTATAAGCTTATCTATAATTTATGAGAATAAAAGATTATTTTGAAAAAATTGTAATATTAAGAATTCTGTTTTTAGTTTCTAGATTTGTTATAACAGCAGTTAATGTGATAATTGGATTCTTTGTATTAAGTATGTTAATAGATAAAATTTTACCGTTGCCTATTATAATTTTTCACATTTATTGGTTTATTATTTTAGGAGTGATTTTTATATTTTTTATTAATCTTATCGTAAGAGTTGTAGAACTTAAAGTAAAACCTTATTATTATATTATGGAATCTATAAACAAATATTTAAGGTTAGAAAATAAAGATGCTGTAATTAATGCTTTTTTATTAGAACAAAATTTAGTCTATGATAAAAATTTGAATTTTTCTTCTGAGTTAGCTAGCGAATTTATTAAAAATGTAAAAGAAAAATTGTTAGAAATAAAACCAAAAAAGATAGTTGAATTTGAAAAAATTTTTAAAGTCTTACCACTTAATTTTATACTAATTTCTTTAGCTTTTATACTTTACATATACCCTCCATATGTAATCAAAGAAGGTGTATATAAAATTCTATTTACAAGAAATCCGGAAATACTAGGTATTTTTATTATGCCTAAAAATATAAAAATTCCCTATAAAGAAAGTTGTGAAATAAAAGTTATTATAGATAAAAATTATGAACTTTATATTCCGGCTTTATTTGTAAAAACAAAAAATTTTGATAAGTTTGTGAGAGTAAATTTTGATTCTCAAGAAAATTTTTTAAATAGGAAAATATATAAATATAAAATAAATTCTATAGAAGAAAAAATATTTTATAAAATAAAATTTCGTGGAGTAAAAACTAAAACTTTTGTTATAGATCCGATTCTATATCCTGAGATTTCTAAAATAAAAATTTTTGTATCTCCTCCAGAATATACAGGAATAGAACCTTATGAAATAAATAGTTTTAATGCAACAAAATATTTTTATAACACTAACATAAAATTTACAGGTACAACAAATAAAAAGGTAGAAAATGTAAATCTTTTGTTTAGCGATGGTGAGAAAATAATACTTTCATTAGATAAAAATAAAACAAATTTTTATGGAGAATTTAAAATAACTAAAGACACAGAATTATGGTTTGAAATTACTGATACAGAAAATATGAACAACTTTGAAAAATTAAGATATAAAATAAATATTTTAGAAGATAAATATCCTGAAATTAAACTTATTTCTCCTCAAGATGAAATTGTAGTTGAGCCTAATGTTAAAATACCACTAGTTTTTTCTTGTAGAGATGATATTTCTTTAAAAAAGGTTGAGTTGGTATATTATATTAACAACGATGTGAAAAATAAAATAAAAATTAAAGAATATCTTCAAAAAACAAAAGAAGATTTAGAAGAATATATTTTTGATCTAAGTAAATTAAAAGTTAATTTTGGAGATGTTATAAGTTATTATTTTATCGTATATGATAACAATCCTTATAAAAGTCAATATAATCTCTCTTCTGTACAAAAGATAGAAATTTTTAGCTATGAAAAACAACATAACAATATACAAAAACAAATAGAGGAATTTAATAAAAAATCTCTGGATTTACTTTCTAAAGAGATTGAATTAAAAGAATTTTTTTTAACCAAAACTACTACAACAGCAAATTTTAATGATGATTTACAAAAATTTATTATTTCTCATTTAAAAACAAAAGAAGATTTTGATAATTTGGAAAAAATAATTTCTTCTATTGTAGAAAATATGTCAAAAGATCCATATACTTCGTTTGATACATATATAGAATTTAAAAATATAGAATCTTTAATTAAAGAGTTAAAAGAAGAAATTTTTCCAAAACTTTTAGATGAGTTAAGAGATAAAAATTTGTCTAAAGCAGAAGAATCTCAGCAACAAATTGTAGATAGTTTAGAAAGAATTACAGGATTATCTAATGAAATTGTTAAAAAACAAAATATGCATAATATAGCAGAAATTGCTAGAGATATAAAAAGTTTTAGTGAAGATATTTTCGAAATTTTGAAAAATTCAGATAAAAATATTTCTGAAGAAGAAAAAAATAAGATAAAAAATTTGCTTAAAGAAATTGAAGATAAATTAAAAAAAATAAATGATTTGATCAAAAATATGCCACAGGATTTGCCAATTGAGTTTGTTAACCAAAGAGATATACAAAATTTAGATTTATTTTCACCAACAGATTTAATACAAAAAATTGTCTCTGCTATAGAACAAAACAATCTTTCTTTGGCAACAATGTTAGCAAAAAATTTGTTGTCCCAGTTAGATTATATAACTAAAAAGATTTCTCAGCCAAGCTATGAAATAGCTTTATCTGGGACATCATATTTAGATAAGGAGCTAAAGGAGTTGATTAGTAATTTGGATGAAATTATTTTTGAAGAAGATGAGATATATAAAAATACAAAAAAGATTGAAAACTATAGAATAACAGAAGTTTTAAAGCATCAAGAAGACAAAAAGGACATAATAAAAAATCATATTGAGGAAATAAAAAATGAGATTAATAAAGTATTAAATACAGATGAATTTAATCAATTTGTAAATAAAAACATTTATAAACAAAATTCTTTAAAAGCTATAAATAATTTAAATGCGGTAATTTTAGAAACAGAAAAAAATATATTTTTAAAGACAGCACAATTAATAGAAGATAGCAAAAAAATATGGATGAATAACTTTGATTTAATTAATGATTTAGATATAGAAATATATAGAGTTTTAATAGAAAAAACAAAAATTGTAAAAGAAAAAATTGATGAATTACATAAAATTGTAAATTTAGAACCGGAGATAAAATATAAAAGTGAAATATTAAAAAAAAATGAAGAGTTGATATATAAGCAAGAATTTGTAATTAATAAAACAAAAAATTTTAGAGAAAAATTAAAATCTTTAGGTAAAAAGAGCTTTATTATTTCTTACAAAGATATACTAATCACTAACCAGTCTATAAATTCAATGAATAATTCAAAAGAATTTTTAGAAATAAAAAACTTTTCTTTGGCACTACAAGAACAAAATTCTGCAATAAATCTATTGTTAAAATTAAGGAATAAGTTTAATGATAAAAAATCTATGATGCAACAAATATTAAATTCTATTGGTAAACCTATAGCGGAAAAATTGCAATATAAATCTTCTGCTGGTAAAATTGGTGTTATTGAAGGAAGAGTGTTGTTACCTTCTGTAAAAGATTATGAACCACCAAAAGAGTTAAGAGAAGAGATAATAAAGTCGTTAAGCGAAAAATATCCTAAAGAGTTAGAAAATATATTACAAAAATATTATCAAGAAATTTTAAGATGAAAAAAAACATATATTTTGTGGCTTTAATTTTGTTAAACTCTATTTCTTTATTTTTAGCAGATGTTAATCATCAAAATAGCAAGATAAATTTTATTTTAAATTATTTAGAAGCAGGCAATTTCAAACAAGCAGAAGAAATTATAAATACTGAGAGAGATTATGATTTAAAAGGATATCTGTATAGTATATATCATTTATATAGCGGAGATAATGTTTTAGCCGAAGAATATGTTAAAAGAGTACAGAATAATTACAAAGATGACTTCTTTTCTAATTATATTGTAAACATTAATAAAATTATAAACGATTATGAAGTTTATGAATCTCAACATTTTAAAGTTTTTCTTAAAGGTAAAGATACTATACTAAAAGATTTTATTTTAGAAAAGTTAGAAAAAATTTATGAGATATATGGAAGGATATTTAATTATTATCCAGAAGATAAAGTTAGAGTAGAAGTTTATAATACAAAACAGGAATTCTATTTTGCTACAACTTTAAAAGAAGACTTAGTTAAAAATACAGGGGTAGTTGGTATTTGTAAGTTTAACAAAATTATGATTATCTCACCAGAAAATTTGCCGTTAGGATACAGGTGGATTGACACATTAGCACATGAATACATACATTTTATTCTTAATAGAAAAACATCATATAAGTATCCTTTATATCTACACGAAGCAACTGCAAGATATTTTGATACTATATATAGATCTTCTTTTGTGGTATGTTTTACAGCTGGTAATTTGAAATTATTAGTTGAAGCTAAAAAAAATAATAAACTTATAAATTTTGATGAGATGAAAGGATCTTTAATATATTTTGAGGATATAGATAAAATAGAATTAGCATTTGTAGAACTTGCTAGTTTTGTAGAATTTTTAGTTAAAAATTTTGGTATTGAAAAATTTGTTAAATTTATAGAACAATATGATTCTCAGAATGAAAAAAAATTATATAAAGAAATTTTTGATAAAGATTATAAAGAGATCATATCTTTATGGATGCAAACAATAGATGAAAAAGAAGAATATATAAAACTATATCCTGGTGCTGTTTCAGATTTAAAAATTAAAACCGCAACAGATGAAAATAGTTTGATAGGCCTTGATTTAGAAAGTTATATTAGATTAGGAGATAAATTTTTAAGTTTGAATAATTATAAATCTGCATTGTTTCAATATAATAAGGCAAAAGAGATTGAAGCCTATAATCCATTGGTTTTAAGTAGAATTGGGAAAATATATTTATTAACAAAAAAATATGATTTATGTGAGGAAGTATTAAAAGAATGTATATTGTCCAACCCAAATTTTGTTACTTCCTATGAGATTTTGTTAAAATGTTATTATGAAAAAGGTGATTATGAAAAAGTTTTAGAGATTTTTAATTCTGTTGTTGAGATTAATCCGTTTAATTATGAAATAAGAAAAATAGTTGCGGAAGTATATGCAAGTTTAGGTAAAATTAAAGAAGCATTGCAACAATATAAAATAGTAAAGATTTTACAACCAAATGATATAGAAATAGAAAATATTATTAATTCTTTAGAAGAATATTTAAAGATAAAATATAGAAGATGAACAGAGATATTTATTTAAAAATAAGGAAAGAACAGTTTAAAAAAATTAATAATTTAGTTAAAGAAAATTTTTTTGAAAAAAATCTTAGTAAGAAAATAATAGGTGAAATTTGGTATAGACAAGAGTTTGAAAAAAGAAATCTGACTACTATAGATGGTAAAAAAATTTTTGTTATTTCTCCTGGAGAAAGAAGTAGTTTTATTCATTTCGACTTTACTAAAGCAAAGATTTTGGTTGATGGCAAAGAATATGTTTTAGATATAGAAGTCCATAAGAATCGTTCTGATTGGTTTAAACATAAACACGATTTTAGTTTAAAAGATGATGAAGGAATTTTACATGTTTTTTATAATTTTGACACTAAGAGATTAATTGAAGGCAGAAAGATTTTTGAGATATGTTTAAAAGGCTTTATTAATTTTGAAAATTTATATTTATTTGAAGATTTGAAAGAAATAAGATTTAAAGAAGCAGGTTTGTGTGGTTACAATATGTCAAACAAGGATTATGAATATTTGGAGGGTTTAATAATTTCTGCAGCAGAAGCAAGAGTATTTTTAAAATCTGAAAAATTTTTTAAATGGTTTATAAGTAAACAACAAGAAGAACAACTACTTTATGAACAGATTTGTGAAGTTTATGGTTTTGCTAATAATAGAGATAATTTTTTATTATTGTCAAATTTAGTACCAATAAAAAAAATTAGAAAATTAATCAGAAAGTATCCTAAAAGTCAGCATATTGAAATAATAGAAAGTATTTTTTTTGGCGTGAGTGGTTTATATTATGATTTAAAAGATAAATGTATAGTTGACGACTATGTATTAAAAATATACAATTTTTGGGAAAACAAGTTTAATAAATTTTTTAGCAAAAAACTATTAAGAGATAAATGGAGATTTTATAAAACCCGGCCAGTAAATTATCCTTATAGAAGAATCTCTGCTTTAAGTAGGACATTAGCAAATTTTTTAGAATTTAAAATTAACAATTTTTTAACTAATCTATTAGAAAATTTTTCTGTAGAAGAAATTTTTTATCATTTAAATAATATTTTTTACCAACCTGCTGAAGGGTATTTTTCAAAAAAATGTAGTTTTACAAGTAAAGAATTTAAAAAACCAGTAGTTTTGTTTGGTGAAGAAAAAGTTTCTGTTTTAATAATTAATGTTATTATACCATATTTTATTTACTATTCGAGAAAGAAAAAAGATGAAAAACTTTATTCAAAAATTTTAAAGATATTTGAAAATATAAAATTAGCGGAAAAGAATAATATAGTTATTAATTTTTCAAAAAATTTGATAAAAAGTAGAGAACATAGAAAATATTTTTTATCAAAACCAATTTTTGTTCAAGGGTTGTTACAAATTTATAAAGATTTTTGTGAATCATTTTATAATAGATGCAGTGATTGTTATCTACCAAAAATTGTAAAACAGGATTATATTATTAATGAAGACAAGAATAAATTTGATTTTATAGAATTATGAAGAACATATTATCAAAACAAGTTTTAAAATTGTTAAAAAATAACTATTTATATAAGTATGTTTATGTTTTCTTACAATTTCTGGTTAACAATAACTACAACTTTTATTTTGTAGGAGGTAGTTTAAGAGATGTTATTCTTTCAATTTTGTATAACAAAAAATTTTTGCCACAAGATATAGATATTGTAGTTGAGACAAAAGATTATTTTGGTTTAGTGGAAAAAATTAAAGATTTATACTTCAAAAACAACAACATAGAATTTATAGCACATCCAAAATTTCTTACTTTCAGTATCATTATATATGAAAAGAATAAAAAATTAAAAATAGATTTATCATTGCCAAGAAAAGAACAATACAAATTTTCAGGTGCGTTGCCAGAAGTAGATTTTGGAAGCATACAAGAAGATTTGTTTAGGAGAGATTTCACAGTAAATTCTATAGCATTAAGATATGATAATGAAAAAAAAGAATATTATTTTTTTGACCCGTATTATGGAATTAGAGATTTATTTGATAAAAAAATAAGGATTTTACATAATAAAAGTTTTATAGATGATCCTACACGAATAATTAGAGCTATAAGGTTTGCTGCAGATTTGAATTTTAAAATTGAAAAAAATACAGAAAAATTGTTAAAGGAAGCAGTAAATAGTGGTGTATTAAAAAATATTTCAAAAGTAAGATTGCATAATGAATTCCTATATATTTTAAAAAAAGGTAGAAACTTATCTCAAATTAGTAAGAACTTTTTAAAATATAATGTTGTAAGTTACTACAAAGATATAGAAGATATAATAGGTGTTTTTGTTAAACAAAGTAAAAAAATTGAATTGCAAGAAATAAGGAATTATGATATAAAATTTTACATTAGACTATTTTATCTTATAAAATCCACTTTAATAGAGATTGATATATTTGATAAGGAATACTTAAAGAAAGTTAAAGATATAATGGTTAGATTATATATTAATAAAAAAGATAGAGAAGATATTTATTATGCAGTAAAAACTTTTATTGGGAAAAACAAGGTTTTAAACCATGAAAAATTACCTTTATGGATAGAATACTACTCTAAAATTTTTGATAATCCTCTTTATTAGTTTTTCAAATTTTAATTTTTTTATAAAATTATTAAAAAATCAATGAGAGTTGTATTGTTTGATTTCTATGCAAAGATTTTTTAAATTTTAATTTCCGTTGTAAAAAACATAAAAGTTAACAAAATGTAAAAATTTTCTTGTTTAGTTGACAAATTGCACTTTTTTGTATATTTATATTAATTGGCAGGGGCAACAAAAAGTTCTTAAAATATTAAGATTAATTTCCTTCACGCGATAAAGGCAAACCCTGAGTAATCAGGGGGCGCAAAGCTATAGGGTCCTTCAGATGAGGGGCAGCCAGCTGCCGAAGGAAGGAAAATGAAAGTAGAAGAAAATTTTTTTGCTTTCAAAAAAACATTTTACAAAAATTTTACATACTCTTTCCTTACTTTACTTTTTAGTATAATACTTATAAAAAATCTTTTGTTATCAAATCATAACATACAAAACTTACCTAATAATGATTTAAAATTTAGCAAAAGCTCTTATAGCACTATAAATTTTTATTCTGAAGAAGGTATTATAGTTAATTTTCCTAATCCGTTTAGTAATTTCACTTATATTTATGTTAGATTGCCTAAAAAAGATGATTGTATAATAAAAATATACGATTTGTTTGGTAATTTGATTAAAGAATTTAATCTATCTGGCGAAGATAAATATATGTTGGTTTGGGATGGAAGAAATTTTAATTCTGAAAAGGTATCAAAAGGCGGATATATTTGTGTCTTACAATATAGTGGTAAAAAAATTATAAGAAAAATAGGTTATTTAAGATGAAGCTAAATAACAACAATAATATCTTTTTTGTTTTTGAATTTAAAATAAAAGTATGGGTTATTATTTTTTTGTTTTTATTTAATAATATTTTACAATCTTCTTACACAGGAGGCCAACCTGCAGAATTTTTACAATTTGGTGCTTCAGCAAAAGGTATGGCTATGAAAGCATTTTTTTCTATTTCAGATGATGCATCTGCAGTATATTATAATCCAGCAGGACTTGTACAGTGTGATAGAAAAGAAATTTTAGCCTTGCATACTGAACTTTTTCCTAATACTCAAACAATATATGATTTTATAGGTTTTGTTTATCCTACGATAAAATATGGTATTTTTTCTTTAGGGATTACACAGTTGTTATCTACTGGATTTGAAAAAATCGAGATAGAATACGATTCTTCTTCAGAGGATATCATCAGAATAGAAAATAAAGGTACTTTTGATGATAGACAAATTGCTATTTTGTTAGGTTATGCTAAAGAAGTTGTTGAACATATAAATTTAGGTGTCGGGTTTAAATATATTTCTAGAAAGTTAGATATTTATTCTGATACAATGATAGGTAGCGATATTAATGTATTAGTGAGTGGACTAAATTCAAAATTGCCAAAACTTAATGTTGCTTTTGGAATAAAAAATTTAATTTCTACTAAAAGTGGCACTGAAGATAGTTTGCCTATAATATTTAAATTAGGCAGTTCCTATAAGTTTATGAGAGACAGGTTAGTTTTAGGTTTTGATATTGAGAAAAATATAAATTCAGAGTTGAAATGGATGTTGGGAACAGAATATTGGTTATTGGAGTTTTTTGCTTTGAGATTAGGATTTGAAGGTTTGAGTTATTTAAAAGAAACAACTGCAGGATTAGGGTTTAAATATAAAGATTATCGCGTAGATTATTCCTTTGCATATCACGAATTGGGTTTTTCTCATAGAATTTCTGCAGATATAAAATGGGGTAAATCAGTAAAATTTGACCGAGAAGAAGAGATAAAAAGATTAATTAACGAAACCATTGCTTTGTATACTGCAGGAAAGTTTATGGAAGCTGCAAAAAAAGCCGAAACAGCATATCAATTAGATCCTAACAAAAAAGATGTTAAAAAAATTCTTGATAATTTACTTTTGATAACAGCTTATATTCGTTCTGCAACAGAAGATACTGAAGAACATCAGGGTATAAGAAGGGCAACTTTATCTTTGATGGAAAACGATTTTGCTGGAACAGTTAATGCTTTAAGATATGCATATTATAAGAATCCAACTAATAAATCATTACATCAACTGTTAAATCGTATTGAACAAATAGCTGGAATGACTCTTACCGAAGCTTATAGGGAAGAAGTTGCTGGTTGGTCTATAATAGATAAAAAGATTTATGAAGCAAGAGAAGATGTTTTAAATGGTAGATACACTGACGCCATAAGAAAATGTCAGGAAATACTTAATTTAGAGCCAAAAAATACAACTGCACTTGAAATTATGGGTTCTGCCTTCTTTATGATGAATGAGATAGATAAAGCAAAAGCTGTCTGGAAAAAAGTCTTAGAATTAGATCCAACGAACAAGGTTATACAACAATTTTTACAAGAATTAGAATAATTTTTAGGAGGATGTTTATGAATATATTGAAAACAAATATAAATTTTTATATAAAAAATTATATGTTAAAACATATAAGCAAAGTTTTAATCCTAATTATTCTTGCCACATTTCTACACCCACAACAAACAATTCAACAACTTTCTGCAGATCAACAGATAACTCCGGCAATGTTGCTTGAATATGAAACCAAGTTGGAACAGCAAAGGACAGAATATGTACAAAAAAATATTCTTGATAAAATTTTTGGCCCCAATAGATCTACAGTAATGATAGATATTACTTTAGGATTAAAGACAACTACTACAAGACAACAGGCTTCTGCAAAAAAGCTTGATGCAAAAAGAAAATTAGGAGATACAGAATATTTACTACCCGGTATACCAAAACCTGGTTCTATTGCAGAGTCAGCTGTTCCAGCAGAAGCAAAAGGTGAGGCATCTGGTACTGAAATTATCGGAGTAAATACAGAGATAGTTATACAAAAGCAGAGTATTACTGTAATATATGATGAAAAAATCAAAGATAATAAAGTAGAAATGGTTAGAGATGCTATTGCAGCAGCATTAGATATAAGAAAAAAAGAAACAATAGTATTTAAGAAAGCAAAGTTTACTACGAATGTTTTGGAAAAATTTTTTGAAAATATTTTGTTACCAAAATATCTTATACCTTTGATAATAACTTTATTGTTATTAATGTTTTTGTTTGGTCCCATAGCAGATTTTTTAAGAAATTATATAAGAATGTTAAGAGAAAGATCACCCACAGAAATTTCTATAGACTCTAAACTTGCCAAAGAAGGAGAGTCGCCAACTGAAGGATTAACAGGAGCAGCTGGTGCAAGTGGAGTAGGAGGTGTATCTACAGGGTTGACAGAGGAAGAATTACAAGAAAAAGAAAAAATTAAAAAAGAAGAAAAATATATACCATTTAGTTATATAGATGACAGTAATATAAAGAGGTTAACATACTTAATAGCAAAAGAGAAACCAGAAGATATAGCTATTGTGCTTAGCTATTTAAAACCAGAGTATGTTAAACAAGTAATTGAAAGTTTTAAACCACATTTGCAAGCAGAGGTAGCAGTTGCTTTAGCTCAAGCAAGAGAAATACCGCAAGAAGATATTGTTCGTATGGATAACTATGTAAAAGAAAGAATTGATTTTTTGGTTGGAGGTATGCATCATCTTATAGAGTTATTACAGAAAGTAGATAAAACTACCCGAGATAATATATTAGAGTATCTTAAAAATGAAAAACCAGATATATATCAAAAAGTTCGTCCACAAATATTTTTGTTTGAAGATATTATTGATATTCCTGATATAACTTTACAAACTATTATTCGTGAATTAAAACCAGAAAATATTGCTCGTGCTTTAAGAAATGCTCCTAAAGAATTAGTTGATAAATTTTTTAAAAATATGTCAGAAGGAGCACAGGCACTTGTGAGAGAAGAAATTGACTATGGAAGGCCAATGACAAAAGAACAAATTGAAGAAGAACAGAATAAAATTGTAGAATTAATTAAAAGAATGGAACAAGAAGGAAAAATTTATATTAAAGAAAGAGGAAAAACTTTTTTAATTGATGCAAGCGAAATTGTTTCAGAAACACAAAGAAATAAAAAAACAAATATAGAAGAATCTTTAGGATATGAGTATTATATTCAAGGTATAGATTTTTATCAACAAGGTGATTTTGAAAATGCAGTAACATATTTACAATATGCAACAGAATTAGATCCACAATTAAAAGAAGCATATCAATATCTTGGAAATATTTATTATGAATCAGGGCAATATCAAGAAGCATTGAATTATTACAAAAAAGTTATAGAGATTAATCCAGAAGATAAAGAGTTTGCTTTATGGGTTGAAGAATTTGAAAAATCATTATCAGTATCATCAATGTAAGAAAGGATATTCTTCCACATCAGGAGGAATTAAAAATGAGTATATTTGATAATATAAAAAATAAGTTAAATAAAAAAGAAAAAACAGAAACAGATGATAAAATAGAATTTTCAAATAAAAATGACGAGTATATACAAACAGATATGAATGATCCTATTATGTTAAAAGAAAACATACTTGCACAGATAAGGTATCTTGAACAAAAAATACAACAAGAAAGAGAAGAATTAATAAATCATCTTAAGTCTAAGGAAGAAGAAAAGGTTTCTTTAGAAATGAAGTTAAGTAATTTAGAATATAAAATTAATTCTAATAGGAATAATTTTGAAAAAGAAATAGAAAAATTAAGAGCAGATTTAGAAAGAGAGTTCCAACGTTTAAATTCAGAATATAATGAAGAAATTTCTTCTTGGGAAAAGATGTTAAATGTTAAGCAGAACGAAATAGAACAGTTGAGAAACAAAGCAGTATTTGAAGAAGCACAAAATAAAATGTTATTAGAACAAAAACAACAAGAAGTTAAACAAGAGATAGAAAGATTACAAAATAATCTAAAATTGTTAGAAAGACAGTTTGAGGAAGAAAAGAGCAAGTTTCATAGACGAATAGAAGAAAAAGATGAAGAAATTTTTAAATTAAAATCTTTAATAGAACTTAAAGAAAAACAACTAAAAGTTGAAGAAGAGAAATTTTTGTTATCAGCAAAAGATTTAAATGCCAAACGGCTACAGCAGATAAGTGAGATGCAGAAAAAATTTGAAGAAAAAATAGAAAATTATAAGAAGTTATATAAGGCAAAAGATGAAGAATTTTTTACTGTAAAATATGTTTTGGAACAAAAACATTCAGAATGGGAACAACAACAAAAAGAAATGATTTCAAATTTAGAAAAATCAAAGAAAGATTATGAAAACAGGATAGGTCTTCTTAAAGAAGAAATAAAAAGTCATCAACAAGAGTTTGAAAAATTAATACAAGAGAAAGAAGAAGAAATAAAAAAATTAAAAGTAGAAATTATGTTAAAAGAAACACAATTTAATTCATTGATAGAACAAAAAAAGAAAATATTGTTAGAAGAAGAACAAAAGATAAAACAACAACTTTTTGATATTGAACAGAAATTTACAAAAGAATATGAAAACTATAATAAGTTGATACAAGACAAAGATCAAGAAATAATGCATTTACAACTGATACATCAGCAGCAGTTGTCTAAGCTTAGAGAAGATTGGGATATAAAGATAAAAAAGTTATATGAAGAAAAAGAAGAATTAGAGAAAAAGATTCCTGAATTAGTTTCACAATTAGAAGAGATGAAATCAAAAGTAGCAAGTATTATGCAAGAGAAGAAGAGTTATATAGCAAAAATAAAGAAACAGAATAATGAGAAATTGCAAGAATTGAAAGAAAAATTAGAAAATACAATTAAAGAGATGTTAGAAAAAAATCAAAAATCAGAACAAGAATATAAGTTAAAAAAAGAAGAATTTGAAAACAAAAAAAATACATTAAAAATAGCACTGCAACAAAAAGAGTTAGAATTAAAAGAATTAAAAGAAAAATTAGAAAATGAAATTGAAAAAGAAAAAAACAGAGTGTTTTTGTTTGAACAAGAAATGAGACAAAAAAATTTACCTTTATATGAAAAAGTTAGTTTATTAAAAGAGGAAATTAAAGATACGGAGAATAAAATACAGGATATTTTAAAAGCAAAAGATAAAGAAATACAGCATATTAACTTTAAGTATGAAATGTTAGAGAAGAATTTACAACAGAGATATAGTAATGAATTAGAAAGTATTCAAAATAAAAAAATTTTATATGAAGAAAGGATTCTTCAGTTAAGAAATGAATTGAGTAAAATAGAACAAGAAAATAATTTGAAGCTACAACAATATGAAAATGAAATAAAAGAAATACAAAACAATATAAATTTTTTAAATGAAAAAACAGAAGTAGAAAAAAGGAAAATAATAGAAGAAAACGAAAAAATAAAATATCAGTTGAATGAAGAAATTAAAAAATTAGAATGTAGATTAAATGAACTTATAAAAGAAAAAGAACAAATACTTAGTTCTAAACAACAAGAGGTTGATAGCTTAAATAATAAAATTTTAAATTTAGAAAAACAAAAGTATACTGAGATTGAAATGTTAAATAAAGATTGGCAACAGGAAGAAGAAAAGTTAAAGTTTAATATTCAACAATTAGAAGAAATTATAAAAGCAAAGATGGAAGAATATAAGACAAAAGTTATTCAAAAACAAAATGAATTGGATTTGTTGAAAGAAAAATTTGCTAAAGAAGATTCAAATACGAGAAAAGATGTTGATAATTTAAAAATAAATTTAGAACAACAAAACTTACCTTTAGTTGAAAAACAGAAAGAAATTTTAAAAGCAATAGATGAATTACAAAAGGAAATGCAAGAAAAAGTTATTGAATATGATAAAAAAATTAATGATTTAAAAATTGAGTTAGATGATAAAATAAAACAATTTTCTGACATTGAACAGAAAAAGAAACAAGAAATAAAAATCTTAAGAGAAAAACTTAAAAGTTATTTGTTTACAAAAGAAGCACGAATTAAAGAATTGCAGACAGAATATGAGGAAAGGATTAAGCAGATAGAAAAAGAAAAGCAAGATTTTATTTTAGAACATAACAAAAAAATTCAAGAGTTAGAAATGACAAAAGATGGCATTGTTGAAAAATATAATATAGAAAGGCAGAAATTATTAGAAAATATTGATAATCTCACAATACAACTTAATAATTTTCAAGAAGAGATGCCAGAAGTTATTTCTGAAAAAGAAAAGGAAAAAGAAGAGTTGATTGTGCAGCTACAACAAATACAGAAAGAATATGCTGAAAAATTTGAAAATTTAAAGAACATGCAGATTACTTTACAAGAAAGACTAGAAAAAAGGATAAATAATTATCAAAAAATTATAAATTCTTTAAAGGAAGAACAAGAAAGAAAGATATATCAAAAACAGCAGGAGTTTGATAAAGTTAAAGAAGAATTAAAAGAAAAAGAAAACAGATTGTTAGAAGAAATAAGAAATTTGAATGAAAAAAATACTACAGAAATTGATAGATTAAAACAACAGAAAGAAAATCTTATCAAAAAAATAGAAGAGTTAGAGGCCACAAGTAAACAAATAATTAATAAGTTAGACTCAGAAATATTACAGATTAAGACAGAAATTATATCTAAAAAAGAATCTTTTGAACAAGAATGGACATTAAAACAAACAGATTTTGAAGATTTAAAAAATTCTTTAAACATTGAAATAGAATCTTTAAAAGTTAAGTTAAAAGCTGAAGAAGATAATTATAAAATTAAACTTATTGAAAGAACACAAGCACTTGAGAATCTTAAAAAAGAATATGAGAATAGATATCAGCAATTGTTAAATGAATTTAACAATAAAAAAAATGACTTTAATGTTAAAATAGAAAAATTAAATATTAAAATTGCAAATTTGGAAGAAGAATTGAGGTCAAAGCAAGATTATTATTCTGCTTTGCAAAAAGCTAAAAAAGAAGAGATAGATAATATAAAATCTGAACTTTCTAATTTGGAAATAAATACTAAAATTGAAGAAGAGAAAAGGCAAAAAGAACTATCTTTACAACAGCAGAAATTAAAAGAAGAATTGGAAATATTAAAACAACAATTAGAAATACAACGTGATAAATATATTGAAGAATTAAATAATAAAATAGCTGAAGAACAAAAAATTACAAACGATTTTAGACAAAAAGAAAAAGAGCTATTAGAAAAAATGACTCAAATAGAGGAAGAATATAATACTAAGAAACAACAATATCAGGTAGAATTGTCAAAATTGCAGAAACAATTAAAATTATTATCTGAACAAAATGAAAAATTAATATCTGAGTTGGATAAAGAAATAGAACAAAATAATACAAAGATTGCTTTAAAACAAATTGAATTTAATACAATGAGACAAAAATTTGAATTTGAATTTAAGAAACTTGTTTTACAGTATCAACAACAGAAAGAAAAAATTATTAGAGATTTTAATAAAGAAAATGAAGAGTTGATAGAATCAATAAAAACAAAAGAAAATGAAATTGATACTATAAAGATGAGATATAATATAAGACAAAAAAGTATAGATGAAGAAATTAAAAGAAGAAAAAATTTTATAGTAAAAGAATTATCTGAGTTAGAAAATGAGATTAAAAATATGGAAAATGTCTATGATGTAAAAAGTAAAGATTATGAAATACAAATTAACAGGAAAAAAGATCTTATTTCAAAGTTGAAATCTGAATTAGATAAATTAATTTTTTGCTGGGATGAAGAAAAAGAAAAAATTCTTAAAGAGAAACAAGAAAATAAAAAACAATTAGATGAAGAGATAAATATTTTAAAGCAGAAATTAGATGAATACAAAACATATATTAACGAACTCATAATGAAAATAGAATCAAAATTTAAATTAGAACAAGAATTACTTGATTTTAAAGATTTTGAATTTATCAAAGAAAAACATATAACTTATAATACATTAGATAAAATTTATAGCTTGGTTACAAAAGATAAAACTAAATCAGAAATTAAGTTCAATAAAAATTTATTAGATGAAGCATTGATGTATTTTGATAACAAACAGTATGATTTATCTATAAAAAAATTTTTAATTTTATTAGAACAAGATAAAAACAACGAGTTGTTAAATCAATATTTAGCATTATGTTATTATAACATTAAAGATTTTAAAAAAGCTAAAGAATATGGATTAAAAGTTTTAGAAATAAATCCTAACAATGAAATTATTAAATCCTGGCTTAAAGAAATAATTGAATAATTAATAGGAGGACAAAATTATGGCAGAAGAAAAAAACAAACAATTTGTTCCAAAACCACCATTGATTAATAAACCTGCTCAAGGGTTTATACAAAAACCGCCTTTGCCAAAAATTAATTTACCACAGTCACCAAAGATACAAGATAAATTACAACAAGGTATGGCTAATTCTGGAATATCATCTGCACCACAATTTTCAACTTCTATAGAACAACGTCTATGGGAAGCAGAACAAGCTAAAAGACAAATGGAAATTCAACTGCAGGAATTACAAAAAATGTTGTTGGAAGAAAGAGAAAAACTTATGATGCAGACTATAAAAACTAAAGAAGAAGAAAGTTTAGCTGCTAAAGTTGAAGAAAGTATTAAAGATATTCAAGAGAGGTTAAGAAGGGAGAAAAGAGAACAAGAACTTCAAGAAGAGAAAGAAAAGTTGTTGAAACAAATTAAAGAATTAGAGGAACGTCTAGTTAAAGAAAGAGAAACTTGGATTGAAACACTTAAAACACAACTTTCTCAAAGAGATTTACAAGAACAACAAATAGAGCAACAGTATTTGTCTAAAATAAGAGATTTGGAATCAAGATGGCAAGAAGAAAAGTCAAAATTTCAATTTATTTTGAGGTCTAAAGATGAAGAAATAAGTAAAATAAGAAATGAATATAAAATTTTAGAAGAAAAACTCAAAGCAGAAGTTGAAAAACAAATTTCCGAATACAAATTTGAAAAGAAAAATTTTGAAACAGAAATTAAAAATTTAAAAACCATAATTGAAGATAAAGAAAAAGAAATAATTTCTTTAAAATCACAAATATCTACAATTATTTCAGAATCAAATATAAAAAAAGATAAAACAGATTTTGAATTAAAGAAAAGAGAAGAACATATTGCAAAATTACAAAGTATTTTAGATAATATGAAATCTGAAATTAATGTTTTGAAAAAACAAAAAGAACAAAATGAAAAAGATTTTTTTATATTAAAAGCACAGATGGGTATAATACAAGCAAAACATAAAACAGAGTTAGAAAAACTTTCTGAAAAAAAAGATTTAGAATTAAAATCAGTTCAACAATTAGTTGAGCAGTTAAAAAAGAATTTAGAAAACAAAAATGAGATAATTAAAAATTTAGAAGTGGAAATAGAAAACTATAAAAAAGAAAAAGAAAAATATGTCTCTGAAAAAGAGAATGAAATTAATATTTATAATGAAAAGCTAAATTCTATAGCCAGTTTATTGAAGAACAAGGAAGATTATATAAATAAACTTAACCAAGATTTTTCTAAATTAGTCCAAAATAAGGAAAATTTAGAAGAAAAATCTAAAATTTTGGAAGAAGAAAATAATAAACTTAAAGTTGAATTAGAGAAAAATCTACAGCAGAGAGATGCTGAATCTAAATTGTATCAACAACAAATTTTAGAACTACAGAAACAAATTAATGATAAAATCAATTATGTTATGAAATTGGAATTAGAATTAGACAAAAATAGATCTTATTTATTACAGAAGGAACAAGAAAATAATAATCTTAGGTTAGAATTAAATAGCTTATTGCAAGAGATAGAGTTAAATAAACAAGTAGTTGATGAAATAAAAAAAGAGATATTACTTAAAGATGATCTATTAAGGAATTTAAATTTTGAGTTAGAGAAGACAAAATCTAATTTAGAAAAGAAAATTTTAATATTAGAACAGAAAGAAAAAGAGTTAAAACAAATTTTAGAAAAAAATGAATACTTAGAAAAAAGTTTAAAACATAAAGAAGAATTGGAAGGAAATTTAAAAGATTTAATAGATAAGATGAAAACAGAAATATCTAAGTTAGAAAATGAAATAAAAGTTTCAAAAATAGAAAAGGAAAAGTTAGAAATAGAAGTTAAGAGATTTTTAGAACAATATGAACTAGAAAAAAATAATAATCAATTGCTTGTTTCTCAACTTCAGGAGAGTAAAGTTAATATAAACAAATTGGAGTTGCAATTAGAAAAATATAAATCAGAATTAGATTTGGCTAATCAAGTGTTGTCAAACAGAGAGAAAGAAATAGATAACTTTAAAGAGATTAACATAAGTCTTAAGCAAGAATTGGTAATTAAAGATGAAAAAATTAATAAGATAGAGAATGAAAATAAATTACTTATATCAGAATTAGAAAGAACAAAAAATGATTTTGAATTATATTTAAATGAATACAATAAAATTAAATTAGAGTATGAGAAATTAAAAAATAATTTTAATGAAGAATTAAACAAAGTAATTTCTGAAAAGTTATTCCCTTATGAAGAACATATTAAAAATATAGAATTTGAAAATCAGAAGTTATTGCAAGAGCTACAAACTAAGAATACAAAAATAGAAGAATATATAGACTCTATTAAAAATTTAAGTCAGAAGCTAGATAATTTATATAAAGATTATGAAAAACTACAACAAGAAAACCAGCAAAAAGAGCAAAATATTTTTTCTCTTAGAGATTTAATTTCAGATTTACAACAAGAAAAAGATAAATTTTTAAAAGAAATAAAAGATTATGAATTAGAATTAATAAATAAAAATAATAAAGTTTACGAGTTATCAGAATTAGTTCAGCAGAAAGAAACTGAGATTAAGAAATTTTCTGAAGATATAGATGTTTACACTAAGGAAATTAATAATTTAATGTCTACCATAGAAAGCCTCAATATTAAAATAAAAGAACTAGAAGAGAAAAGTAAAGAAGAGAAAGAAAGCTTGATTTCTGAAAAAAGAATTTTAGAACAAAAGGTAAAAGATCTAATTGAAACAAACGAAGAAAAAAAAGAAACAATTTCAAGAATAAATTCAGAATTAGATAATATTAGGAAGAAATATGAACAAGAAAAATTGCAAATTGAAAAACAATATAATGAAAAATTGGAAATTTTGCAAAAAAATCATGAGACTACAATAGATAAAATAGATATTGCTTGGAAAAGGATACATTCAAAATTATTAAGTGAATATCGTTTGTTGGAAAAAAAATTGAACCAAAAAGATGAAGAAATATCAAAATTAAAATCAAGATTAGAAACAATAAGTTTAGCTAATGATATTAAGAACAATAAAATTAAAGTGAAAAATTCAAAAATTATAAGTGAAGAAGATGGTGTTATTGATATTAACACAAGATATGATAAGAAAAATTTGTTTTTAAGAATTTGGTTGTGGTTAAATAAGCCAATATTGAAAATATAACTTAATGTTGAAAAATTGATTATATTATATTATTTATCAACTAACCTTTAATTGCTTTTCTTTTTATCTTTATGATGTTTTTTTTATTTTTTTTTATTTTCTGTTTTAATATTTACAGTGAGGAAATAAAAATGAAATATAATTTATTATTTGACAATTTTTTAGATAAAAAATATACTTTGAAGAATGGGTTGACTGTTATATTAAAGCCATTTAACAAATTACCTGTTGTTTCTATTCAGATTTGGGTAAAAGTAGGATCTGTTTATGAAACAGATAAAAATAATGGCATCTCACATTTTCTTGAACATTTGGTTTTCAAAGGTACTAAAAAATATTCAGTTAATCAAATAAGTAAAATAATAGAAAAATATGGAGCAATTTTAAATGCTGGTACTTCAAAAGAGTTTACAATATATTATACAGATATTCCAAAAGATGGTTTGTATGACGCTTTAGATATTTTGTGCGAATTAGTTTTTGAAGCAACATTTCCAAAAGAAGAATTAGAAAGAGAACGTAATGTTGTAATAGAAGAAATAAAAAGAGCTAATGATAATCCATCAGATGTTTTATTTGAAAATTTCAATACCTTATTATTTAAAGAAACACCTTATAAAAGGAAAGTCATAGGAAAAGAAGAAATTATAAGAAATCTATCAAGAGATGAATTAATTGATTATTATAAAAAATTTTATCAACCTAAAAATATGATTTTAAGTATTTGTGGTGATATAAACATTCAAGAGTTAAAAAGTGTTATTGAAGAAAAATTTGGTAGATATGAGTCAGAGGAAAATTTTGTAATTCCTGTTTTAAATCTCCAAGAAAGTAAAAAACCAGAAATTTTTGAAGTAAAAAAACATAAGGTTCAACATACATATTTTTTATCAGGATTTTTAGGTCCACAGATAAATGATGACCATCAATATACAGCAGATGTTTTATCTGTGATTTTAGGTGAAGGAATTTCTTCAAGATTATATAAAACGATAAGAGAAGAAAAGATGTTAGTTTATGAAATATCTAGTGGGTTTTATACTCAAGTTGGAAATTCTATATTTTATATTTCAGGTGTTTGTGAACGAAAAAATCTAGAAAAAACAATTTTAGAAATAAAAAATATTTTATCCGATCTAAAAACTAATGGTCCCAAAGAAGAAGAGCTAAATAAAGCAAAACAGATTATTACAACAAGATGGTATTTTGGTAATGAAACTGTTCATTCAAAAGCTTCTTCGTTAGCTTGGTGGGAAATATTTAAATCTTTAGAAGAATTAAATATGTATATAGATAATATAAACAAGGTTTCTTCTGAAGACATAAAAAATTTTATAAGTTTATATGCTGATTCTATAACTAGTTTTGCTTTAACACCTTAAATGAATAATGAAGGAAAGATATTTTTTGTTATTTTAGGAGTTATTTATATGAATATATCTTCTTTATTTTCTTATCAAAACAAAGAAACTTTAGACAATGGCATTATATTAATACATAATTATAATTCAGAACAACCTATAGTTGCATTTACTATATTTTTAAAAATGGGTTCTATTTATGAACCACAAAATATCTGTGGTATTTCTGCTTTACTACAGTCAGTTATTATAAAAGGTACAAAAAATAGAACTGCACAACAAATTGCCGAAGAAATAGAAACATTAGGTGGAAGTATTTCTGCTGACAGTGATTACGATTATTCAACATTGTCAGTTGCAGTAGGAAGCCAATATTTTGATAAAGCAGTTGAAATAATGGCTGATATATTTCTAAATCCAACATTTAAAGAAAATGAAATTGAAAAAGAAAAATTTAATCTTATTGCTTATGTAGTTTCAAGAAAGGATAATATCTTTAATTTAGCAATTGATGAACTACTTTATAATCTTTATGGTAAAAAACATCCTTACAAACAGATACCAGAAGGTAATACTAAAACATTAAAAAAAATTTCGCGTAAACAATTATTGGATTGGTGGCAGAAGTTTTACGGCATAGATTACAAAAATATTGTTATAGTTGTAAGTGGGGATATTGATTTTGAAAATACAAAAAAAATTATAATGAAACATTTTGAAAAAATACCTAAGATTAAACTGCCAAAAATAGAGTATGAAAATATTAAAATTAAACACAAGTATGTAAAAAAGAAAGCACATTTTAAACAAGGATATTTAATGTATGGCTACAAAGCACCTAATTTGTCAAAGGAAAAGATAAAAAATTTTTTATCTTTAAAACTGTTAAGTTTATATCTTGGCGGTGGTATGAGTGGGAAATTATTTGAGATTCTAAGAGAACAAAATTCTTTAGGATACGAAACAAATTGTTTTTATCCTACAAGATTTTTGGATTCACATTTTGTAATTTATATTGGTTTGGACTATGATAGAGTCAGTATTGGTAAACAAAAGATCAAAGAGATTATAGATAAACTTAAGTCAAATGAATTTTTTGATGATGAAGATTTAAATGAAGTCAAAAGTAAGTTCAGAGGAAGATATTTGTTAGACCATCAGACAAATCTTCGTCAAAGTTGGTATTTAGGTTTTTGGGAAATTATGAGTTTTGGTTATGAATATGACAAAAAATATTTGGAAGAAGTAGATAAGATAAGTATAGAAGATGTTAGAAGAGCTGTCAATGAAATATTTAATGAAGAATTTGTATTAGTTGAGATAATTCCTAAAAAATGATTTTCTATTTTTTGTTTTTTATTTTTATTTCTTTCAGTATTGCAGAAGATTATGGTGATATTTTTATAGATACATTATTAGGAGACGCTTCTTACCTAAATCCTATCTTAGCAAGCGATTCTGCCTCTGCTTCAATAAATTCTTTAATTTTTAATGGCCTTGTAAAATATGATAAAGATTTAAATCTTGTAGGCGATTTGGCAGAAAGATGGGAAATAAGAGGTGATGGCAAAGAGATTATTTTTTATTTAAAGAAAAATATATTTTGGCATGATGGTAAAAAATTTACTTCTCAAGATGTAAAGTTTACTTACGAGAAACTTGTATCTCCTTTAATTAAAACTCCTTATTCTTCAGATTTTATGTTAATCAAAAAGTGTGAAATTATAGACGATTATACTATAAAATTTCTCTATTCAGAACCATTTGTTCCTGCGTTAGAATCTTGGGGTATTGGAATTATACCAAAACATATTTTTGATACAGAAAGATATGATTTTCATAAACATCCAGCAAACAGAGCTCCTGTAGGTACAGGACCATATAAATTTTTAAAATGGGTTACTGACGAAAAAATAGAGTTAATATCTAACGAAAATTATTTTGAATCAGAACCGTATATAAAAAAATATGTATTTAGAATTATACCAGACCAAAGTATACAATTTCTTGAATTGTTAAATGAAAGTATAGATTCTATGAATCTTTCAGCAGAACAGTTTTTTGCATATAAAGAATTTTTCAATAATTATAATAAATTTAGTTATCCATCATTTTCTTATACTTATTTAGGATTTAATTTAAAACATCCAATTTTTAAAGATAAAAAAGTTCGCAAAGCAATCGCTTATGCAATAAACAAAGATGAGATAATAAACGGTATTTTGTTAGGTAAAGCTAAAAAAGCTACTGGACCTTTCCCACCACAATCTTGGGCGTATAACGAAAATGTTAAAGATTTTGAATATAATATAAAAGAAGCAAAAAAATTGTTAGAAGAAGCAGGATGGATATATGACGAAAAAAATAAAATTTTACAGAAAATAACTTATGTAGATGGTAAAAAAAATGTTGAGAAGTTTAAATTTACATTAATCACTAATCAAGGAAATAAATCTAGACAACTAATTGCAGAAATAATCCAAAAGCAACTAAAAGATGTAGGTATAGAAGTAGAAATATTAGTTTTAGAATGGTCAATTTTTATAAATAATTATATTATACCTAGAAACTTTGATGCAGTTATATTGGGATGGTCACTATCTCGTGATCCTGACCAGTTTTCAATTTGGCATTCAAGTCAGAGGAGTCCTGGCAAGTACAATTTTGTAGGATATATAAATTTAGAAGTTGATAAATTATTAGAATTAGGAAGAAAGGAATTTAATTTTTTAAAAAGAAAAGAAATATATAAAAAAATACATAAAATAATTCACGATGATGTCCCATATATATTTTTGTATTACCCAGAATCTATGCCTGTTGTTCATAAAAGATTTAAGAATGTAGAATTGACAAAGATTGGGATAGGCTGGAATTTTATTAAATGGTATGTTCCAAAAGAAAAACAGAGATATTTGATACAGAGATAATTATTCTTATAAAAAATTTTGCCGCGAGAGGGAGTCGAACCCTCATCCCGTTAAACGGGACTGGTTTTTGAGACCAGCGCGTATGCCAATTCCGCCATCGCGGCAACTTTAATTTTCTATAATATTTTTATTTTTTTTTCAACTTTTTAAAGGTATTTATTTTTTGTCATATTAGAGTTTATATGAAAACAAAAATTAAAGCTGTATTATTCGATTTAGATAACACATTAGTTGATTTTGTAAGAATGAAAAAAATTGCTGTGGAAATTGCTGTGGAATATATGATAAATGCAGGTTTACCCGGAATAAAAGATGAGTTAATAAATAAAATTTTTGAAATTTATAATAGAACACATATTGAAAGTCAATCTGCACTTGAAGAAATTATTATTGATAAATTAGGATATATTGATTATAAGATTTTATCTTCAGGAATTATCGGATATCAAAAAGGGCGGGATCTTGCTACTTATCCTTATCCAAAAGTTTTTTCTACATTGAAAGAGCTTATAAGGATGGGTCTACAAATAGGCACAATTTCTGATGCACCAGCAGAACAGTGTTATAATCGTCTTGCAAGATTAAATTTGTTAGATTGGATGGATATAGTTATAACATTTAATGATACAAATGAATATAAACCATCACCAAAACCATTTATACTTGCTTTACAACGGCTTAATTTACAACCAAAAGAGGTAATATATGTTGGTGATTGGCCACAAAGAGATATTGTTGGAGCAAAAACTGTTGGTATGACAACTGCATATGCTCGTTGGGGAAAATATCATAATTGTGAAAATATTTCTGCAGATTATGATTTAAATTCTATAGAAGAGATTATTGATGTTGTAAAAAAAATTAATAATGAAAAAAATTTTTAGAAAAACAATAATTTTGTTTGTATTATTTTTATTTGGTGCTTTTTTATATTTTAATAGATTGAATTTTGAAATTATAGAATACGAGCTTGAAGGTAAAAAATATAAACTTTATTTAGCAGATACACAAAAGAAAAAAGAGGTTGGATTAATGTACAAAAGAAGGTTAAATACTGTAGATGGTATGTTATTTGTTTTTGATAAAAAAACTAAACCTGTGTTTTATAACAAGAATACTTATTTAGATTTAGAGATTTATTGGATTGACGGAAGCAGTGTAGTTTTTAAAAGTTTTCTTCCTTCTTTTAAAACTGCCAGAAAAATTATTTATATATCTGCTCCAGTAGAGGTAGATAAAGTAGTTGAACTTGTAGTAAAAAACAAACATTAAATTTTTTTATAATATGTCAAAAAATCATTCTTACCAAAAATATATTTATGTTTACAAACAAACAAAGAAAGAACTTCATGGATGGTATATTGGAAAAGAATTTCGTCGTGAGTGTACTTCAGAAAGATTGCTTATAAATCCTTACAATGGTTGTTCTGTTGGATGTTTTTATTGTTATACAAGGGCATTACCTGGATATTTTGAAGATTTTCATAAAGAAAACAAAATTTTTGTATTTGAAAATTTTGCCGAAGTTGTAGAAGAACAGATTTCACAAATTTGTGTAGCATCGTGTGGATATTTAAGTCCAATAACAGATCCATTTCAAAAAATTGAAGAGAAAGAAAAATTGTCAAAAAAAATTTTTGAAATATTTTTAAAATATAACATACCTATAGAATTTATAACAAAGTGTAAAATACCAAAAGAAATTATAGACCTTTTGAAGCCTAGCTATAATGAAGAAAAAAATTCTTGTAAAAGACATTGTTTTGGCCAAGTTTCTATACTTACAATAGATGATGATTTAAGAAAAATTTTTGCTCCTAATGGAGCAAATGTAGATGAACTTTTTAATAATTTAGTTTTGCTTTCAAAAAATAATATTTTTGCTATTTGCAGGATAGATCCAATTTTTCCTTATATTACTGATAATAAAGAAGATCTTAAAGAGATATTGCTTAGAGCAAAAGATTGTGGTAGCAAACATGTTATAGCAAGTGTACTTGATATACCAGTCAAAATTTACAATTTTGTGCTTGATAATATTAAAAGATATTTTGGTACTTCTATTTATTATGAGTATAAAAATTTGTATATTGAAAAAATAGGATATATAAACGCAAAACTTGATTATAGGTTGAAAATTTTTGATTATTTAAGAAATCTTTGTGATAAATACGGATTAACATTTGCTTTATGTATGGAGTATAAAATTGTAGACAACAAAGAAAACAAACTTTATTATGAAGGATTAAATAAAATTTTTATGTCATCAACAAATTGCGAGGGTATTGATATACCAATATATATAAAGAATCCTGGGCAAAAAAAATTTTATTCTGCAACAGAGTGTTTAGGCAAATGTTTAAGTTGTATTAAACCATTATGTGGAATTGAAGAGTTTGCACAGGGTAAATCTTTACCTAAAGGATTTAAATTAAAAGATTATAAAAACTTTTCAAAGTTGATAAAACAGAAATTCGAATATAGTTTATTTTAAATAATAAAGAATAATTTTATAATATAAAATTAAGCAATTTTTCGGATTTTTAGATTAGGAATTATGAATATAATAATTATAATTTTGTTATGTATGATACTTATTTTGTTATTTGTCATGTTTTTAAAACAAAGAGAAAGAAATTTAGAAGAAAAAATTTTTTCAAAATTTGATGAAATAGACAAGATTCAACAAAGAACAGAACTTATGCTAAGAGAAGAAATTTCAAGAAATAAACAAGAAACAAATTCTGTTATTACTACCCAGATTGCCTCCTTATTACAAATGACACAACAACAAGTTGAAGTTTTGAGACAAAGTGTAGAAAAACAACTGCAGTATATTCAACAAGAAAGTTCACAAAAGTTAGAACAAATAAGAGAAGTTGTGAACGAAAAATTGCAGTCAACTTTAGATATAAGGTTAACAAATGCTTTTAGACAAGTTTCTGACCGGCTTGAGATCTTACATCAAAGTTTAGGTGAGATGCAGGTTTTGTCAAATACTGTTAGTGATTTAAAAAAAGTTTTGTCAAATGTAAAAACGAGAGGTATTTTTGGAGAAATACAACTTAAAAATATTCTAGAAGACATTTTAACAAAAGAACAATATTTTGAAAATGTAAGAATTAAAGACGATACTAAAGAAACGGTAGAATTTGCTATAAAAATACCATCAAAAGAACAAGATAGTAAATACATACTTCTGCCGATAGATGCAAAATTCCCTATAACTTATTATGAAAATATACTATATGCACAAGAAAAGTCTGATACAGAACTGTTAAAAAGTTCTATAGAATCTTTAAGGCAGAGAATCATTCAAGAAAGTAAGAACATAAAAGAAAAATATATTTTTCTTCCTAAAACAACAGATTTTGCAATAATGTTTTTGCCTTCAGAAGGACTTTTTGCTGAAGTTTTAAGAATACCAGGACTTTTTGAAAAAATAAGAAGGGAACAGAATGTTATAATTACAGGTCCAACAACTATTACTGCTATAATAAGTAGTTTACAGATGGGATTTAGAACTCTTGCAATAGAAAAACATACCTCCGAAGTATGGAAATTGTTAGGAGAAATAAAATCTGATTTTTTTAAATTTGGTGATTTGTTAGATAAAATTTCTAAGAAATTAAAAGAGGTTTCAGATATTATTGAAGATGCTTCAAAAAAAACAAAAACGATACAAAAAAAACTCAAAGATGTTGAAACTTTACCTCAACAAACAGAGCAAAAGATGTTATTATATGAAAACTTTATAATCAATACCACAAATGAGGAAGAATAATTTATGCATTTATCAGAAGTTTTTAAGATTAAAAAACAGTTTATCCCATTTATAACTTGTGGATTTCCTGATAAAAGTTCTACTGTAGAAATTATAAAATTGTTTTTAGATGAAGGGATAAACATCATAGAAATAGGCATACCATTTTCAGATGCTGTAGCAGATGGTCCTACTATACAGTATTCATCGTTTATTGCCTTAAAAAATAGAGTAAATATAGATGATGTGTTTGATGTTGTATGTCAAACTTTGAAGTATAAAAAATATTATCCGATATTGATGACATATTTAAATCCTGTAGTTATTTATGGTATTGAAAGATTTTTTAAAAAATCAAAAGATTTAGGTATAAAAGGGATAATTTTTGCTGATTCTATAGTAGAAACAAAAGAAGTATTTTATTCGTTGACAAATAAATATGGAATTTGTAGAATATTTTTGTTATCTCCTACGACAGAATTTAACAGAAGGAAGTTGATTTATGACAACTCTGATGGTTTTGTATACTTATTAACTTTGTCTGGTACAACAGGTGCAAGGATAAATTTACCTAAAGAATTTTATAAATTTGTAAAAAAAATAAGAAAAGAAACTACAAAACCTTTATGTGCAGGATTTGGAATTTCTTCTTCAGATCAAATTTTGCCTATTTTGGAAAGTATTGATGGTTTTATTGTAGGTTCTGCTATAATTGAAAAAATTAAAGAAGATAAAAAATTATATAGTTTAAAAAATTTTGTAAAAAGTTTTTTAAAGATCATATAAAATACTTGAAAAAATTAATGAACCAAAATCTGTTAAAAAAATTTTTAAGTTCATTTAAGTTTGATTTTAGACTAGCCAAATATGATATACAATCATGTATTGCGTGGACAGAATTACTTATAAAAAATAAAATTGTAGATAAAGCTCAAGGTGAAAAAGTTATAAAGATTTTGAAAAAAATAAATAGAAATCCAAAAAAAGTTTTTCCTGAAGAAGATATACATTTTGCAGTTGAAAAAACATTGGAAAAATTTTTAGG
The DNA here is from genome assembly GCA_937928765.1 of uncultured Endomicrobiia bacterium. Lineage (GTDB taxonomy): Bacteria > Elusimicrobiota > Endomicrobiia > DTEH01 > DTEH01 > JANXDG01. The sequence continues at coordinate 63,328 of CALFVX010000001.1, forward strand.
AAAACAAAAGCATTTAGCTGGTGTCATAAGAACTGCAAGAAGTAGAAATGATCTTGTAGTTTCTGATGAAAGAATGTTTTTAAAAGAAGAAATTATAGAAATAATAAAATTGTTAAAAAATTTAATTTTAACAATAGTTAAACTAGCTGAAAAAAATTTTGATATTCCTATAGTTGGATATACTCATCTTCAACCAGCACAACCAGTACTTTTTAGTCATTATATACTAAGTTTTGCTTGGTGGTTTTTAAGAGATATTGAAAGATTACAAGATTGTTATAAAAGGGTAGATGTATCGGTTTTGGGTTCAGCAGCGTTTGCAGGAAGTAGTTTTGAAGTTGACAGAGAAGAAATTGCTAAAAAATTAGGATTTTCAAAAATTTCAGAAAATTCTGTAGATTCTGTCTCTGATAGAGATTTTATTATAGAATTTATCTCTTGTTGTTCGATTATTATGATGCATCTGTCAAGAACATCAGAAGAATTAATAATTTGGTGTAATCCTAATTTTGGATATATTAGTTTGCCGAAAGAGCTTACTTCTGGTTCTTCTATTATGCCACAAAAACAAAATCCAGATTATTTAGAACTTATAAGAGGGAAATCAGCAAAAGCATATTCTGACCTTATAGGTATTTTAGTTTTAATGAAAGCTTTACCTTTAAGTTATAACAGAGATATGCAGGAAGACAAAGTTTATTTATTTTCATGCGTTGATACAACTAAGCAATGTTTAGAGATAATTGATATGATTTTTTCTAATTTAAATATTAACATAGAGAAGCTAAAGAAAGATTTAGAAAGTTATGATTTTATTTTAGCTACAGAGATTGCAAATTTTTTTGTTAAAGAGATGAAATATACCTTTAAGTTTGCACATAAAAAAGTCCAACAACTGCTAAATTTTTGTGTTGAAAATAAAAAAAGCATAAGAGAATTAAACTTTGATGAATATAAAAATTTAGTTGATAAAAAATTTACAAAAGAAATGTTTAGTAAGTTACAAGAGATTTTAGATATTAAAAACTTGGCAGAGAATTATAAAACCTATGGTGGAAGTTCTATAAATCATGTAAAAAATCAGATTAAAAATATTAATAATTTATTAAAAAAAATACAGATATGAAAACCGTTACACCAAGATTAAAATATAAAGATAATATTTTATATTTTGAAGATGTAGAGTTAACTAAAATTGTAAAAAAAATTTCGACACCAGTTTATGTTTATTCAAAAAATCAAATTATAGAAAACTTTTTAAATTATAAAAGTGCACTATATAAAAGGAAAAATTTAATATGTTTTGCAATGAAGGCCAATTCTAATTATGAAGTTCTAAAGATAATAAAAACTCTTGGTGGTGGTTGTGATGTTACAAGTGGTGGAGAGTTGTTTCGTGCATTGAATGCTAAAATCAATCCTAAAAAGATTGTTTATGCAGGTGTAGGGAAAACAGAACAAGAAATAAATTATGCTTTTAAAAATGAAATTTTGATGTTTAATATAGAGTCAAAAGATGAAGTAGAATTTTTAAACAATATAGCAAAAAATAAAAATAAAAAAATTAACATAGCAATAAGAATAAACCCTGAAGTTAACACACATACAATATCTCATATTTCTACTGGAGAAGAGGGGACAAAATTTGGTATTCCACTATATGAAGTTAAGGATTTTGTAAGATTTGTTTTAAATGAATGTAAAAATTTAAATCTGATAGGTTTACATTATCATATTGGTTCGCAGATTTGTACGGTTACACCTTTTGTAGAAGCAACAAAAAAAGTTTGTAATTTAATAAATGAGTTAATATCTATAGGAATAAAACTTAAATATTTAGACATAGGTGGCGGTTTGGGTATAAGATACAAAGATGAAGAACCTCCCACACCACATAAATTGATAAATGAGTTGTTAAAATACATTCCTCAATATTTAACAATAATTTGTGAACCAGGAAGATACATTGTTGGTAATGCAGGTATTTTAATTACAAAAGTTTTGTATCATAAAAAAGTTAAGAATAAAAATTTTTTAATTGTAGACACAAGTATGACGGATTTGATTCGTCCAGCTTTTTACGGTGCATATCATAATATAATACCTTTAAAATTAAATTCAAATAATTTTAAAAAATTTGACATAGTTGGACCTGTATGTGAAACATCAGATTTTTTAGGAAAAAATATGCTTATTTCTGATGTAGTAAATGGTGAATATTTAGTTATAGAGACAACAGGTGCATATGGGTTTGTGATGAGTTCAAATTATAATTCTAGATTACGTATTTCAGAAGTTATGGTTGATAAAGATAAATTTTATTTAATTCGTAAAAGAGAAAGTTATAAAAATTTAATAAGTGGAGAAATTTTTTAAGTGAAAAAAATAAAATTTGCAAAATTTGTAGCAGCAGGTAATGATTTCGTTATTATTAACAATTTTGATTTAAAAATAAAACCTAAGGAGTATCCATATTTAGCAAAAAAGTTATGTCAACAAAAATTTGCAGTTGGAGCAGATGGTTTTTTAGTAGTTGAACCGTCTAGCAGAAAAAATTGTGATTTTAAGATGGTTTATTATAACTCTGACGGTTCTTTTGCTACGATGTGTGGTAATGGAGCAAGAAGTATTGCTTATTATGCGTATGAACTAGAATTGTGTGAAGACATAACAAATTTTGAGACAGCAGCTGGTATTGTTAGTTGTGAGATAAAATCAAAAGGTAATGTTAAAATAAAACTTCCAGACCCAAGAGATTTAAGACAAAATATTATATTAAATTTAAAAAATGCTGAAAAATTAAAAGTGGATTATATTAACACAGGTGTGCCACATACAGTTGTTTTTGTAGAAGATATAGATAATGTTGATGTTTATAATTTAGGCAAAGAAATTAGATTTAATAAAATTTTTTTACCTGAAGGGACAAATGTTGATTTTGTAAAAGTAAAAGACGAGCATAACATTTATGTGAGAACATATGAACGGGGAATAGAGAATGAGACATTATCTTGCGGAACAGGTGTTATTGCTTCAGCAATAATTTCTTCCTTAAATGGTTATACTAAACCTCTAGTTAAATGTTGTACAAAAAGTGGAGAAATTTTAACTGTTGGGTTTAAAAAAAATTCTGAAGAAGATTTCATCTCTGTAGTTTCTGATTTATATTTAGAAGGTAAAGTTTATCACACTTTCGATGGTGAGTTTTATTTATAAATTTTCTTACCACTTGACAAATAAACAATAAGTAAACTAATTAAATAAAATCTCGGACTAAAGATAGAGCTTAAGTTAATAATTTTGTATAGAAAAATCAATAATAAAATCCAAGATACTTACACACTTACTTTTTTATCCAGCAACTATAAAAGTTATCAATTTTTAAGAAAACTTCGTAGGACAAAAAGGTATTGTCCAAAATTGAAAAATTGGTAACAAATTTAGTACAAGATGTTCTCTAGTAAAAAAGAAATTATTGTAGATTCAAAGAAAATAAAAGGAAACATAATTCCAATTTTTTACGATAGAAAAGTTCATAAAGTTAAAATTTTTATTAATTTTTAAAATAACTATTCTGTAATGCTTTATCTATTTTTTATTTCAAATAACTTTTTATATTTTAATTAAATAACTTTGGAAATATGCTTTGATATATCTATATATGGTCATAGATGTCAAAGAATTTTTTAATAACTTAAAGCACAAAAAAATTGTTTTTGTAGGTTTAGGTAATATTTGCCGTGGTGATGATGCAGTAGGATATTATATTGTAGAAGAATTGCAAAAAAGGTTTTATTGTGATAATATTTACTTTGTTAATTCTGGTATAATTGTTGAAAATTATATCAATAAAATTGTAAAATTAAACACAGAAGTGATAATTTTTGTTGATGCTATAAGAGATAAAGGTTTTGTTAATGATTTTTGTATTTTAACCAAAGACGAAATAAAAAATTTTACTTTTTCTACTCATAATATTTCTTTATCTACAATAATAGAATATCTACAAACACAACAATATGTTGACTATAAAACAAATCCTGAATTTTATGTTTTAGGTGTAAAAATTAACTCAACATATTTTGTTGAAAAATTGTCAGAGAAAACAAAAAATACAGCAGATAAAATTGTAGAAATTATTTATAGTTCTTTTAAATAGAATATATGACTCATATAGAAAGGAGAATTTTTTAGTAAAATGCACGAACATACATTAGCAAAAAATTTGGGTTATTTGATATTTAAAGAAATAAAAGAAAACAAACCTAAGAAGGTAAAAAAGATTGTTTTTATAATAGGTGAGGCATCTGCTGTAGATAAAGAATTCTTAGAACATTCTTTTAAAGAACATATTTTTAAAAATACAATTTGTCAACAAGCAGAATTAGTTTTTAAAATAGAAAAACCTAAGATAAAATGTAAAAAATGTAATAAAGAATACGAAAAAGCAATACTAAAGTGTGATTGTGGCAGTATAAGTTTTGATATTATGTCTGGTAAAGATGTTTATATTGAGACAATTGAAATGGAATAAATATTAAAATTATTATTCGCTTAAATTTTTTTAAACTTCTCTTCTATAGATGAAATCTTACAAAATTGAAATTTATGGTAGGGTACAATCTGTAGGATTTAGACCTTTTATATACAATCTGGCAAAAAAATATAATCTTTTTGGATATGTAAAAAATAAAACTTCTTATGTTGAGATAGTTATTACTACAGAAGAAAAAATATTAAATAAATTTTTAAAAAATATGAAATCCGCCCTTCCTTATCCAGCAAAGATAGACAAAATTTATTTCTATGAATATGAACCAAAAAAATATTTTTCTGAATTTAAAATTTTAGAAAGCGAAGATGAAAAATCAGAATTTATATATATTCCTGCAGAGATAAAAGTCTGTAAAGAATGTTTAGAAGAGTTGTTTAATCCAGATAACAGAAGATATCTCTATCCGTTTATAAACTGTACTCATTGTGGTCCAAGATTTACCATAATTAAAACTTTGCCTTATGATAGAGAAAATACCACAATGGATGTTTTCAAGATGTGTGATGATTGTTATAAAGAATATAAAGATACAAAAAATAGAAGGTTTCATGCACAACCTAACGCATGCCATATATGTGGTCCTGGATTAAAGTTGCAAGTTATAAACAAGACCTTAAAAATTAATGACAATTATAAAGATATATTTAACAAAATTACAAACTCGTCATTTGATGTTGAAAAGATTTTGGATTTCGTTGTTAAAGAAATTATAAATGGAAAAATTTTTGCAATAAAATCTTATGGTGGTTATCATTTGGTTTGTGATGCTACAAATGACGAAGTAGTTTTGAGATTAAGAAAAAACAAATATCGTGAATTTAAACCTTTTGCTATGATGGTTTCTGATTTAGAAACAATAAAAAAATACTGTTATGTAAGTAAAAAAGAGGAAGAAATTTTAAATTCACCACAAGCGCCGATTGTTTTGCTAGAAAGAAAAGAAAATTTAGAAAAAAATGGTTTAATGATAAGTCGCTATGTAACATATAAAAGTAAATATTTTGGTTTTATGTTTCCTTATACACCACTTCATTATTTAATATTTTATTGGTTGAAAAAATACAAAAAAAACATTCCATTAGTTATGACTAGCGGAAATATTTCAGATGAACCACAGGTGTATACCGACATCGAAGCAGTAGAAAAATTTAAAAATATAGCAGACTATATTTTAAGTTATAACAGAGAAATAAAAATTCGCTGTGATGATTCTGTAGTAAGAATTTTTAATGACGATATATATTTTATTAGAAGATCTCGTGGTTATGCTCCCGAACCAATTTTTGTAGATTATTATTTTAATAGGGAAATTTTTTCTTTTGGTGCTGAATTAAAGAATACTTTTGCATTTGGGACAAAAAATTATATAATTTTAAGTCATCATATAGGAGATCTTGATAGTTTAGAATCAATAAATTCATACGAAGAATCAATAAAGTATTATTTAGAAACTTTTAGATTTTCACCTGAAGTAGTTGTTTATGATTTGCATCCATTTTATATTTCTTCAAAAATCGCAAAGGAATTTGCACAAAAATATTCATTAAAATCTTTAGCTATACAACATCATTATGCTCATATGTTAAGCTGTATGTTAGACAACAACATTTTTGAAAAATGCATAGGGATAATTTTTGATGGCACAGGTTATGGTTTAGATGGTAAGATTTGGGGTTCTGAATTTTTTGTAGCAGATATTTATAATTTTAGTCGTGTAGGGTATTTCGATTATTTAAAACTTGTAGGAGGAGATAAAAGTATAAAAGAACCCTATAGAGTTGTTTTAGCAAACTTATATGATATTTATAAGGATGATAGTTTCATAAAAAGTTTTATAAAAAAATTTTTTGACTATTATACAAATTTTAAACAAAATTTTAGTTTTAAAGATTTTATAAAATTTTTCTATAGTATAAAATTTTTAGTTGACAACAATATGAATATTTCTTATTCTTGTGGTATGGGAAGAATTTTTGATTTAGTGTCAGTATTGTGTGGGTTGGGGTTTATTAATTATTACGAAGGTCAACTTCCCCAAGAATTAGAATTTTTTGCCACGAAAAATTTTTATGAAATTAAAAAAAATGGTTATTTTTATGAATATAATATTTCTTATAAAGACGGTTGTTATGTTGTAGATACTAAAAATTTGATAAAAGAAATAGTTAAAGATTTGTTTAATAGCAATTTTTCTATTGAAACTACAAAAGTTTCTTCAAAGTTTCATTACACTATAGCAAAAATTTGTTTAGATATTGCGTTGAAAATTAGAAACAAATTAAATATAAACAAAGTAGTAATTTCGGGTGGAGCATTTAACAACAATCTTTTGCTTTTAACATTAATAGAGTTATTTAAAAAAAATAACTTTGAAGTTTTTATACACAAAAAATTTCCTTGTAATGATGGCGGAATATCTTTGGGTCAACTTATTGCAGGAAATGTTTAAATTCTATGGTAGAGATAAAAGAGTTTAAACCTATTTTATATAACAAAGAAAAACTTGAAAAATTAAATATAGAATTCAAAGACATAATTTGTCCTCCGTATGATGTTATTTCAGAACAACAATATAAATCTTTGATACGAAAAAAATATAATTTTGTAAACCTTGAATTGCCAAAAGGTAAAGAAAACAAAAAATATCAGAATGCAAAAAAGTTTCTAAGTAATCTAAAACGATACAAAATCTTAATAAAACAATCAGCACCATCAATATATATTTATCAACATAAATTTTCTTATCCTGAAGGATCTAACAAATACTATACTAGAACAGGAATTTTTTGTTTAATAAAATCTGACCCAGAATACAAGACAATTCTTCCTCACGAACAAACAAAGCCAAAACCACTTCAAGATAGGCTGAATTTAATTTCTACTTTAAACTTGCAAACATCAGCACCATTTTTTCTCGTAGAAGACAAAGATAAAAAGTTTTACAACAAACTTTTAGAACTTGCAAACAAAAAAAATCTTATCTTAAGTTTCAAAGATGACAAATCTGAAGAACATAAAATCTATCGTGTTATTGTTGGGACAAAAGAGTTTATCTGGATAAAAAGATTTTTTAAAAAAGAAATACTTTTTATAGCTGATGGTCATCATAGATACAAAGTTACTTCTGAATATTTAAAAAATATTGACAAGAATTATTTGATGGGATATATATGTTCTTTTTCTGACGACGGGTTGTTGATTTTACCTACACACAGAGCTGTTTTAGGAAAGTATGTTTTAGAAGAAGTAAAAAATTATTTTGATATAAGCTTATGGGATGGTAAAACTAAACCTAAGATTTTGTTTTATCACAATGGAGAATTTAAAATTTTAAATTTAAAGACTAATTTAAAAAATTCAGATAAAACCTTAAAAAATTTAGAATATGTTGTTCTTAATGAAACTGTATTTAAAAATTTATCTAAAGAACAGATTTTTTATCATCAAGAGATGAAAGAAGTTATAAATTTTGCAGATAAATATAATGGATTTGCATTTATACTACCTGCTGTGACAAAAGATGAGTTTATAAAAGTTGTAAAAAAAAGTCTTGTATTTCCGCCAAAGACAACTTATTTTTATCCAAAAGTTATAAGTGGGTTGTTTTGTTATGATTTAGAAGAGTAGACAAAAATTTATTGTAAAATTTTTGTAAAGATTAAATTTTGTGAATTTTAGTTGACAAATTGCAATTTTGTGCATATATAAAATAATTGGTTAAAAAAATTGTTAAATTTGTAAGTATAAATAAAGGAGATAAAGTTTTAAGAAATTTTTTTAAAATTTTTAGTAAATGAAAAAATTATTAATTATTTCAGTTTTCACAGGTTTTTTCATAGCATTATTTATAACAGAAAGTAATTATTTATCTCACCAAAATTTTGAATTGATAAATTCCAATTTTGTTTCTTTAAATCTTTTTGATACAAGAGATTTTTCTAATACCCAGTATCATCAAAACAATCTTTTGAAACAATTGTTTGTAGAAAAAATTTATCTAAATTTTGTATTAGAAGAGCTTGAGAGTTTTAAATCTATAACTGTTTTATTACTTAAAAAATTTGTTAATTTTTGGTTCATTACTGAAACATTCAAAATTTTGTTAGAAAAAGTAGTTTATTTGTTTACAGAGATAAGAAAACTTTTTATTTTTAACTGCATAGTTTTGTTTAATTTAGTACTTCCTATTTTTATTTTCCTTTTCTATTTTAAAACACAACATAAAACTTTTAAACTACCTAATATAGTTTTAAGATGTTGATTTAAACCTTTATACCCCCTGCTAGGATAATTTTGGCAGGAAAAAATTCATATTCATAACAGGTCCCGTACTACATATATTTTTGCGGGACTAGTTATGGGTATAAAGGGAAAAAATCAACATCGAAATAAAAAATAAGACAGAGAAAGTTCAAATAAGTTAAAAAGAAAAAAAGCACTACTATTTAAAATGCCATATATAAAGTTTTTTTGTAAAGAGTAAAAAAAATAATTGGATTAAAAAATAAGTGAAATGAAAGTTAACCAGCAAAATACAAAATTTAACTATAAGGTAAAAAAGCTTTTTTATTTTAAATTTTGGTTTAAAAAATTAATATTTTGCTCTATTTCCATTTTCTTAAAGGAATAAAAAATGAATAGCATTACTGAAAAAGAAAAGCAGGCATTAAAAGAGTTAGTTGAAGCTCTTAAGAAACTTTATGGTAACAATTTAGTTCGTGTGATACTTTATGGTTCAAAAGCGTGGATAGATAAAAGAGAATGATTGATAAAGGAGGTATGGATAAAAATGAGTAGATTGGTTATAAAACCAGAATTTGTGGTTGACAGGAAAGGGAACAAAAAAGCAGTTATTATTAGTTACAAAGAATATCAGGAGTTGTTAGAAGATCTTGAAGATTTGAAAGACATTGCAGCAAGAGAGAAAGAGCAATCACGACTTTTTTCTGACTATCACAAGGAACGGATATCAAAGAGAAAATGAAATATATTACAAAGATAAAACGTTCAGCAGAAAAAGAGTTAGACAAAATTCCTTTAAAAGTTTATAGACAGATTGCAAAACATATATTTGCGTTAGGGACTAATCCGCGACCTTCGGGGATAAAAAAACTAAAAGAAGGAATTTATCGGATACGAGTTGGAGATTATCGGATAGTATATTCTATAGATGATACAACTAAAATAGTAGAAATTATAAAAGTTAAGCACAGGAAAGAAGTTTATAGATAATAAAATGGACCACTTGACAGAGAAAGAAAAGCAGGCATTAAAAGAGTTAATTGAAGCTCTTAAGAAACTTTATGGTAACAATTTAGTTCGTGTTATACTTTATGGTTCAAAAGCGCGTGGTGATGCTACAAAAGATTCAGATATTGATATTATGGTCGTGTTGAAAAATTATGAAGATTGGAATGAAGAATTTGATAAAGTATTTGATATTGTCTATCCAATAAATTATGAGTACAACATGCTTATATCTGTGGTTATAAAAAAAGAGGAAGAATACCTGACTAAAAAAACTCCCTTGCTATTAAATGTTAGAAAGGAAGGAGTAGAGATATGAAAAACGAAATTAGTGCACTTATTAAAAAAGCAGAAGCAATACTTCTTACTAAAGATTTATCTTACTCAACGCACAAAGGTGTAATTGCTGGTTTTAGTGAACATTTCATCAAAAATGGGACATTTGATAAGAAATTTGGAAGAGAACTTAACAAAGTTTACGAATTAAGAGTGAATGGCGATTATGAAGCACAAGATAAAATATCAAAACAGCAAGCTGAGACATATTTGAACTTAGCAAAAGAATTTCTACAAGCAGCAAAGAAATATTTGGAGAAGTTTAAATAATGAAAAAATATCTTAGTCAACATTTTTTTGTGTTTGTGTTAATTTTTATTCCAATTTTTGTTTTCTGTGATGAAAGAGAGGATATAAGAAAGTATGTTTCTTCTTTAAAATCTTCTGATGCTAAGGTACGTCTTGCTGCGATAGAGTCGTTAAGTAGGATACAAAACAATCCTGAAGTTGTAGATATTTTAGTTGATGCGTTCAAACAAGAGCAAGATAATTATCTTAAGATCCAAATTTTAGAAGTGCTTGCTATCCAAAAGTCAACTAAATCGTTGGAATGTATTTATTCTGCATTAGATGATACTAATCCTTATGTTCGTCAGCAGGCAGTGATATCACTTGGGTATTATAATGACGAAGAGAAAGTGGCGAATATACTTTCAGATATTTTTGATAAAGAAGAGAAAGAGTTTGTGAAACTGACAATTGTTAATACAGTTGGTAATATGACTAACAGAGTTGCGATTCCTGTATTATCAAAAGCGTTAAATGAGAAAAATAGTAAACAACTGCGTTTTCTTGCAATAGAAAGGCTACACAATATAGGCAATACAGAGGCACTAATAGAGTTAGAAAAATACAAAAATGATAAAGATTTGGAAATAAAGCAAAGGATAAACAAGATAATATCAGAGAAAAGGAAGAAAATTGAAATAAAGAAAAAATGAGTAAAACCAAACAATATAAAAATTTTTGGCTGGAAATTATATATGTTACTATTTTTTTGGTTTTGATTGTTAGTAATTTATATGCTACAAAGTCAAATTCGCATGTTGCGTTTAATCTTACTCAAACTGCACCTATGGTTAAGGAGTGGTTAGCTTCTACTGGTGAGTGGTCGGATTTTCAACTTGCTCAGGAAGTTGTTGGCACAGAGGGAATAATATATGCTGCTAAACTTATCTCTGCGCCATCTGATGGTCCAAGACCTAATGAAAAAATACTGATTGTAATGCTATTTGACAATGTTGGGAATGTAGGTAGAATTTTAGCTCAGGTTTATGATGGCACATCTTGGGGTAATCCACAGATATTACAAACATTTATTGATACTGGTCTTATAGCACCTCTATACAGATTTCCGTTTGATGCTGCTTATGAAACGGCAACAAGTACTGCAATAGTAGTTTTTACAAATGGCGATAATAATGATACAACAACAACTGCATGGGCAACCTGGGATGGAACTCAATGGATATTAAGAGGCGATATGCCTGTTCAGACAAATACAAACGCCCAATATGTCTACTGGATAAGGTTAGAAGCAAACCCGAGAGCAGGTTCTCGTGAGATATTTGCTGTTTTTGCTGATGCAAGTCTTGAGTTATATGCCGTGAGGTGGAATGGAACAAGCTGGGGTAATTCTCAAAACATAACTAACGGCACTCTAATGGGGAATGCTTTGGAAAATATTGCTTCTTACAGAAGTTTTGATATAGCATTTTCGTCAAGAACCAGTACTTTTTATATATTCGGTGCTATTGGTAGGGTATTTGAAGTTGCATATTGGACTGGTAGTGCTTGGGCTGCTGGAACTGATAGTGTAGTTGTAGATGCTCATAATTCAACTTGGCGCTGGTGTATTGCAAAGCCAGATATTTCAGGTAATTCAGATAGAATAGCAGTTTTTGCCCAACAGGGGACTATAAGAGCAGCATTAGGGATATTTAATGGTGGCGGTGCAGGCTCATGGTCTAATACATGGAACACTAATAATTTTCCTAACGCTAACATTTCTGCTGGATATAGGCCAACTATAGGACTTGAATGGTTAGCAGATGGTTCACAAATAGTTCTTTCTTATTCTCAATCGGGTATTACTAATCCAAGATATAGAATACTTACATTGCCTAATACCTTAGGTGCTGAGGGTAGTGCGAACAATGTAGGCGGTTCACAGATATATCAGGTAAAAGTTTTCAGGGAGAGTGGGTCAAACAATATTATGCTTTTTACTGTTAACGACCTTGGAAGACTTACTTCGCAGCGATGGAATGGTTCTTACTGGGAGCCGGTTCAGATGGTGAATCCGTATGGAAGTTATGCTACTAATCAATTTTTTGATTTTAACGATAATATGGTTGCTTATGGTGGTAACGATCCAAGACCTGCTTACAGGAATTGGGCTGCAGATGTTCAAACCTGGTCAGGGACAAATTCTTTTGCTATTGATATAGGTGCAAGTCCAAGGTTTGTAAGGTTTAAGGCAAGTCCAAAGAGAAATGAGAAGATACTTGTTACACAGGATAATCTTGGTCAGATAATTTCTCAGATATGGAATGGGACTACATTTGTATCAACTCAAACATTGACAACAGCAATAGATGCTGTAGGTGGTAAAGATTTCCGTAGAGGGTTTGATTTTGATTTTGAAAGGAAAACTGGCGATGCGTTGATAGTTTATTCAAACAATACAACAGTTCCGCAGTATAGGGTTAAAGCAGATGGTTCACTTACCTGGAGTGACCCTGTTGGTATATCAGGTTGGCCAGGGACAGGAACACCTTTATGGATAAGGTTAGAAGCAAACCCGAATCCTGATTCTGAAGAGATGATACTTGTTGTAATGGATACGAATTATGATTTATTTGCTGCTGTATGGAATGGCACTGGATGGACAAATATAATTACTCTTACGCTTAATATCGCCGGGTTAATTGAATATACACAGAACTTTGATGTTGCGTATACTTATGAACCATACTATATGGGTTTAGTTGTATGGGGAGATAATGCTAACCAACAGACTCCTTATTATAGAATATGGTATTCAACTTCACAAACCTGGGGTGGGACAAGAGTAGGACTTGACCTTGACCCTAATACTAATACTGATTTAGCAAGATGGATGAAACTTAGTTCTGACAGGTCAGAGATAGGAATTTCATATGGTGGTAGGATAGCGTTGGCAGTTGCAGACGGTGATGCAGACCTTACTGCTATGATATTTTACGGCAATACACAAAGTTGGGGTGATCAATTAGTAAATGCAGAAACAGAGTTACTTGACCCGGATGCAAGCTCAGTTTATGACTTTCGAACTTTTGATATCTGTTGGGAAGGTGCTGGTGGTGATTTAATTCTTGCATATAGTGATGGTAATACCAACTTAAGACACAGGGTTTTTAGGACTGGTGTTGGCTGGGGTCCTGAGGTTGTTAACGATACTGCTGGAAATGCTGCTATACGGCATGTGACTTTGGTTGCTGACCCTAATGACCCGAATACTAATGAACTTTTTGCAGTTGTTATAAATGCTAACGGTCAGCTCAGGATTTATCACTGGTCAAATCCTGCTGCACAAAACGGTACTTTTGATACTCCTTTCCAGCCGAAGATATATAATGGTTTTTATTGGCAAAATACTTTCCGAACAGAACCGTTTGCTTTATGTTATGACAGAGATTACACTCCACCTGTGGCTTATTTATCATTTCCGCAAGATGGTGGACATTACAAATATCTTAATGTAATAAGTGGTACTGCGACAGATGGTAGTGGTTATAATGTATCAGAACTTAAAAGGGTTCAAATAGCTATACAGGATTTAACTTATCCATCAACTTATTACAGGTTAGGTGTAGGTTGGGTAGCAAGTGGTTCATTAATCTGGAATGACGCTACTGGTGTAAACCCGTGGGATACAAGTGGTTGGGGCAATATTGATAGTATATGGACAAGTGGTCGTAGGTATAGAATATATGTTCGTGCGATAGACTGGGCTGATAATAGGCAGACAAGTTTAACTACTGCAGAGATAGTTTATGATAAGACAAATCCGACTGGTGCGGTTTTATATCCAAAAGATATTTCAACACCGTCAAATCAAAGTTATATAAAAATTGATTATACTCAACCGTTGATTACAATCAGTGGGACTGCTTTTGATACTGACCCTGGTAGGATACAGAAAGCAGTTATAAGATTACAATGTGCTGGTTCGCCTACAAAACAAAACCAGTGGTGGAACTGGACAACTGAACAATGGCAGACGGATTATTCAGATAAAGAAATTACACCGCCAGGTAATCAGTTCTCGTGGAACTGGTCAGTGACAATTACTACAAGAGCGTTTTCCGAAGACCAGACAACTTATTATATTTCAGTTCAAGTTCAGGATAAAGCAGGCAACTGGCAACCAATAGCATCAACTAATACTTTTGTGATAGACAACACTCCGCCACAAAGTGTAGTTATCTGGCCTGATGTTAACTCAGGCCAGTTTTCGCCAATAACACTAATTTCTGGAACTTGTAGTGATACTTTTAATGTATTTTCTGCTTCTATTGCTATAAGGAAGAGCGATTCTTATTGGGACGGCAGCGGGTTTAATTCTCCAACACCTGTATGGTTTAATGTTAATGGAACTTTGAATTGGACATATCCAGCAGTTGAAAATTTGGATAATACTGAATATAGGATTTACACTCGTGCGATGGACTATGCTGGGAATGTAGAATCAGTGAACTTAAATGTTGCAAAACGGAATTATATTATTGATGTTACATCGCCAACTACAGTTGTTACTGTGCCACAGAACAACCAATGGTATAGTTCATTAACTCAAATTCAAGGAACTGCGAGGGATGGTCCTGAAGTTGGCTCTATTCAAAAACTTAACTTTGTACAGATAGCAATAAGACGACTTTCAGATGGTATGTATTGGAACTGGCCTGGTTGGAGTGCAGCAACTCCGCAATGGGATTATCAATCCTCACCACCAACACCTATAAGTGTTTCTTATACTAACTGGACAAAGAATTTTAGTGATTCCAACTGGGGTACAGTTTCAGGTTCTTCGTTTACTGTTTGGGCAAAAGCAACTGATTTAACTAAACCTACAAACTTAGTTGAACAGGTAAACCCGCCAACAGGTGGGAACACTTTCTTTTGGGATGTAACACCACCTACTTCAACTATTACATATCCACAACATTTAGGTGTTGCAGGTACTAACCCTGTATTTTACGGTACTTACTATGATGCTCATTCAGGTATAGGACCTGCAGTAGGTGGAACAGTCAAGATAAAACTCTATGCAAAGACAGGTGTGAATGCAGGAAAGTGGTATTATGCAGGTGACTGGAGGTCAACACCGCCAACTAACGATGACCTACCTTCAGCAGAGATTTGGCCTTCAAGTTGGAGTTGGCAAGCACCAACACTTGAAAGTGGTGCTGAATATCTTTTGGTTTCAATAGCAAAAGATAGAGCAATTCCTGGAAATTATCAAACAGAGTTTATAGTAGGTATATCTTCAAATTCTTTCACTTGTGATAACACTGAACCTGACACAAATATAACTGTTCCTGCAACAAGTTTTAGAAATCAACTTACACAAATACAAGGTAATGCTTCTGATGCACCGCAAGCATCACAGGTTAACCGTATAGAGATAGAGATTGTTTATCCGGTTGAAGAGGATGGTACAGGTTCACCAACACATGCGTGGAATGGTACTAACTGGGTGGCTTATACAGGTTCATTTGCTACATATGTTGTAGTTATGGGCGGGTATCCAACCTGGACATATAATGTACCTTCAAATATAAACTGGCAACAAGGAATAAGGTATAGAATAACTGCTCGTGCAGTTGATAATGTTGGTAATGTTGAGACATCGCTTACTATTGGTGATGAAATACGAGTTTTTAAATATGATGTATCTTTTCCTACTTCAACACCTACACGTTGCACAGAAGATGGTCAAATTAAGTATTTTTCTAATGAGACATATTTCCATAACTTAACCAAGATAGAAGGGACTGCACAGGATTATCCTGAAGCACCATATGGTGAACTTGCTGCAGTAGGTGTGTATATAGAAAAGATAGACAATCCTGGCGCTGGATACTTCTGGGACCAGGCAAACGGTAGATGGCGAAACGATTTAGGTCCTATAAGAAACAATGCTACTTTAACTGCTTATGGTTGGGAGTTTGATACTTCAGGTATTAACTGGGCTACGGGACAAAATGGTGGTTATGGACCTTATTGGTCAAACGGTGGTACTTTCAGGATAAGGTCGGAAGCAAGAGATTCTGCAGTACCTGGTAATGCACCACCGCCTGCAGGAAACCGTGAGAAAGGTGGTGTATATGCAAACCTAAACTATGTAGATATAGTTTTTGATCCAAGGCCACCTGATTCTAAAATAACTAATATTCCAGCAAATGGTTATACTAACAGTTTACCAACAATTTCAGGGACTGCTTCTGATATAGATACTGCTGTTAGTTATACTCCTGTAATTGATAGTGTTAGGATAAACATATTTAAACAAAGTCCGCCACCTGCAAAAACTTATAATGGTTCTACTTGGGAGGACGGTGAACTTTTAGATGATGCTTACTGGTTAAGTTGTAATTTTGTAGGTTATTCCTCAGGGACATGGACATATCCATCACCTGCTTGGGAACATGGTGCAACTTATAGGATTATAAGTAAAGCAAAAGATAAAGCAAAAAATTATCAATTAGTTTTAGATACAAGAACATTTATTTTTGATGTTTACCAGCCGCCACCATCAGAAGCGCCACGAAGTGTTATATCTTTCCCACAAGATGACTATCATACTAATGATTGGACAACATTGTTAACTGTCTCAGGGACTGCTTATGATAACCCACCTATTGGTAAAGTAAGTAAGTTAAAGATTGTGTTAAAAGAAATTGTGGCTGGAAGTACATATTATTGGAATAATGTAACCTGGGTAAGTGGCGATATTCCGGCAAATACTGACGACTGGCCAGAGGCGACTGCAGTTGACGGTTCGTTTGATAGTTCAGAAGAAGGCTGGGTTTATACAGATATGCCTGATGGTAGTTATTTATGGACACCGAATATAACTTACTGGTTATACACTGAAGCGAGGGATTGGGCTGGGAACTATGAGCAAGAAAGAACAACTATTACTTTTGTTTATGAATTGAAACATCCTACGGCAACTGTAGTTTATCCATCAAACAACGGGTATATCTCTGCAACAGGCAAAATCCAAGGAACAGCAGCAGATGATTATCCTGGAAAGATTGTTTTAGACATAAATAATCAGCGTGGTGTTTGGGTAAGGATTAGAGATTTAGCGTATCCTTCAACATATTATGTTTCACCGAATTGGGTTGAGACAACACCGGAGAATGCGTGGAATTATGTTTCTTATTTAAGTCCAAACGGAACCTGGTGGATATTTAATGATACCCCGTGGACTGATGGTAAGACATATGAGATAAATGTGCGTTGCCGTGATAAAGCGGGCAACTGGCAAATTGTTTATTCAACTGCAACGAATGTGAAAGCAGACTTCTCCGCACCTGTTTCTACAATCACAGTTCCTGTAAACAATGGCGAATATTTTTCTGACGGGTTGACAACGATTTCAGGAACATTTTATGATGCCCCACCTGGTAAGGTAGGTAGTGTAAAAATACAGATAAAATGTATTGATACATCAAGTTCGTTGTATAACAAATACTGGTCAAAACCTTCAGGGCAGAGCGGCGGTCCATCTGATTGGGTGGATACACCAGTATGGCTTACTACTAATTTAACCTATCCAACTTCAAGTTGGTGGTATGATTCTTCAGGTGTATACTGGGATGCAACAGTTGCAGGAATAAATTATGCAGTGTTCTGTTATGCAACTGACGAAGCATTAAACCAGCAGACACCTGTTGTCCAACACAATTTCAAAATAAAAGTTACTGCACCACAGACAAATATAACAAAACCTGCTTTAGGTGACCCGTATTATCCTACGAACCTTTCCTACTGGACACCGAACCAAATTGAAGGTACAAGGAATGCTTATACTACTCAAGTTTATGTTTCTATAAAAGAAGAAAAAACAGGTTATTACTGGTATGGGTCATCATTTTCAGCACCTGCAGGGCAAGAGAACTGGCTTGATGCTGACGAGTACGCCAGCGGTGTATGGCGGTATGTTTTTACTGTTAATCCCTGGGTTGATGGCTCTTCATATACAGTTCGTTCCCGTGGTTATGGACCTGCAGGTTGGGAAGAGGCATATTATGAATTACCTTCAAGAAAAGTGTTGTATGATGTTACAAACCCTGTTTCTGCTGTAGTGTTGCCTGAAGGCGGGAAATATTATCAATCATTGACAACAATTTCAGGCACAGCTTCAGACCCTGCACCTCAAGACGGTCTTGCGAGCGGTGTCTCTGAAGTAAAATTTGCAATAAGAAAACAGGAAGGTGCTAATTATTACTACTGGGATGTTTTGCAATCAACCTGGGTTTTAGGCGGTATTACCCCTGCTGAAGTTAATTTTAACACGACAACATTTTCAGGCGGTATATGGCAGGTTGTAATTTCTTCACCAATCTGGCTTGATGGTAAACAATACAGGATTTATTCTCGTGCTAAGGATAAAACCAACACTGGTAATTTAAGTGAACTTTCTTACAACGATTTCATATTTGATATCTCCACACCTACTGCAAAAATTACTAATTTAACAAATAACGCTGTATACTCACAACTTACACAAATCACAGGTACTGCTTATGACCCACAAGGTGCAGGCGGTCTTTCAGGTTTGTTAGACAAAGTTCAGGTTCATATCACTCGTCCTGCACAAAGTGGTTATCCTTTAAGATACTGGAGAACAGATACGATGTCCTGGGATGCGTCACAACCTCAGGAAGCAGAAATTTATTGGGGAACATCTACTATACATATACCAAATGTCTCAGCATCTTCATGGACATTTACTAACTTACCTTCTGCAAATGATATGACACACGGGTTTGTCTACATCATCCGTTGTAGAGCAAAAGACCAAGCATTGCCTTCAGGAAATACACAACAAGTGTTCATTGTTGGAGAGTCATCGTTTACTATAAAGTGGGACAATCAACCACCTGTTACTGTTATCACAAGTTATGAAGACCCTGACGATAACGGCAGGGTTAACCCTGGCACTGACGGATGGTTTATTGCAGGAACTGCGCAGGATACTCCTGCAGGTATACCTTCTGTTGCAAACATAAAATTAAGGATTGCAAGAATTGATACTTCAGGAACCACATACTACTGGACAGGGACTGCATGGACTACTACTGAATCTGAATTCACACCTGATGCTTACACAGAACCTAACTGGGATTATACCTTTACAGATGTTTCCCAACTTTATTCAGACCAACTGTACAAACTTTATGTTCGTGCAATTGATAACGCGATACCGCCAAATGCAGGTTCGTTCACCACACCTGTAGAAGTAATAATTGATACAACACCGCCTACAGCAAGGGTTGTATATCCAAAAGATGGTGGTTATTATAGTAGTGCTAATTTAACCACGCTCTCAGGTACTGCGAATGGCGACCTCGCAGGACTTAGTTATGTGAGAGTAAAAGTTGACCAGTTAACACCGACATATATTGATGGAATAGTTCCTTGGCATCAAGCACAAGGTGGTGCAGGTTCAGGGACACAGATCTGGTTCTCAACATGGCAACCTTCAGGTGGCTGGGTGCACGGAAGACAGTATCGTGTTTTCTGTGAAGCAACGGATTTAGCAGGCAATGTGCAGCCAGTTTTAAGTTCTTCAACTTTCATAATTGATAACCAAGCACCTACAAATTCTGTCATACAGCCAACAAATCTGTCCTACTGGAATTCATTAGTCACGATTTCAGGTAATGCAACTGATGATACTTCTTATGTTAGCACTGTAACTGTTGCTATCCAGAGGTTAACAGGCACTGTAAAGTGGTGGGACGGCACTGGATTCAATTCTGACTCACGTATAGATTTATTAGCATCAACTGCGACATTGCCAATTTGGACATATACTGGTTTTTCATCTGCATTAGAAGATAATAATCGTTACAAGATATATTCCAAAGCAAGAGATATTGCTGGTAACGAAACCGCTGATGTTGAAATAACATTTAATGTTGACCGTTCAACACCTAATTCTTTTATACTTTTGCCACAATCAGGTCAATATTATCCTTCCGTGACACTTGTCACAGGTACAGCTTCCGACCCGAACGATTACGCATCATGGTGTAATAGGATAAAGTTATGGGTTTATAATGTTACGGACAACAAATATTGGGACTTTGACACTAGTGGCTGGGGAGCAACAGGTGAAGAAAAATACAAATATCTTAACTACACCCCTGCACAACCGCTTAACTGGCAACAGGATTTATCAGCAGTAACTTTTGAAGAACCAAAAGTTTATAGAATCTATGTCAAATCTCGTGACAGGGCATTAAAATCCGATGACCCGACATTTACAGGCAACTGGCAAGCAGGGTCTGAAGAACTTGCCGGTGCTACATATGTACAGTTCACAATAGATAAAACTTCGCCTACTACACAAATTAACCTTCCTGACCCAACTATTGTTGAAAGTTTAAGAAATTATAATTCAATACCAATAATTTCAGGTACTGCATATGATGCTACAGGCGGTATCAAAAAAGTATGGGTTATATTAAAAGATAGAACACTTGGTTATTACTGGACAGGGCAATACACTGGGAACCCGTCACTTGACTGGACTGATGCTATAACCCGTGTTTTAATCTATAACAATCCTTCGCCATCACCAGGCACAGTTGTATGGTCAACTGCTACACCTACTTTGACTACAAACAGGAACTATCATGTCTGGGTTGAAGCAGAAGATTCCGCAGGAAACAAGTTCTTAGTTTCTGATACAGATATAAGCAACAATATTGGTGGTGTAAGGTTTATGTATGACACACGAGCACCAAGTTCGTTCTTAAGTTTACCTACACCGAACAGTTATTTCAACACAGCGCTTACACAAATTTCAGGCACCTGTATTGATGATATTAACACACCTGGTAGCGGAATCTCGCAGATGAGGTTGAAAATAAAACGTATAGATGGTGCTACAGGAACTACATACTACTTTGCAGCACCTGGTTGGTCAACTGATATAAATTCCTGGGCTGAGATTGTTGTTTATCCTACATTAATAAACGATGCGTTAAAGATTTATGAATGGAATTATAGTTTCTCTGACTGGATTAATAACAATAGGTATGATTTCCACTTAAAATCAAGAGATAACACACATCTTGCCACACCACCGGGTAACTGGGAAAGTGAAGTTGTATATTCAGCATATTTTGATATCACAAGACCAACTTCAAAAGTCACAAGACCGCCACTTTCTGCTGCAGGGTTTGACCAAGCAATAGCGACAATTTCAGGTACTGCAGAAGATTTGAACACTTACGCAAGCAAAGTTAGTAAGATTGAAGTGTCAATCAAACGTCTTTCGGACGATCTATGGTGGGGTGGTTGGACATCGCCTGGATTCAATTCTACAACACAAGTATGGTCAACAGCAACTATTGTTGAAACTTTTGTTTCTTCAGTAACCTGGATATACAACATTGGTTCCTCGGCATGGACTGATACAACTTCATACTTGGTGATTTCTCGTGCACAGGATAAAGCTACAAACTATGAAACTGGCTGGTCTACAAATACATTTACCTGTGATATTACACCACCAACTTCAAGAGTAACATTACCTCAGGATGGGCAAGAATATGATAATATGTCGTTAATTTCAGGCACATGTGCTGATACTCCACCTGGGCAGGTTAATAGAGTTGCGATACTTATTTACTGTGTTGAAGGTCAGACTGGTGACCCACCACCGCCTGCAGGTAAGTATTGGTCTCCTACTAATAATCAATGGCAAACTACACCAGAGTTTATCTATATTTACGGTTCAGGTCCTGTCTGGAGCTGGAATTCAAGCGGTGTGAACTGGGTTGCAAAAGAATCGCCCGGTTATCAGTATAAAATATCGGTTCGTGCCTGGGATGAAGCAGGGAATAAAGAAATAGAAGTTTCCGCTTCAACTGTCACATTTAACTTCTCTGCACCTTTACCACAGACAGTTATAAACTATCCTTCAGCTGAAGGGTATTACAGGGTTACCACGGACCTCACAGTTTCAGGTTCAGCAAATCCTTACACTAACGAAGTCTGGGTACAGTTAAGTTCTGGCCCAGGTTATACTACTTACTGGTCTCATTATCAGAACAGTTGGGTAGAAGTTTCAACTTGGTGTCCAGCAAGCGGTGTTAACCCATTCAGTTATATCTTCCCACAGAATATTTTTGAGAACAATGTGAGATATGTTGTTATGTCAAAAGGTAAAGGACCTGCAGGTTGGGAGTTGGATGCAAATATTGAAAATGTTTACTTTAATGTGGATAGAACACCACCTTCAAGTGCTATAACAAACCTTGTCAATGGCGAGCATTATACAGGTTATGGTGGTGGGAAAAACATAACTTCAATTCAAGGGACTTCATCTGACCCAGATTCAACCTTAGGTATGTATTCTGGCAAAGTTTCTGCTGTAAGAGTTCAAATCAAGAAGAAAGGAACAACGCTCACATATAACGATACAATACATGATTACGAATCAGCGGATAATTGGCTTTCTGCAACTGCTAACGATGGCGAGTTTAATTCTAACAATGAGCCATGGACTTATACAATAGCATATCCTACTTCGTGTTGGAAAGACGAAGGTGTGTATGAGATTTATTCCCGTGTAGTTGACGCAAGTTTACCTGGTGGGAATGTTTATACCTCGCCAGTTATTGAAATAACTATTGACCGTACAGCGCCTACATCAGGGTTAACTTTCCCGAATAAAGAAATACATAATTCAATCCCAATAATCTCAGGTACTGCAGCGGATACTTCACCGGGTCAATGGCAAGAAGTAAATATAAAGATAAAACGTGAAGGAGCAACTGAGACAAGATACTGGACAGGACCACCGTCTAATATATGGTCATTAACTGAACAATATGCGTCAACACAGCCGTTTAGTTTCTATCAATCATCATGGACTTATGAAAATGTTTCCTGGGTTTCCGGATATAAATATTCAATCTATACAAAAGCAAAAGATAAAGCAGGCAATGAAGAACAGGAAACTTTGAGGTTGACATTTATTTATGAGACAAAGAAACCTGAATCTGTAGTTGCATTCTCGCCATATCCTGAAAATGTTAAATTGAACACATTGCCTGTGATAAGCGGTACTGCTGATGATTACCCTGATTCGTCTGAAGCAATTTATGCAACAGGTGTATCAACATCTGAAGTAGC
Organism: uncultured Endomicrobiia bacterium; assembly: GCA_937928765.1. Taxonomy (GTDB): domain Bacteria; phylum Elusimicrobiota; class Endomicrobiia; order DTEH01; family DTEH01; genus JANXDG01. The sequence continues at coordinate 86,894 of CALFVX010000001.1, forward strand.
AGGCGGGTTCAACCAAGGTGTACAGATTGCGTTAAGACAACTTGCGTATCCATCAACATACTATGGCAAGGCAGCACCTGCTGGATGGAATAAACAAGAACCTGAATGGATATATGTCCATTATTCGTCAATAACAAAGAGATGGTATATAGAAAACCAAGAACTTGGTACATTTACAGGTCCAGGTGACCCACCTGATGGCTGGTATCAAATAATACCGAGAGCAAACGATAAAGCAGGTAATTATGAGACACTGTTTAACACAAGAACTTTCTGCTGGGATACAACACCGCCAAGTTCGTTAACTACATATCCATCAAGTGGCTCATATGTTGCTTCAATCACACAAATCACAGGCACCGCAAATGAAAATGTTGCAGGTATTGATAAAGTATATTTATGGTTAATTCGTGGTAGTGATAACAATTACTGGACAGGTTCTAACTGGAGCACGACTGAATCGTCATTCACAATACCGCTCTCAGGCGAAGTTGGTATCTCAACTTGGACTTTGAACACTTCACCTACACTAACAGACGGTGTAACATATTTCATAAGAACAGTTGGTAAAGACCTTGCCGGGAATATACAACAAACATATACAGAGATAAAATTTATTTGCGATTTACGTGGTCCTGACGTAGTTGTTCGTACTCCTGACGATTCTACACCGAATGACCCTGTAACACCGAGGTTGTCAGTTTTAACAACAATCTCAGGGACTGCTTCTGATACAGGGATAGGGACAATTTCAGAAGTAAGATGGAGGATAAAACATCTACGGCTTGGTCAATACTGGGATGGCGATGGATATCTTATCACGGATTATAATATTCCAGAGACAAACAAAGAATCAGCATGGTTTGTTGTTAAGACAACAGTTACACCTGAATGGTCAGTTTGGTTTGGGACATTCTCTTTCCTTACTGATGAAAGATACCAAATAGAATTTAGGGCAAAAGATACATTAGGCAACTACACTATTTCTTATGCTACAATTTCGTTCACATTTGATACAAATAGGCCGCAATCAGGTGTTTCATTCCCTGCTAATAATTCGTTCGTAAAAACGATTACTGGTGGAATCCAAGGCACAGCACAAGATATGGGTGTAAACTTCCCAGGTTCTGTGCCACAAGTAAGGCTTGCTATAAAGAGATTATCAGATGGTTATTGGTGGAGCCATTTTGATTCTACATTCTCAGCGACACAACCGCCACCGCCTGATGGTTGGGTAGGCGTGATTCCTGTTGCTGGGCAATGGTCATATTCCACTATAACCGATGCACATCTCACAAGCGGTGTTTCGTATTACATTACAACATCTGCACAGGATGATGCAACACCGCCAAATTTTGAAGGTTATTACCATATACGTTCCTCAACATTTACTTTTGATAACACAGCACCACAAGTTGTAATAACAAGACCGCCAACTACCGCTGTATATAATACTATTCCAACAATCTCAGGTACAGCAACTGATAACGCTGCAGGTGTGAACAGAGTAGAAATAAGAATACAGAGGACTTCAGACAATTATTACTGGATAGACCCTGACGGTGATGGTGTAGGCAGTTGGGCTGTTTCAGGGACAACAGTGGTACCGTGTAATTTGAGTTTACCTTACTGGTGGTATTATCCTGTTTCAGGGTTTAACCCACAACATGGTGTGACTTACAAGATAGAAGCGCGCGGGTTTGATGTTGCGTTCAACACTTCAGCATGGACAACTGCAAACCAGTTCACTTATGATATTGATTACCCATCCGCTGCTGTTATTTCACCTGCGAACGAATCTTTTGTTAACATCTCGCCAGTGACAATCTCAGGAACTGCGTTTGATTCAATCTCAGGTGATCCTTTAGCAAGTGTAGAAATTGCTATTGCATCTAATTCTGTTTCACCTGCGGGTTCGTGGTGGGATGGAACATCGTGGACAGCACAGTCAGAAGTATGGTTTTCAACTTTAACTTATAACTCATTACCTGAGCCGGATGAATGGACTTATCAAACACCGCCGCTGGAAAATGGTAAGAAATACTTCATAAGGTTAAAAGTAACAGACCGTGCCGGGAATCAAAGAGTTATTGATTCAATTAAGTTCACTTACGATGCTACTCCACCAACTATTGTCCTGCTAGAACCTCAAGGACACGGACCAAATAACAATTATGAAGGTCCTAATACTTTACCTTTAATCTCTGGTACTGCAACTGATACTTCACCAGGTGCTGTTAGTTCAGTCCGTGTATGGATAACAACAAACCCAGCTTCGCCATGGTACTGGAACGGTTCAGGCTGGCAAAATACTGAGTACTATTTCAATGCAGATATTTCAGCATTGCCAACTTGGAAACTTACGAATTTTGGTACACCGTGGCAACATAATGTCACATTCAGGGTTATAGCAAAAGCGTATGATACAGCAGGTAACCCTTCAGGTGAAGCATCAAAAGATTTTGTATATGATTCCGTTGTTCCTGTTTCTACAATCACTTATCCAGCTGCAGGTATGAATATAAGAAGTTTGACAGTGATTTCAGGGACAATGTCTGATGCTCAATCTGGTGTTTACAAAGTAAGATGTGCAATAAGACACCCTGCAGGAACGTTCTGGAACGGCAGTGCGTGGGTAAGTTATAACGAATCAACTTGTTGGCTTGAAGCAACAGTTTATCCGTCAAGTTATGTGTTCACGAATTTACCTACGAGTTGGGATGATAGAACTGTATATAGATGTTATGTCCGTGCTGAAGATAATGTTAACAACAACGAACCTGCACCGTCAGACTGGCTTACTTCCGGTACACCGTTTAGAATAGATTATTCATCACCAACTTCAGTTGTCTCGGATACGGTCCTGCAATCCGGAACAACGGTATATTTACAAGGATATATAACCTCAGTTGCAGGTACTGCAAGCGATTTAACTGGTGGTTCAGGTGTTTCGGAAGTTAGAATTAGAGTAAAAAGAGATGACGGACTTTATATGAATGCTGCAGAGAACGACTGGACCACGGATAGTAGTTTCAACTTACTTGCTTCCGGTGCAGAAAGTTGGAATAAAGTGTTCACTTCGCCACAAATGTTTGAAGATGGGCATTGGTATGAGATAGAATCACAAGCAAAAGATAAAGTTGTGCCAACAGCGAACACGCAAACTACATATACACCTGCACGGTTCTATGTAGATAAATCATCACCAATCGCAAGTATAACTTATCCCGGTAATACCACACCTAACGATTTACATTACAACTGGACAAGTAATTTCACTATCTACGGACCACGACAGGATGTGTATCCATTCCCGAATGCTATACCGAGCGGTGTGAACAAAGCAGAAATAGCAATAAGAAGGTTATCCGATGGTAAATATTTCACATCAGGCGGGTTCACAAGTGATATCTCAAGTTATCATGTATGCTCATTATGGGAATCATCCTGGACTTATACATTCAATTACACATATTTAACTGATAACACTTCTTATACAATCACAGCACGGACATATGACCGTGCAGGGAATACTACACAAAGTCAAGACAATTATTTCGTTTATGATATATCAAGTCCAGTTTCAGTAACAGTTCTTCCTCAAGAAGGTGTTTTGTATGACAATAACACATTATCCACAATTTCAGGCACAGCGGAAGATTTAGTTGTTGGCGGGTTAGGTAGAGTGGTTTCAGTTGAAATGAAACTCTGGCGTTCACCTTACGGTGCGAACGATTACTGGACTGGTACAACCTGGGGTGCTGAGACATGGCTTAATACAACAGGTGGGTATAGTGGTACAACTTACTACTGGTATTATAATGTTACCAATGTCTTATGGAATGTTGACGAAACTGAATACAAAGTTATCACGAGGGCAAAAGATAAAGCAGGTAATGTTGAAATTTCACTACCAACACGGACATTCAGGTTTAGGCCACTTTTGCCAAATTCATATATAACAGTCCCATTAAACAACAAATATTATTCAACACTTACTGCTATTGCAGGTACAGCACAATATGCTGAATCTGTCCTTGTAGCAATAGTTCGTAAATCAGACGGATATTACTATAACGGAGCACAAACATCACCATATTGGACTGATACTGAAACCTGGCTTGTTCCTGAAGGGACATCAACATGGTCATATAACATACCTGCTGGGGACAACTTATGGGTTTATGGTTCTTCATATACTGTAAGAAGCAAAGCAAAATCTTTATACGGTGACAGATGGCAAGGTGACCCTGGACAGTTGCCTATCACTGAATCTTTATTCTGGTTTGATAACCAGCCACCAACATCGGTAGTTAACTCGCCGTCTGCAGGTGTTCCACATTATAACGCTACTACATTGCCTACAATCTCAGGTACTGCAACTGATGAACTTGCAGGTGTGTCAAAAGTTGAATATTCTCTTCAAGATTTAACCCGAGGGACTACTTTCTGGAATGCTACAATTCAAGATTGGGTTTCAGTAGTAGAATACTGGAACCAAGCAAACTGGACACAGCCTGTCTGGAGCACATATATACCTGCAGGTTTCTTCACTGACGGCCATCGGTATCGTGTAAAATCTAAAGCATACGATAACACTTTGCCATCACCGGGAATAATTGAAGTGCCACAGGCAGGTAGAGATTTCATATTTGATATCTCAAAACCTACTGCTACTGTGACAAAACCGCCTGCTGGTGGTGTAGCGTCACCGTTTACCTATGATGGACAAACAGTTTACGCATATAAATCATCGTTCACATTTACAGGTGATATGCTTGATCTCGCACCAGGTATACCTGAGAGAACACAGATTTATATCTATAATTTTGTTGATAATGTATATTACACAGGTTCTGGCTGGCAAAGTGAGTTAGTATGGATAAGTACAGAAACTGCCGGGTTTACGATTTATACTTCATCTTGGGCATATGATACATCAGCATTATGGACAGGTGCAAGTGGTAAAAAGTTCTTAATAGTTTCAAAAGCAAAAGATAAAGCAGGCAACTGGCAAGAAAATTATGTTGTTGGAACTTCATCAGTACAGTTCATATTTGATACCCAACCACCACAGACAACTATCACATTACCATCACAACCTTCAGGTAGTGCTACAAACAATTTAGCCAATATCTCAGGTACTTCAACTGATGCAACACAGGCATACTATGTAGGCACAAATTCGGTCAAACTCAAGATTTACGATGCTACAGCTGGGTTGTGGTACCAAGGTGGCGGTATCTGGGGGACAGAAGTAACAACACTTACAGCCTCAGGGATTGACCCGTGGAGTTATTCCGGTGTCAACTGGACAACTGATAGGAGATACTACATCTATCACTGGGCAATAGATAAACTTTCTAACGAAGGTGTACCAAGTTCGTATGTTATCACTTACGATACCACACCACCAGTTTCACAAATTACATATCCGCAGGATGGCGGTAATTACAAAAGTTTACAAGTTATCTCTGGGACAGCAAATGCTGAGTTAAGCGGGTTAAGTGAAGTAAGGATACAGGTATCATCATGGACTGGCAGTGGTTGGTATGTTTTAAGTGGCTATGATTTTGTTTCTGTGAACAATGTTTGGACATCTTCGTGGTCATGGACAAGCGGTTTACCTTTATGGGTTGATGGTGTAACTTATAGATTAATCTCGCGTGCAGTTGACCGTGCAGGGAATCAAGAAGTTGTGTTGTCCACTGTAACATTTAAGTACGACACAACTCCGCCAAGTATTGTAATTTCCGTCCCTGAAAATAATAAATGGTACTCATCCAATTCTGGTGCGAACAATTTGGCAACAATATCAGGTACTTCATCTGATTTAACCAGCGGTACTACTATGGTTTATATAAGAGTATTGAATATTACCGATAATGTTTGGGTAGTAGGTGATGCTAATAATTTCGTTGTTGCATCAGGAACAAATCCTTGGACTTATCCATCACCTGCTTATGTTGACGGCTGTAAATATGTAGTTGAAGCAAAAGCAGTTGACAACGCAGGCAACTTTAGTAATGTTGTATCTTCAACATTTACCTGGGATACTACATTGCCAAAAATAACTTTGCAAAAACCTGATAGTGATTACCATAATTATTTACCTACGATTTCAGGTACTGCCTGGGAAGTATCTGCGTCCAATGGTAAACCTGAAAAATCGTATCTATACAAAGCACAATTTGCAATAAGACGTATAACCGAACCATCATACTGGTGGAACAATACTGTTAAAGATTTCAACCTTGATTCGGAGACATATTACGATGCTACAGTAAATGTTGTTCCCGGTAGTTTAGAAGGTAGTTGGTATGTAACAGGTGTTGATACACCAACTTGGATTAACGGTTATGAATATCTTGTTAAAGTTCGTGTATTTGACCGTGCAATGAATGTTTCCACTGAGACAATAACTTTGAAACAGTTTATATACGATATCACAAGACCGACTTCAAAACTCTTAGAACCACCGGAGTCAGCGTCTGTTTTAGCAAGAAGAAGTTTACCGACAATTTCAGGTACTGCTGAAGATACTTCACCTGGTAAAGTTGGACAAGTTGAACTGAGGATCCAGGATACGATTGATATCACTTACTGGTCACCTTCGGCTAATGATTTCATTAATTTCCCAAATCCAGAAGATGCATGGTTTGTTGCGTTGACAACTTCGGCACAATGGACTGTCTGGGTTTCAACATTTAACGAACTCAAATGGACCGAAGGCAAGATTTATAGGATTGAATGTCGTGCTCGTGATTTAGCAACAAATTATGACAATGTATATTCAACAACATATTTCAAATGGGATAAAACACCGCCTGATTCGGTTGTTAATTTCCCTGAGAATGGCAAATCATATCGTCAATTGACAATTATATCCGGCACAACGATAGACCGTGCAGGCGCAGCTGTAGGTGTTGGTATTTCAGATAATACAAAGGTTAAAGTTGCTATAAGGAATAATCAGACAGGTCTGTGGTGGGACGGGTTCTCATCGTTCAACCAGCCCGAGGCTAACAAATGGCGTAATTCAACAAGTTTAGTAGATTTAGGCGGTTCACAATATAGATGGGAATATACAGGACTAATAGATGCATACCTTACATCTGGTGTAAGTTATTATATCCAGGTATATGCTGAAGACCGTGCTGGTAATATTGAAACGCTTGTTGGTGAATGCACATTCTGGTTTGACAATGCAGAACCTGATTCGTTTATACAACTTCCTGAAGATGTGTCACCACATAAGTTCTATACCGCACTACCGACAATCTCAGGTACATCTTATGATGCTACAGCAGGGGTTGAAAAAGTTGAACTACATATAAGAGATTTGTCAGCTGATAAACCATGGCTTGGGTCAGGTTCAGGCTGGGGTACTGCAGGAACTACAAGTTATGTATTAACAACTTTAAGTTCTGCAGGAACATTCTGGTATTATGTTGATGTTCCGCAATGGGAACAAGGAAAACGGTATAGAATCTCATCTCGTGCAACAGATAAAGTTGTATATCCTTCAGGAAATGTTGAAACTACAGAATCTATCCGCTATGTTGTTATAGAATCTTCAGCACCACGAACTTGGTTTGTGTTCCCATCGCCAAATTATGATACTAAATATAACTCATTACCAACCATAACAGGTACCTGTGTTGATTACCCATTAAGTCCGTTATATAAATCCGATATACAGCGTGTTGAAGTTTTAATCCAGGATTTAACTTATCCTTCTACTTATTGGAACGGTACAGTATGGCAGGAAGGCGAACCTGCAGATTGGCCTGATGCAACTGTTAGCGGTGTAACAGAAGTAAAGAACTGGCAGTATCCATCACCCACATGGACAACTGGTAAAAAATACAAAGTTACAGCACGGGCACAGGATAATTTAAATGTTTATCAAACACCTGTGAGTTCTACAACTTTCATATTTGATACCACACCACCGGTATCTTATGTTACAAGACCACAGGAAAATGTAGGGTATAATTCAACAACGAATATACTTTCTACAGTATCAGGCACAGCATGTGATATAGATCCTATAGGTCAAGGTAATTATGCTGGGTTTGGCAGTGTTAGTATAGCAGTAAAAGTTATTGATTATCCTGCTGTAGGTCTTGTAAGATGGTGGGAATGGTATGGCTCAAGTGGCGGGTTTACAGCAACAGTTGAGACCTGGCGTCCTTGCGAGATATATTCAGTTATAGGGAACACTGTGTCTTGGAGGTTCACAGAGATTTCATCCACAGCATGGTTGTCACCATACAGTTATCAAATCAAGACACGTGCTGTTGATGCTCTCGGTAATACTGAGACACCACTGCCTGTAAGAAACTTCTCAGTTGATGCTACACCACCAACATCGGTTATTAACTTCCCAGTCAATGGGCAGAGTTATACAAATGTAACATCAATCTATGGTACAGCAGAAGATATACCTTCAGGTATAAGTAAAGTAGAGATACAGATCTTGCGCGAGGATACGAACCAGCAATGGGCAGGTAGTGCTTACGGCTGGCTACCTGCAGGACAATCCACATGGGTTGTGACGAATTTAACTGCTGTATATCCAACATCAGCAACCTGGCAATACACAGATGTACCACTATGGCCAAGTGGTGTGTATTATCAAGTTCGTTCAAGAGCAACCGATACTGCAGGTAACCCTGAGACACCGTCAACCTATGTAAGGTTCTCAATTGATAATCTTGCACACCTGCCAGTTATCCAGAAACCTGAACATAACACAGGCTATACTGGCAATACAGGTGCAAAACCCTTAACTACAATTTCCGGTACTGCAACAGACGATTTCTCAGGTATTTACGAAGTAAGGATAAGAATTCAAGATTTAGTTACTGGCAACTACTGGGATGGTCAATCGTTTGCAGGGACTGACCCTAACGCTTCAGCTGTATGGCGTGTAGTTTATTCAACTGACCAAGCAGGAGTTTTAGGTCCTGTTAACTGGCAACTACCACATCCTGTTGGCGGTTCAGTGCCAACTTGGACAAGTGGTAAAAATTACAATGTAGTAGCAAGAATCCAGGATTATGCTGGTAATATCTCAACATTCACTGTAGCTATTAATTCTAACACTTTCACAATAGATTCATCACCACCTGAGGTTGTTATCATAAGACCGTTATCACAACCAACTACACCTGTTTATTCATCAATGGCAACAATTTCAGGTACTGCTGCTGACAAACCAGAAGCACCATTGTATAATTCAGGTGTAGCACAGGTATGGGTTAAGATCTATTATCTTTTAGACGGGAACACATACTACTGGAACGGGACAGAATTTTCTTCATGGACATATCCTACTGATGGTATCCTTGCTACAGGGACAACTTCGTGGATATACACTGCAGGGTTCAGTTGGTCTGATGGAAGATTATATTATGTCCAAGCACGCTCTAAAGATAACGCTGACAACTGGTCAAACTGGGTAACCAATACATTCATATTTGATTCTGTAGCACCACCAGCACCTGTGATAAATTATCCATTACAACTTAGAGCATATCGTGATTTGCCACAGATAACAGGTACAGCAACTGATGAACATTCAAGAATTTATAAAATAGAGATCTATTTACAAGATGTTACTCGTGGGACAACTTACTGGGATAACATACAAAGTACATGGGTTGCTTCAGTTACACCTGTATGGTTTGAAATCGGAACTTACGATTCACAGAATGTAGTTTGGCAATGGAATATACCATCTCCACAGACAACTCTAACTGATGGTCATACTTATGATATCAAAGCACGTGCATACGATGCTGCTAACAATTTAAGTGGAGAATCAAACATACGAAGGTTCTTCCAGGATACTTCATATCCTTATTCAGCAGTTTTACCACCACCTGCAAACAATGCTTATTATCGTGAAATAACAACAATTTCAGGGACAAGTTATGATGATACTGCAGGTGTAGAGACAGTAGAGATTGGTCTACAGCGGTTAGATAACAACCAATGGTGGAACAATACATTACAAGCATGGGATGTTAACCCGCAATGGATACCTGCAACTGTAGGAGGTAGTGTTGGTGATAAAGTTCGTAGCTGGAGTGTTTCCATAGCAACCTCAGCATGGGCACATGGGTTATCTTATAGATTAAGAACACGGGCTAAAGATTATGTTGCTAACTTTACTCATTACGAAGGTGGCACTGCTGACGGCGTAATAAGAGTTGAACCTTTCTATTGTGATAAAGAAGCACCACTGTTTGCTACCGTAGTGCCACAAAATAATACAAGGTATAGAGCATTACCTACAATCTCAGGTACTGCGACTGATACACCTGCAGGTGTTAACCTTGTTGAAATTGCAGTGTATCGGCTTGATTTTAATGATTACTGGGACGCTTCTGTAAACGACTGGAAGGGTGCACCTTCAAATATCTGGGATATAACTAATCTTATTGGCTCAACCTGGACATATACAAAGATTGCTGATAACAACAAATGGACAAGCGGTGCAAGGTATCATATATATGTGCGGGCAATAGATAACGCAGGAAACATCACACCACATACCACAACCTGGGTACAACTTGACTGGGCACCACCGGTGTCAAGAATTACCGAGCCAGGTCCGGGTGATGTGGTCTATAGAAATATCGTAATACCTACAATCTCGGGTACAGCACAGGATATAACCCCTGGAACAGGAATATCAGAAGTAAGGATAAGAATACAACGTTCCGACGGTGCCTGGTTTGACGGTTTAGCATGGTCAGGGACTGAAAATACATGGTTGCTTGCTGATGAACTTATCCCAGGAACACCGTATCAATGGCGTAAACTAAATATGTCAGATAAATGGACTTCTGGGTACTCTTACAAGATAAACTCGCGTGCTAAAGATGCTGTCCAGGTACCACCAGATGAAAATAAAGAAATTAATTTCTCAACAGTAACTTATTATTACGATACAACAGCACCAACTTCAAAAATAAACCTTCCTGAAAATAATGCCTGGAGAAATACTTTGACACAAATCACAGGTACTGCTACCGACCCAACGATTATATTAGGTGGTGCGCCATCTAACATAGACAAAGTAGAAATTTCAATCCAGCGTCTATCCGACGGATATTATTGGTACGGCTCTTCGTTCTCTGCAGGAACAGTTCATTGGGCAACAACTACTATCACTGAAGTTCAACCAACTTCGTGGACTTTCACATATTCAATGCTTGATTCCTACTGGACTGATAACACATCTTACACAATTGTATGTCGTGCGTATGACCGTGCAACGAACCTTGCCTGGGGGACAACGAATTATTTCATATTTGATACTTCAGCACCAACTTCAGCAATAACTTACGGTGGTCCTGTGGACGAAGTTAACAATCCAATTGGATACTTACCAAATTATCCTGTAAGAACAGTGCTTACAATTATCACAGGGACAGCTGCGGATTACGGTTTAGGTAAACCTGATAAAATACAACTACAGGTTCGTCGTATTAATCCTACACCGGTTAAATATCTTGCAAACGATTTAACATTTGTAGATTACACAACCTGGGTTGTTGTAAATGTAGGTCCTGACGGTATCTGGAATTTTAACACTTCAGCAGTAGGATGGTTATCGTTCTCAGATTACGAGATGCAATCCCGTGCTATAGATAAAGCAGGAAATGTTGAACCTGTATGGTCTACTGTTAGAACATTCAGGATGGAACCTGAACGTGCAAGGTCGGTCATTACATCAGTTGAAAACGGTAAGTTCTATCAATCAGTTTCTGCTATTGGTGGAACAGCAACACAGAATCCTTTAACTGAACGGCTGGATTTAAGAATAAAACGTGAAACTGACGGATATTATTGGTCAGATTCTTTAGGCAGTTGGGTTAACTTCTCAACCTGGGTTGTAATTTTATCGCCTACATTACCTAACTGGTCATATTCACATCCTAACTTACAATTTGTCCACGGGTCAAGTTATACCGTAGCATCAAAAGCATGGAGATTATCACCACTTGTTGCTGAATATGATACCGAACCGCCAGGACCACCACCGAATGTAATGCCAACATTCTGGATTGACAATGTTGCACCGTCTGCAGGTATCACTTTACCAAATAAAGCATATGTTAATAACTTACCGACAATTTCAGGTACTGCAACAGACGGATTATCCGGTATAAACAGAGTAGAACTCTATATCCGTGACACATTACAAGGTCCTAATACTTATTGGTCTCAATATTCACAACAATGGGTGAATTATACTACAGCATGTATACCTTCATATTCCGCAGGTGAATGGATATTCATAGGTTCAACACCAACATGGCAGAATTTAACAACTTACGGGTTAAAAGTAAAAGCATACGATAACTCAATTCCTGCTAACACTTACGAAACTTCAGAATTTATCTTCACTTATGATTTAGTCCCTCCTACTGCAACAATAACTTCACCGGTACACGGCTCAACTATGTCTTTTGTTAATGTGATTTCAGGCAATTATTATGAACTACCGACACCACAAGTTAATTCAATTGATAAAATAGAAATAAGGATACAAGCACTTGGTGGTTCACAAGCAGGCAGGTACTGGCGTGATTCACCAGCAGGATGGACTCTGTCAGAAACCTGGAACTCAAGCACAGAGACTGTAAAAATTTATCCCTCTTCATGGACATATATCAAGCCCACAGCACTTAACTGGGAACACAATGTTTGGTATTCAATAGTAGTCCGTGCTAAAGATATTGCAGGTAATCAGCAATCTATATTTAATCTCGGTATATCATCAATTACATTCCTATTTGATGCTCAACCGCCGATAACTAATGTCACAACGCCTGGACAGACATATCTTAATGCTCCACCAATCAACTTCACAGGTAATTTAACTGATGAACTCTCAGGTGCTGCAACCGTATATCTGAAGTTATATCTGTGGCTACCCGATGGAACAACATATTACTGGACAGGTGTTGCATGGTCTTCAACAGTTGTTGATGCTACAGCTATACCTACGGAAGAACTCGCACCAAAATATTCACCACCGTCAGCTGTGTGGTCACATCCGTTCCCTGCCGGACTGACATTCGCTTCAATTGGCGGATATACAGATAAGAAATATAACCTCAAAGTCCAAGGTATAGACGGTGCACAACCTTATGGAAACATAGAACCCTGGGATGCAGGATTTGATTTCTATATAGACACAACACCTCCAAGGTCTTATATTGGATATCCACAAAATAATGCTAAGTTGAATTCATTAACTTTGATCTCAGGTACTGCTAACGGTTTCTATTCAGGATTACAAACTGTTGATATACAAATCTCTTCATGGACAGGTACAAGTTGGTCAATTGTACAAGATTGGACATCAGTAGATAACGATACTTCAACGCCGGGTGATATAACTGTTGTCTGGAGTAAAACATCAGGGTTACCAACATGGCAGGATGGTGTGAACTACAGAATAATTTCTCGGGCAAGAGATAATGCTGGGAATTACGAAGTTGTATTATCTACTGTAGAGTTCTTGTACGATATCACACCGCCTGATGTTTATATCCAGAACCCGCCACAAGGTGTGTATTCATACCGTGGTCCTTCTACATCTTTAAATCCTTTGCCAACCATCTCAGGGACTGCAAGTGATACTTTGACTGATATTGTAAAAGTTGAGATAAGGATTAAAGATAACACTGACGGATTATATTACGATGGTTCAAACTGGGTGAATAACCCGAGCACATGGGTTGTATGTACAGGAACTTCGCCATGGATATATGTTTCACCAGTATGGGAAAATGGTAAAGAATATATAATCAACGCGCGTGCAGTTGACAGCGCAGGGAACTTAACTCCAATGACAACGGCAACATTCTTGTTTGATTCAACATTGCCGACAATTTCATTAAAAGACCCGAACGCTGAGTTTGAACGTTCATTACCTACAATTTCAGGTACTGCTCAAGATTCAGACCCTGACGGTGCTGGACCTTTGAAGAGGTCAGGGATTCAAACTGTCCAGGTAGCAATTTATAGTTATACTGATGGAAGTTGGTGGAACAATACTGCAAAAGTGTTCAATATTACAAACGAATCTGATGCTTATTATCCTGTCAGTGGCCCTTCACCACTACCTGTTGACTTTGTCAACTGGTATGTAACAGATGTTGATACACCAACATGGATGAATAACCAGAGGTATAAAGTTAAATGTCGTGTTATAGACCGTTCAGGAAACATTTCTACAATGACTGTGCTTGAACAGATATTTGTATACGATATTTCGCCACCGGATTCTATTATCCGTTTACCTGAATTAAGTTATTACAACTACTTACCAACAATCTCTGGTACATCGCAAGATACAAATTCAGAAGGTGAAATACAAAAAGTTGAAGTCCGTGTGTGGAATTATACATTAACACAATTTGTTAATCCTCAAGGTGAAGGGGTCGGAACAAATCCTGATACTTCATGGTTTGTCACACAGACAACAACATCATGGCAGATATGGTTTAATCCGTGGACGTTTACAAGCGGAACTAAATACAGAATAGAATCTCGTGCACAGGATAAAGCAGGAAATTATCAAGTGAATTATTCAACCAAATCCTTCAGATACGATACCGAGATACCGAATTCATATGTCACATTCCCTGCTAATGCAACATTTAGAAGAACATTGCCAATTATCTCAGGTACAGCAATAGATATCCCACCTGTAGCAACAGGTGACGGTTATGGCGGTAGTGGTCTTGCACAAATACAGGTCGCTATACAGAATAAGATGACAGGTTTGTGGTGGGACGGTTCAGGATTTAACCTTTCAGGACCTGCAGGGTTTAATTATAGTGGTTCATTATCACCTGAACCCGTAACTTGGGATTATACAGGACTTCCAGAAACTGCGTTACAAAGCGGTGCTTCATATTATATCACTTCAAGAACAAGAGATAATGCTGCTAACCAAGAGGAATTCTTTAACATCCGTGGGTCAACATTTGTCTGGGACAATACTCCGCCAGTAGCTTCAATACTTATCCCTGCTACACCTGAACAGTTCTATTCATCATTACCAACTATAACAGGAACCTGTGCTGACTTACCGCCACAACAAGGGTTACTTTCAGCAGGAATAAGGACTGTTGAACTTACAATACAAGATATAACACCTTATGTACCTGAAACAGATAAATACTGGACAGGGAATAGTTGGACTGGTGTCACACCTACTACATTTACTGCATTAACAACTGATAACTGGCAAACTTGGTACTCAACTGCTGTTCCGAATACTGCATGGATACAAGGGCATAGATACAAAATTAAAGCATGGGCATATGATAATTCATTGCCACTGCCAGGTAACCAGCAAACACCAACCGAATCGTATTTCAAATTTGAATCTTCAGCACCAGTAGTTTCGTTCACTAATATCACACATAACAATTATTATAGAACATTACCACAGATTTCAGGGACAGCAGTTGATTACCCATTAACACCATTGTATCGTTCCGGAATGCAAAAAGTAGAAGTTTTGATAAAAGACAATCAAGCCAATAAATTCTGGGATGGCACATACTGGCAATCTTATGAACCTTTAGATTGGCCTGATGCAAGTTTTGTCTCAGGTTATAATCCACAAACTGTTGTAGATTGGTATTTTAACTCACCAAGTTATGAAAGTGGTAAGGATTATAACATCACAGCAAAACCTGTTGACCAACTCAATATTTCTGGTTTATCTATAACTTATACAATCACTTACGATACTCATCCACCAGTTTCAAATATTGTTCGTCCTGAAGAAAACAAAGGATACTCTACAGCTGACCCGTTAACAACAATAAGCGGTATTTCCGAAGATTATATGCCATATGTGGGATTTAAATATTCAAACATAACTTCTGCTAATGATATCCTTGTAACACTTCGTCTTGATGAACCACCGTATGACCCGTTAACTCCAAGTTCACTTGATAAATGGTGGAAATGGTGGGGTTCTTCAGGTTCTTGGGTTTCGGCATCAAATTATTCCGAGTCAGATGTATGGTTCCCTGTGGATACAATTTATCAACAGATTGATAATGTCTCTTATTGGAGAATATACGAGAAAGTACCTGGTAATAGCACAGGGTCGGATAACTGGGTTTCAGGCAAAATCTACCGTTTCCGTGTGAAATCACAGGATAGAGTGGGTAATGTTGAAACTGTAGTTTCAACACGCACATTCTCAGTTGATATCCAACCGCCAGTATCACGTTCTGTAAGACCGCAAGATGGTGGGTTCTACAACGCCACTACAAATATATTGACTACATTGTCAGGTACAGCAATTGATGATTTGCCCGATAATGTGAAACGTACCGATATAAGGATAAGATATGAAGAAGGTGGTAATGTTTACTACTGGAACGGTTCAATCTGGCAGCTTGGTGTTTCAAGCTGGCTTGCATGTGTCAATTTAACACCTGGTGGTACTTGGTGGGCATATATACCAGGTGTTTCAGGTAGCACAGTCGCATGGGTCTCAGGTAAAACATACTATATGAACACAAAATCAATAGATAACGCCGATAACGTTGAGTTGGCATTTTCAACAATTTCATTCCAGGTAGATTCCTTACCGCCATCAACAACAATACAGCAACCTGTCCATTTAGCAGGTTATTCACCATCACAGCCATTGCCGAGGTTTGAAGGTATCTGTTCTGATGATTTCAGCGGTGTAAAGAATGTAAAGATAGCGCTTCAGAGGTTATCCGATGGTTTATGGTGGCAAGGTGGTGCTGCTTGGGGTTCACAGGTGTGGTTTGATCTAACAACTGCAAATGGTTATTTATCTTCAGGTGCCACATGGTGGTATTATCCTAAACCAACATTTACAAGTGGGCAACGATATATGTTAATAGCTTACGGGATTGATAATGCTGACAATCCACAAACTGAATTCATAGTTGGTGTATCATCAA
The DNA here is from genome assembly GCA_937928765.1 of uncultured Endomicrobiia bacterium. Taxonomy (GTDB): domain Bacteria; phylum Elusimicrobiota; class Endomicrobiia; order DTEH01; family DTEH01; genus JANXDG01. The sequence goes on from CALFVX010000001.1 coordinate 103,888, forward strand.
ACATTTTCTCTTATGATGATATACCTCCAACAAGTGGTGTAGTGATACCTGCTAATGACGAAGCGTATTCAACTAACAAACCGTTAACTACAATCTCAGGCACGGCTGAGGATGATTTTAGTGGCGTAACCGGTGGCAAGATTAAGATATGGTTCCTGGGAGATCAAAATGATTGGAGTTTACCCGGTGGTACCTCTTACTACTGGACAGGTGTAGTTTGGAGTTCAGTTCAGGTTTATGAATTGAATGTATCTTCATTAACTTCTGACTGGTCCTGGTGGTATTATACAGCAGCATTTGATTGGAAGAATGGTAAAGAACATTATGTTAACATAAGAATGCGCGACCTTGCAGGTAACTGGCAGACAATAGGTGTAACTAATAAGTTCAAATATGATACAACATCTCCAGCTGTTACAATTTCAGTTCCACAGCCAGCTTCATTCTGGGGTCCTGCAAATAATTTGCCTACGCTCTCAGGTCAAGCAACAGATGAATTCTCAGGTGTATCCCGTGTATTGATACAGATTAAAAACGAAACCGATTCAACATACTGGAATGGTTCAGAGTTCACAGCACATTCTACAAATTATGTATTAGCAACCCTTGTCTCACCGGGTGCGTTATCTACAGAATGGCGTGTTATATTCCCAACACAATCCTGGATAACTGATAAATATTATTCAGTTCTGGCTAAGTCCTATGATAAAGCAGAAAATGTTTCAACTGATGCACAGAATACATTCACTCATGATTCAACCTTACCGAGAACTGCGTTCTATATTCCATCACAACCATTCTATAATTACTTGACAACAATCTCAGGCACTGCATGGGAAGAAGGACCACCTGCACCCGCAAGGTCAAGATTAAAAGAAGTTCGTGTTGCTATACAAAATGACCCAACAATAAACAATCTCTGGTGGGATGGTTCAGGGTTCAATTCTGTCTCACCTGTATGGTTACTTTGTAGTGGCACAATTGAAGGTCAGGATTCGGCAAGCTTCTATTTCACAGGGTCAACACCTACCTGGGTTGATGGGAAAACATATCTGGTCCAAGCAAGAGCACAAGATAGAGCACTTAATTATCAATCTCCAATAACTACATTCTCGTTCACATACGATATTACAAAACCGACCGTGAGATTAAAGATACCTGATGAAGGTTCAGGATATAGATATAATTTATTACCTACAATTTCAGGTACTGCTTTTGATACTTCACCAGGACAATTAGCATCTGTTTATTTAAGAATAAAAGAACAAACAGGACTTTATAGATATTGGAATAACAATACACAACAATTTGATAGTGACCTTCCTGCAGAATCAGCCTGGTTCTTAGCAGTTACAACAGTTACACCTCAGTGGACAATATGGTTTGCTACATTTACAACATTACCATGGCAGGATGGTATTTCATACTCAGTTGAAGCAAAATCTTATGATATGGCAACTAACTTGTGTGTGAGTTATTCAACAAGTGTATTCACATACGATATATCTTACCCACACTCATATGTAGTACTTCCTCAAACAGGAACATATAGAAGACAACTTACGCAACTAACAGGTACTGCAACGGATATCGCCGGTGGTACTGTTACAGATGTTAAAGTTTATGTCCAGAGATTAACCGATGGCAGATGGTGGGCAACTGCAGGTAACTGGGTAACAGTTGAGACAGCGCTGCCGATAACACAACTTGTGGTTATATCGCCTGGTGTATGGGAATGGCAACGAAACGATACTGAATTAGCAAGTTATTTAACAAGCGGTACATCATATTATGTCTACACTCGGGCATTTGATAACGCAACAAACATAGAACCTTTACCCGGTGCTGGTCCTTCAGTGTTTGTCTGGGATGTGACATCACCAACTTCTACTGTTACATACCCACAAGATGGCGGATATTATAATACATTATCAGTGATCTCAGGAACACAGGTTGATGTTGTCCCGTTTGCTGGTGCACGTGTAGCCGGAGTTCCTGCAATAACAGGTGCAGTAAAAGTTTCAATACAAGATTTAACTTATCCATCAACATACTGGAATGCTTCGTTATCGCAATGGGTAGAAACCGAAGTGTTTAATGATGCGGTTGTATATCCTTCATCCTGGGTATTCACTAACCTTCCAACATTTGAAACTGGAAAAAGATATAGAATAAGTTCTCGTGCTTATGATGCAGCGTTGCCTTCCGGTAATGACCAGTATACACAATTCCCACAAGCAGGGTACACAATTTTATTTGATACTAATCCGCCAATAGCAACTGTGACCTATCCTCCAAATAATTCAATCATAAACTTTGTTCCAACGATTACAGGTCAGGCATCAGACCAACCAACATTGAATTCTGGTATAGATAAAGTATTTGTAGCAATCCGCGAGATAGAGCCTGTAGGTTTATGGTGGGATCCCGCAACTTCGTCATTCACTTCCACAGTACCTATTTGGTCAACAGCAACTTGGATTTCAGGTCCACCAGCAAGATGGGAATGGCAAAATTCAGGATTAGTTTTAAGAGATGGATACAGATATTATGTACAATGTTATTCAAGGGACAGAGCTGGCAATGACGGGCCAACTTCAACACCGTTACTATTTAGATACGATACCACACCACCATCTGTTGGCATCACATTACCTTACAAATCTTGGCATACTGCTTTAACCACTGTATCAGGTACTGCTGTTGATAGTGGTTATACAGGTGCTTCAATAAGCGAAGTTAAAGTAACATATCAACATAATCCGCCTGGAGGTTTATGGTGGGACGGGACAACATTTAGTCAAGGTACAATAGAGAACGCATATTGGGAAACAGCAGATATTTCTTCACTACCTACATGGTGGCGTAGTCCTACACCAAACTGGGCAACTGGTGAGACTTACAAAGTTGTAGCAAAGGCAAAAGATTTAGCAGGGAACTGGAGCACAATTTCGGAAAAAATATTCGCTATTGATGTAACGCCACCTTTGTCTGCTGTTACATTACCACAGTCTGGTAATTACTATAGCAGTGTCTCACAAATTAGTGGAACTTGTTACGATGCACACAGCGGAATTGAAAAAGTTGAAATAAGGTTAATAAATGTAACAGACAACTTAGGTTGGGATGGTAGTCAATGGGTTGTTGGGTTATCAAGTTGGGTTGCGGTTAACAATGTGTATCAATCAAGCTGGAGTTATACAATATCAGTACCATTTACAACTGGCAAGAGGTACGAAGTAACAAGCAGGGCATGGGATGTCGCAGGTTCATCTGAAACTGTAAGTGAGATACCTACATATGATATTTACTTTATGTACGACATAGACGCGCCAGTTTCACAAATTCAGCAACCATATCAACCGTCAGGTTCTGAAGTTAAATACTATCGTTATCTACCAATAATCTCAGGAACAGCAGCTGATGTTCCAACAGAACCTGCAGGTTCAGGTATTGATGAAGTTAAAATCGCTATTCAGGATAAAACCAGCGGTTTATGGTGGGGCGGTTCTGCGTTTGACCAAGAAACACCTTGGTGGGGTACAGTTGTTACCGGTTCAACTTCTTGGAACGCTTCGTTCAGTGATTCCAACTGGGTTGATGGTAAGACATATTTAGTTATAAGCAAAGCATATGACAAAGCAATACCTCGGAATGAACAGACAACATTTAATGTTGTTGTTAATTCTGTGACATTTATTTGCGATAAATCCACTCCTACATCAAGAATCACATGGCCGATTGATTTCTTGGTAACAAATAACCTCACTACAATTTCAGGAACTTCACAAGATGTTTTAGTTTTAGGTAATGCAAGCGGGATACAGAAGACGGAAGTTTCAATATATTGTGTTTCACCTTCAACTGGCTGGTGGAATGGGACAGATTTTACGGGAACTTCACAACAATGGTTTGTAGCAACTAATCTAACACCTGCTAACACATCCTGGATATACACGGGCTTTGCAGGTGCACTTATAACTCATTCAACTTATGTTGTATATTCACGCACATTTGATAATTCACTTCCTACACCTGGGAATTACGAAACAACCTATAGTTCAAAAACTTTTGTATACGATGTTACAAAACCTACTTCTGTGATTAACCTTCCAACTTTAGCATATTACACTAACAGGCCTGACGCATCGCCAATGTATCAACTTCCGTTGATAAGCGGTACTGCGTTTGACCGGTTTGGTATTTCAAAAGTTGAAGTTTTGGTTCGTGATTTAACTTCAGGAACTACTTACTGGACAGGGAACAGTTGGGTAGATTTTGTTCCTTCTGACTGGCCTGACGCTTCTGGAACAAGTTTGTGGCAGTTTACTTCAACACCTACCTGGCAGTCAGGTAGACAATATAGAGTTTATACAAAAGCAACTGACATTGCAGGAAATGTTGAAGACCGTGGTCCTGCGTTACCATCTGTTTATGACAAAACCTTTATATTTGACAACACACCGCCTGTATCACGAGTAACATATCCTCAAAACGGTGGTTATTACAACTCACCGTCAGTACTTTCAGGTACTGCACAAGACCCAACACCGGATACTGGGAATAATAAATCTGGAATTATGTATGTGAAAGTGCTCATTAAACGGCTTGATACTAACCAGTACTGGGACGGGACAGGTTGGAGTTCTACAAAACAAGAGTTAGATACTGTCTGGGTACAACAAGAAAGCAGGTGGTACAGGTCAACAGGGTTACCTAATTGGGAAGATGGTGTAAGTTATCAGATACAATCTCGTGCATATGACAACGCTACAAATCCTGAAGAAGAACCGTTACATCCGGGTTCTACTTGGACTTGTGATAAAACTTCGCCACTTGTATACTTACTTGCTCCAGTTCATAGTTTAACCATGCCACCGAATAAATATTACAATACCCTTGCTACAGTTTCAGGTACTGCTTCTGACCAAAACCCACTTTCACAAGTAGAAGTTAGAATTTACAGTTATATAGACGGTGGCTGGTGGGATGGTAGTTCTTGGAACATGGGTCTTTCGCCTGACGATGCATGGTTTGTTAGTTCATCAACTACGAACTGGAGTTTATGGTATACAACATTTACAGCGTGGCAGTCAGGATATGTTTACAAAGTTGAATCCAGAGCTAAAGATGTTGCAAACAACTATTCTACTGAATATTCTACATCTATCTTTAGATACGATACTACAAAACCTGAAACTTATGTTTCCTTCCCGCCGAATGGTGTGTATATTGCTGAGTTAACTACTATCTCAGGTACAGCAAAAGATTTACCTGAACCTTCTGGTGCGTATTATGGTCCATCAGGGCTTTATAATGTAAGGATTGCTGTAAGAAATAACCAGACAGGTTATTGGTGGTCAGGTACAGGATTTACTGCGGGAAGTTTAACTGAACGGCCAGTATCAGGTCTTGCAAGTTGGATATTTACAGAAATAAATACTCAATCGTTACAATCAGGCGTGTCGTATTATATCACAGCACGGGCTGAAGATAACGCTGGTAACCCACAAGCAAGTATTACTTCACCTGGCAACCGTGAAGATTGGTACAACATCCGCGGTTCTACATTTATTTTTGACAACACACCGCCTGTGTCAAGAATAGAATTTCCTGCTAACAACGGTGCATATAACACAGCGTTTACTATTATTTCAGGTACTTCAGTAGATTTAACTGCCGGGGTTAATAAAGTAGAAATTTCTATCCAGAACCTTACTGATTCAGGAACACCATATTGGAACCACAACTTAAACATCTGGGAATCAAACGCTCCTCAAGAAAGATGGATAACTATTTCAACCTCAGCCCCCGGTGGACAAATAGTCAACTGGGTGTACCAAAATGCGTCAATATACTGGACCGATGGCAGGATATATCGTGTGCGTGTCCGAGGATATGACAATGTTACAATACCGCAGGCAAATGTAGAAACTGAGCCAAATATATCATCTCATACATTTATCTACGATATTACAAAACCTACTTCTACGGTGTTACAGGTTCGTGTAGGTGGCGAATGGAGAAACATTGAAGAGTTATATTTTGAAAATGTGGAATACATTGGCGGTTCTGCAGCAGACAATGCTCATCCGTTAAACAACAGTGGTATAGTGCCAAACAGCGGTGTAAAAATATGTCTTCTCCGTGACGAGAACGAAAACGAAATAATTGATACTAACGGTGCTGACCTTATCTGGGACTTTGTAAACTCTACCTGGACTGCTTATTATGGTAGTGTAGGTATGAACAACTTAGGTGTGTGTACAGGCGGTGAACCCTCCTGGCAGTCACCTGCGTTCTCTACTGCTACTTGGAAATCAGGTAAACTTTATTTTGTAAGGTCGCAAGCTACTGACCGTGCAGGGAATGTTCAAGATTATGATGTTTCAAACTGGAAGAGATTTTATGTCACCCTTCCTGCAAATTCGTTTGTTGTCACACCACAGTTTAATACAGTTTCTGCAGGGACAAAAATGCAAGTTACAGTAAAAGCCGTGGATATAAACGGTGATACTGCTAAGAATTATATCGGAAGAATAAGGTTCACAGTTGACGGGTTATATCCTTCAGGTGCAGGACCTGAATATAAATGGACTAATAGAACATATCAACCAGAAGAAGGATGGTTGCCTGACGATTATACCTTTACTTTACAGGACAAAGGTGTGAAAACTTTCTATTTAGTATCAGTTGATTCTGAAGCAGTTAATTTAGTGAAATCTGGTGTAAGAACACTAAGAGTTACAGATATTCCGGGAGATGGGATAGGTAGAGATAACATTACCGGTGTAGCAAATATAACAGTTCTTCCTGTGACACCTGAGAAGTTAAGAATAGTAGTTCCTGGTATGTCACGTGCACCTGGTATAGTTGGCGGGTTAACTGGTGTACCAGATACACAAACTGCTGGTGTGAACTTTGAAGTGAAAGTTGACGCTTGTGATAGATACTGGAACATAGTTTCTACTTCTACCGAGGTAAGATTAAGGTCTACTGCTGGTTCTGACCCGTATACTACAGCGTTGCCACAACAAAAACAACTTTTAGACGGTTCAGGGTTACCTCAAGGGACTACTACTTTTATTATCCATTTTGTCCAACGAGGTAACCAACGGCTTACTGCTGAAGATTTAGGTCCTACTTCATGGTTATCTCATACTATACCATTACCTATCCCTGTGAACCCAGCAGTTGCAGTAAAACTTCAGGTTATACTTCCTGGCGAAACTGCAGAATGGGGTAAACCACCGTATGACAGTCCTTCCGGCGGTAAACTTGGTAATCCACAAACACAAGTTGCAGGACAAAGTTTTGATGTTCAGGTTAACGCTTGTGACAATTTCTGGAACAGAAATGATAATGTAAATCCTACAGTAAAAATTATCACTTCGGACAACTACGATGTTGAACCTGCAACACAAACTTTATCCGGTGGGACTGCAACTTTCCCTGTAACATTAATCACTGCAGCAACTGTTTACAACAACATAATGTATTCTGGGACAACACATTATATATATGCTACAGTTTATGAAGGCGTGAATTTGTCTACTGGAATTTCTTCTGGCGTATATGTAATTCCTACTTCAGCAGAAAAACTTTTAGTAATTTTACCTGGTGAAACACCACAACCTGGTTCTTCCACAGGTAAGACAGGTTCACCACAGACACTTACCGCTGGTGTTACAGCATATGTAGATGTCTACCTTGTTGACCAGTACTGGAACAGACATTCTACAGCTACACAACCCGTGGTGTTGTTAGATATATCACCATATCCTAACCCTCAACAATCAATAGAAACAAACCCGGCTGAAGCACAACTTGTTACAGGGTATAGACAATATTCAGTAGTGTTCAAAGTTGCAACTGGACAAACTAACGGTCCATCACAAAGAAATATTTCCGCAACTGACACTGGTGGTTCAGGGACAAATTATACAGGATATACCACAGCTGCAATATATGTTTCACCAGCAGAGATTGAAAAATTACAACTTGTAGTTCCTGGTGAAACGGTACAACCTGGTATACCTGAAGGTAAAACTGGTTCTCCAACAACACGTACTGCAGGTGTATCGTTTAATGTAATGGTACGTTCCTGTGACAGGTTCTGGAACCATAACACTTACGGGACAATGGAAGTAAAACTTCTAACTTCAGACCCGTACGATACAGAACCTACATTCAACCTTGTCTCAGGACAAAGGATACAATCGTTGACTTTAAGACAAGCACGGCCTACCGGGAATACTTTAGGTAATGTTTATGTTTCAATTACAGCAGTTGAAACTTCAACTTCGCCTGTAACATCTTCGCAGACAGTTTCTGGCATTCTTGTTGTCCCGAACAATGCTGTGAGGTTACAGTTAATCCTTCCTGGTGAGACAGCAGAACCTGGCCATCCTGAAGGTAAAACAGGCGAAATTTCGCCTATCACTGCAGGGACACCGTTTAGTGTAGTTGTAAACCTTACTGACAATTGGTACAACAGAGTTGCGTTAGACGAACCTGTGGTAAAAGTTCAAACTCCAAACGATCCTTACGATGTAGAACCTTCAACACAGGCATTAATTGCAGGACAGTATGTGTTCACAAACGCTTTATCTATAGTTCGTGCAGGGACACATACTGTTGTTGTAGAAGATGTTGACGGTATACCTCCGTTGTATATCTCTACAACATCAAGAAGTTTCTATGTCTCAGCAAAACCTGCATCACAATTACAAGTTTTAGTTCCCAACCAGCAGAACCTTGCAGGGAACTGGTCAGGTTCGCCTAACGGTCAAGTTCCTTACGGGAAAAATACTGCTGTCACACAGACACAAACTGCAGGTGTAGCGTTTACTGTAACAGTTAACGCTTGTGATACATACTGGAACATCACTGCTACAAACACTGTAGTATGGATAAATGTTATGAAGACAGCAGTTGAAATTGACCCGTATGCTGAAGTTTATCCTTCTTCAACTACTTTAATAACAACTTCAACATTTACAGTTATAGTAAAAACAGCACAGGCACGAAGGATAAAAGTTTCCGATGGCGAATTTGGTCTTTTAGACCAGTTAGGCGAAGTGTTCAATGTTAACCCGAACATACCGTCAAAAATATTTGTAGTTTTACCTGGTGAGATAGCAGTTCCAGGTTCGCCTACAGGTAAAACTGGTACACCGTCGTGGCAAGAAGCAGGGTATTCGTTTATGCCTACTATAAGGTTAGTAGATGATTATTACAACCCAACACCTGCACCACAGGATATAACAGTGAGACTTACAACTGAAGATCCGTATGATAGTTACACTTATGGTGAATACATTGATTATACAATTCCTGCAAACAACACTGACGGAACTTCTTCTGAATATCCTACATTGATTACTGCAACAACTTCAGGTTGGAAATTAACTGCAGACGATGTTTCACCAAACATTTACGCTACTTATATTACTGACGGTGTAAAAGTTAAACCTCGTAGGGATGAACCAGGGTATGAACGTAAACTTCTTGTAACTCTACCTGGTGAGACACATGTCTGGGGTAAACCACCATATAACACTAATACTGGTGGGAAGCAAGGTGTAGCACAAATTATTACTGCAGGGTTAACTTTCCAAGTTACTGCTTATGCATGCGACTATTACTGGAACAGGATTGATGATACACTTTTTGGTAACAATCCTCCTGAAGGCAACCCTCTGACAAAAATTGAAACTTCAGACCCGTATGATACAGAACCGTCACCAGAACAACTTGTTGACGGAAGAAAAGTGTTTAATATAACACTTGTAAAAGCAGGAACGTTTACTATTACTGCTTCTGACATTGACGGTGTTGGTATTTATTACCAGCCGTATCAAACAATAGTTGCAACTTGTCAAGCAAATGTTGCAGTAAAACTTTTAGCAGTATTGCCCGGTGAGACATATCTTCCAGGTTCGTCTACAGGGAAAACTGGTACACCACAACAGTTTGTTGCTGGTGTGCCGTTTAATATTACAGTTTATGGTTGTGATAATTACTGGAATTTACAACCTAAAGCTGTAGCGTTAGTAAGACTAACAGATTCTGATGTATACAACTCAACACCTACAGCAACATCTTTAGTCCAAGGACAGGCTACAATACAACATACTTTTGTAACTGCAACTACACATTATATAACTGTTGAAGATATAGACAGCGAGCCACTTTCAAGTTATACAGTTTATGGTGTAACAGTTACACCAAATGTGCCAACAAAACTTCTCGCAGTTCTTCCTGGTGAAACTTATGTACCTGGGAAATACAACATTGTTCCTTATGGTAAACAAGGAACACCACAAACACAAACTGCAGGTGTTCAGTTTAATGTTACAGTTTACGGTACTGACGAGTATTACAACCGTACATCTACATTTGTAGCTTGCTGGGTAACTTCACAGGATCCTTACGATGTAGAACCTTCCACACTTACACTTATTAACGGTAGCACTGTTTTTGTGTTAAATTTTGTTTCAGCAACTGACGGTTTAAACTGGAACAATTCTGGCTGGAGTATAAATGTTTATTCACAAGGTAGTATGCAAACATACACTTCTGCAGGTGTCCCTGTACAACCTAACCCGTCTACTTTAAACGATAGAATACAACTTTTACTTCCTAACGAAGTAAGAAAACCCGGTAAACCACCGTATACAGATTCTACAGGTGGTAAAGAAGGTACGGTAGAAACAAAAATTGCTGGAGAGAATGTTTTAGCAAGAATATATATCACAGATTATTATTGGAACAGAAGAACTGATAATGTTTCAAATATAAACTTATCCTGTATAGGATTCCAGGATTACGAAGGTGATGGGTTAACACCAAAATTTGTTACACTTACTGCTGGTACATCGGATTATTATTTAACTTTCTATACTACCGGTAGTTGGAGTATAACTGCTACACATCCTGATTATCTTTCTTACACTTCTTCGTTGATCACAATCCAGCCTGCATCGCCAGTAAAACTTTTAGTTGTTTTACCACAACAAGAAATTTCGCCGTTATCTGTTTCAGGCCGTAGTGGGACACCTGCAAACGCTACTGCTGGTGTAGGATATAATGTTACAGTTTACGCTTGTGACGCGTATTACAATTATCAACCTGTAGAAACTTCTTCTTCTACGGTCAAACTTACAACTTCGGACTTGTTTGACCAAGAACCTCAAAACCTCATTTTACAAAACGGTACTACAGTGTTTGTTATTGTCCCGGTTACTGCAGGGACACAAACTGTTACAGCAGAAGATTTAACTCCGCCTATTATGGCTGCTAACACTTCTTCAGTGTTCACAGTTGTACCAAACAATCCTGCACGGTTGCTTGTCACAGTTCCCGGAGAGACAATATTACCCGGGTCACATAAAGGAAAACAAGGCACAGCACAAATACAAACCGCAGGTATATCTTTTGGTTGCACCGTTTACGCTACAGATATGTATTTTAACCCAACAAATGATACATCTTTTGTAAGAATTGAAACTTCAGACAAATGGGATATCCATCCGTCAACACAACAACTTGTTTTTGGCACTACAGTGTTTTATGTCACACTTGTTACTGCAGGAGAACAATATATTTATGCAATTGACACTGACGCACCGTATTTATGGACTTCTACAAGTTCTGCAGTAACTGTACAACCTAAGATAGACGTGTTGTCCGAACTTAAACTGCATATAATAGTTCCGGGCGAAACTTACGAACCTGGTAAATGGAACAACGGTGTAAACCCAGCACCGTTTGGTAAACAAGGTTCACCACAAGCACAAACCGCAGGGAACAACTTTAATGTAGACGTCTACCTCGTGGACAAATTCTTTAACCGGGTATACACAGGTGTTTCTATGCCATGGGTACAACTTGTCAAAGTAGGCGATTACGACCCGTATGCAATCTATCCGTCGTCAGCACAACTTATCTTGGGTGCGACAAGTTTCGTAGTACAGTTTAGAACTTCAGGTTGGGCAATAAACCCGTCAAGTTGGACAATAACAGTCCGTGATGTTGACGGTATAGACCCGTTGTTCCCGGACGCTGTATCGCCAAAAATTACAGTGTTGCCTAATATAGCAAAGAAGTTGCAGATTATACTACCGGGTGAAACTTGGCTACCGGGTTCTTCTGAAGGTAAAACAGGTGTTCCTGAAAGTTGGGTTGTAGATTCTACACGAACTATTACAGTACAGGTTTGTGACGATTACTGGAATGTTACAAATACTACTATAACTGCTACGCTTACTACTGAAGATCCGAACGATACACCAGACCCGCAATCGTTAGGTATCACTCAAGGTAGAATCTATGTTGACAGAAACTTAGTTACTGCTACAACTGATGGTTGGCGGATAACAGTCAGCGCTTCTGGTCTTATAGAATATGTATCACCTAAGATTGTAGTCAATCCTGGCCCACCAGTGAAACTTTTAGCATTAGTACCGAACGAGACTCATAACCCAGGTTCGTCAACAGGTAAGTCAGGAAGTGTTGTTTCACAACAAGCCGGTGTAGCGTTCACAGTTACAGTTTTGATCACAGACAGTAGATGGAACTTAGTAAGTTCAACTTCTGCATTACTCAGTGTTACAACTGAAGATCCATATGATGTCCATCCTGCAACAAAATCTACTACGAACGGTGTGGCTACGTTTGATATAGAATTTCGTCGTGGAGTAGGCGAAGCTTACAGAATAACAGTTGCAACTGCTGCAGGGAACGAACTACAACCGTATATCACACCAGCAATACAGTCAAACTATGGTAGTGCAACTAAATTACAGATACTTGTCCCGGGTGAAACTGCAGTACCTGGAAGATGGTATACAAACGGTAAAGATGGTACACCTACAGCTTGGTATTCTGGCGATTTGTATCCCGTAGTAGTAAATGTAGTAGACAAATATTGGAACCCAGTACCTACGGTGAACACTACAGTCCGACTTTCTGCTACAGACCCGTATTACCAACCGCCACAGGATGCGCCAACTAATATGGGTACTGTGACAATTTATACAAGTTTAGTTACAGCAACTACTACAGGCTGGCGGATAACAGCTTCTACAGCGCCAGGTGCTGCAAACACCTATTTACAGTCAGATACTTCGCCTAATGTTAAAGTTTTACCTGGAAGACCAGTTAAACTTTTAGTTTTAGCCCCGGGTGAACAACCACTACCAGGTTCTTCTTCAGGTAAACAAGGTACAGCACAAACACAAGTTGCAGGTTCGTCGTTTACAATAACAGTTCATGCTACTGACGCTAACTGGAACATAGCAGAATCTTCACATGTTGTAAAAATCACAACTGATGATTTATACGATACAGAACCCTCAACGAAAACTTTAATTAAAACACAAGAATATTTAAGTATTGCTACATTTACTTTAGTACTTATTACAGCAAACCAAGGTTCGCTTAACCCTGCCAACAGAAATACTGTTGTTACAGCAGAAGATGTAACTTTAGATATTCCACCAAACGAAAAACTTGCCAATGGTCAAACTACAGTGCCTGTAACACCACAAACTGCACAGTATTTAATGTTATTAGTTCCTGGTGAGACACATGTTCCTGGTAAACCTCCGTATTATCCACAGGTTGGTGGTAAAACAGGTTCTCCACAAACACTTACCGCGGGTGTTACATACTGGGTTACAGTAGCAGCATGCGATCTTTACTGGAATATAAATCCTAACCACAACCCTGTGGTAAAAGTTTGGACTTCAGACCCGTACGATACTGATCCTACGCCGTTAGGTCTTGAAAACGGTATGAAATCTTTCCCGATAAACTTAAGACGAGCAACATTGTACCAAGGAATACAAGAATCGCTTACTGTATACGCACAACACAATGCTGACCCGCAACAGTACACAGCAGCGTTTGTTGGTGGGATAACTGTTTCACCCGAACCTAATGCTATACAGTTGTTAATTTTGGTTCCTAACGAACAACATGTACCTGGTTCGCCTTCAGGAAAAGAAGGTACTGTTGCGCAACAAACTGCAGGGTTATGGTTTAATGTTACAGTACATTGTGTTGACAGGTTTAACAACATAGTACCTACAGCACAGCCTGGTGTTACACTTACTTCTTCAGACCAGAATGATGCTGTTGATGCAGAGACAGGTATAGGTTGGGATCCTGCATACCAGCCGCTAATCAACGGAACTACGGTTTATAGAATCGCACTTGTTACAGCATCAACTTGGCATTATTTAACTGCAGAAGATACTGATGGTAACCCACCGTATTATGGTAGACGAGATTCTTCTTTAATCTGGGTAAACCCAGGTCCACCAGTAAAGTTACAATGTTTGCTTCCAGGTGAGATACCACGACCTAACACTACTAAAGGTAAAGAAGGAATGCCAGATACACAGGTTGCAGGACAAGTGTTTAATGTAAATGTTAAAATTACGGACATTTTATGGAACTTGGTTCCTACTGCAGGCGCTAATGTAAAACTTATCACTCCGTACGACGAATATGATACTGAACCTTTACAGTCAACAGTAAATGGCGAAGTTGTAATAGAAAAAACTATTTACACTGCCTCACAGGAACGAACTGATACTAACCCGCCATACTGGGAACCGTTTAAATATCATATAATAATTGCTTCTGACACTGGCGGGTTGTATTTGTCAAATGTATCTTCAACTTTTACAGTAACTTCTTCTTCGTTTACAAGGTTGCATATAATACTTCCTGGCGAAAGTTATATCCCTGGCAAACCGCCATACGACGGTACAGGCGGCAAAGAAGGTACACCTATAATACAAACCGCAGGTATACCTATTTCCGGCGGTACAATAATTAAAATTGGAACCACAATATACTTCAATGTTGCAGTGTTTGCAGTAGACAATTATTACAACCTTGTATATTCAGGCCAACTTGTGACACTTACTACACAAGATCCATATGATACACATCCTTCACCACAAGCGTTGAACCAAGGATATATAAACTTTACAAATGTAGCAATGGTTACTTCCTCTACCTGGACTATTACAGCACAAGCCTCGGGTGTCAATCCTGGCGTGTCATCTCCTGTATACATCAAACCAAACGTTCCTACACGGTTAGCAATTTATGCTCCTGGTGAAATACCTACACCAGGTTATACTGCAGGACGGGGTAGGACAGGAATACCGCAAGTACAAACAGCAGGATTAAGTTTTGGCCTTACTGTATACGCTTGCGATGCTTACTATAACCAAACCGTTGCATCACCTACGGTAACAGTTTTAATTGACGACTGGGATATAGATTACGAAGTCTACCGTATATCACGAACTAAAGAACTTATAAATGGTACGACTATTTTCTTTGTACGATTTGCAGCAGCGAAAGTGTCTGTAGCATCTGCTACTGCCGCAGGGTATATTTCTGACTACACTGGCGGTATTTCTGTAAATCCTTCTACACCATATCGGCTTTTAATTTTACCTCCAGGTGTTGCTTCAGTACCTGGTAAACCACCGTATGTAAGTTCAGAAACTGTTACTACTGGTGGTATAACAGGCACTCCAGCAGAACAAACAGCAGGTGTATCGTTCAATATTACAGTTCGTGCAGTAGATCAGTGGTGGAACAAAACTTCTGTTCAACCTATAGTGACATTAGAATCTAACGACCCGTGGGATTATCCTGACCAAAAACAAGTTCAACTTTCAAACGGTGAATATACACTTTCTTGGACACTGGTTACACGGAATAATACAGGATGGTATATTAGAACAGCAAACTCTGTTTCACCTACGCTTGTAAACTATAGAACTGCAAATATACCTGTTAATTCTAACATTGCAACTTCGCTTAAGATTTATCTTCTCGGAGAGACACCGGAATGGGGTGAAACTTCTCAACATCCAAACGCTACAGTTCCTTACGGTATAAATGGTAGTCCAACAAACTGGACTGCAGGTATACCTAACAGTATCATAGTTAACGCTGTGGATAATTACAACAACAGGCAGGATTCGGATGTTTCCCCAGTAAAAGTTACACCTACAGACATCTTTGTCTCAGCACAAACTTATGGGTTAGAAAACGGGTCTAAAACTTACACATTTACCTTAGTTACTGCAGGCACACATACTTTCTTAGCTGAAGACCAAGAAGCTCCGCTTTTAAGTTCTTACCGTTCTTCAGTGTTCACTGTAAATGTTTCCACCTGGGGAAAACAACTGCATATTACACTTCCTGGTGAAACTTATTTTCCTGGTCAACCACCGTACGATGTTGATGAAACAAGTGGTATAGGTGGTAGTGGTGGTAAAACAGGTGCACCTATAGTTCAAACCGCAGGTGTACCGTTTGTAATAACAGTACGTGCAGTAGATTCGTTCTACAACCTGTTGAATGACGAAGTTTCGTTGGTAAGAATTACACCGTCTATCACTGCATACAGTCCTGATATAGGCCAACCGTATGAAGGATGGTTAGTAGAACCTTCTGAAGCATCGCTTGTAGGTGGTGTATCAACTTTCACAGTAACACTTTTAACTGCACATTCTACTTGGACACTTACTGCTGAAGATGTAGATGCTACACCTACGCTTATAAAAGGTAAAACAAAAGTTTATGTAAAACCTAACAATCCAACAAAACTTCAAGTTATTGTACCAGACGAAGTTGAACACCCGGGTTCATCTTTCGGAAGGATAGGAAATGTTAAAACACAGACTGCAGGTGTAGGGTTTACAATAAAAGTTAATTTATGTGACAACTATTGGAACCGAGTTAAAGAAGGTTCTATGCCGCTTGTTTCTGTTTGGACTTCGGATACCTACGATACCCATCCTACAGCGTTAACTTTGGTTAACGGACAAAGATTATTTAACTTAACTTTAGTGACAGCTTCGTCAGTAACAGTTACAGCATCAGGTGGTGGCTATAGTATAGGTGTATCTTCTGCAATACCTGTTATACCGAATGTACCTACAAAACTTCTTGTAGTTGTCCCACCTCAACAACAAGTTAACGGTAAATGGAACATAGAACCTGTTGGTAGGACAAATGTTGCTGTTACTACACAAACTGCTGGTGTGCCGTTGCAGGTTACGGTATACGCTGTAGACAACTGGTACAATTTTGTCTCAACTGTTACACAAACTATAACTGTTACAACTTCTGACGATTACGATACAGACCCTGGTAATATTACAATGGTAGGCGGTGTTGCAAGTTGTAGCGTAGATTTCAGGACTGCAAAATTGCAAACAGTTACTGCGTTAGACAACGATCCTAACAGTCCAAGTTTGCAATCACATACTTCTTCGTTGATACCAGTACAAGCAAACGTTCCTAAGAAACTTCACATTTGTGCTCCGGGCGAAATTTACGACCCTGGCAGACCACCGTATGTACCAGCATCGCCTATAGGTGGTAAACAGGGAACACCTGCTAACCAAACTGCAGGGACAAGTTTTAATGTTGTATTAAGGATTACTGACGATTATTGGAACTTAACTTCAATCTTACCTTATGGCGCTACTGTACAGGTTAACACAAATGATCCATATAGTCCATCAAATAACACACAACTTGTTGTTTATTCTTCAGCTGTAGTAAGTATAACTTTAGTTTCAGCATCTTCTGCTACTGCAGACAAAGTTGTTTATTTTGAAGACATAGACGCTGTAGAGCCAACCTTGTCTTTAGGTAGGACACAGAACATTTTCGTAGCTCCGGGGACACCTACTAAACTTTTACTTGTCTTACCTGGGCAGACGCTTGTAGGTGGACATCCACGAGGTAAAACTGGTATACCGAATGTAATGGTTGCAGGACAACAGTTTACAGTAACCTGTGCTATAACTGACGCGTATTTCAACCCAACACCGAATGTTTCAGTAACATTGCAGGCAGATTCGCCATTGGATAGTTACGATACTGAACCTCAAGCAAGAGATGTAGATTTACCTACAGGAAGACAATATTTTGATTTCACTTTGGTTACTGCAGCAACACATTATTTAAGAGTTCGTGATGTAGACGGTGTACCACCACTTTATCAAGAATATCCTGCAAATCCGCAAGACCTCGCTGTGACAACTTTCACAGTTACACATGCTAACCCAGTAAAGTTACAGTTGGTCCTTCCTGGTGAGACACCAGTTCCTGGGAAATACAATGTTTTACCTTATGGTAAAACAGGGTATCCTTTAAACCGTACAGCAGGCGAGTTGTGGTACGCTACAGTAAGGTTAGTAGACGCGTATTACAACCTTGTAGCTGATGTAAGTCCACAACCACAGGTTGCAATCTATACGGCTGACCCGTTTGATATTGAACCTTCAACAGAACCGTTAACTTATGGTCAAGGTATATTCCCGATAGTTTTAAGGACAGCAGCTACCTGGCATTATCTTGTTGCTGAAGATGTGGATGGTATAGAGCCACAGTATAGTTCAGATACTTCGCCAATGTTTACAGTTAATCCTTCCACACCTACAAGACTGCTTGTTGTAGTACCAAACGAAACTTTTGTCCAAGGTTCACCGTACGGTAAGACAGGGACAGTACAAGATTATATTGCAGGACAAAGTTTTGTTGCTTTAGTATATCTTGTAGATGATTACAACAACCGTGTAAGGTCAGGTTGGCCCATGCCAAATGTAGCTGTTACAACTTGGGATCCGAAAGATTCAGAACCTGCAGCTAAAACTTTAATTGACGGAGCGAACAATTTTACTTTAGTACCGTTACATGCAACTTCTTCTTGGACATTGACTGCGATAGATGTTGACAGTGAATTGCCAGAATATTCTTCAGGAACATCTTCTTTAATTCGTATATGGCCGAATTTTGTACATCATATGCATATTGTGGATTATCCTTCGCAAGTGGTTGCAGGGACAGGATTCTCATGTAAAGTACAACTTAGAGACCAGTATGACAATTTAGTTTCTACAGGGCCAAACTGGGATAATTATGCTAACGCTGGCTATAAAGTAAAATTTGAAGGTGAATACTTCCCGCCACCGCAAACGCCTGAATTACCTTCAGAATATGACTGGGTTATAACTGACTATGGTGAACGAGTGTTCACAGGTATTGTATTAAAGAAAGCAGGACAGAGATGGATCAAAGCTTATCAGACAAACCCTTTGAATACAACTATTTCTTCTGAACGTTCTTGTGATCCTAATCCTAACTTGTCAGGTGAAGAAGGTGAACATGGGCCACTTTATACCTATATCAATGTTTTACCAGGCCCGCCTGCAAGTTTCTTTGTAGTAGAATCTACTGTTACTGCAGGAACTGAGTTTTATACATACGAAGTAAAAGTTCCCGCAGGAACACGATCTGACTGGGGGAAATTACAGGTAATTGCTTATCTATCAGACGCGTATGCGAACATTGTTCCGTCAAGCGGTGTTCCTGCAAGTATTGAAGTTGTAGAAGTTGTAGGTTCTACAGGTGTTGTATCTTACACATCACAAGCGTCAGATTCTACACCGCCAGAACCTGTATATTACGCAGTGACAGATTCTTCAGGTGCGATAGGGTTAACTTCGCCACTTTATTATTATGGTTCACGCACACTTGACGATTCTGCTAAGGTTAAATTTTCTACTGGAAGTATCGTAGGTGTGACAAGGAAAATTTCTACTATAGGAGGTACACCTTACAGGTTAGTAGCACTTAACCCGCCTAACGAACTTGTTGCAGGTAATGAAACACCGTATATTGTTATCCAACGTAGGGACGAGTTTGACAATCCTACATACCAAGGTGATACTTGGGCACAACTTGTTAGCAACTCGCTTGCTAAAAATCAACAACCACAACGTCAATGGGATTTCAGGTCAGCACCTGGTGCTGATAATACTTTAGGGCCTGACTATGTTATATGGTTTTACAACTCTATCAAATCAACTTCTGTTGCTATAATCTATTATGATGAAATGTCTTCTACACCAGAAGGTGAAGATGGCAGAACCTCTTCAGGGAAATGGATGATACAAGCACAAGCGTTTGGTAATGAACCTTCACGATGGGCACAGTTTGAGTTGTTGGTGAACCCTGACGAAATAACTAAAGCTGCGTTTGACAATCCACAACGACGTCTTACTGCAGGTTTGCCTAAGGAATATACATCTATTGGTCCCGGACCGAACAGTTTAGAGTTTGAAGTTGAACTACAGGATAGATGGGACAATCCTGTAAGAACAACCTATCCTGTAGTAGTTTTACTTTCTGCTACTCGTCAACCTTCAAGATATAACGATTCGTATTCGTTCTCGTTATCAAGCCGTGTTGTAGGCGGTCCTGCTTATGGTACACCACCTGTGTTTGAAACACCTATAACTTCTTTCACTATAGAAGCAAATGAGTATTATAAACAATTCTATTATCTTGATACAAACGCGTCTGAAAACTATGCTGTTCAACAGACAACTTATCCGATAATCACTGCTACACCTTTAGGACAGAAAGGTGATGGTACACCATGGGCTGCTGCACAACAGTCGGTAATAATTATGCCAGACAGAATAAGAAGGTTAGGAGTTTATGCTACATACTCAATCCCGCCACAACCTGAGTATTTGCAGACACTTACTGCAGGGGTAACATCACAAATATTTATGCTTACTACTGAAGATTTTTATGGCAACATTGCGCCTATACTTGAAGCAGACCTTTCAGGAGATAATCCAAGACGGATAAGGATTGTTTCCACATCCACTGGTAATGTAAAGTTTGCAATAGGTTCTACTACTACCTGGGCACAGAACGAAGGTATAGCATACTTTAGGTTAGGTGATAGAACTACTACATTTTATCTTATTGACACACTTGCTTCTGTAAGATACGGTGTGTACGATACTACACATACTTTGTATGCGAATACTATTGTAAACCCTGGCATGTGGACTGTAGGTGTCCGACCTTACAAGGTCTTGCCTAACATACCACACCATTTTGTTATAACCACACCGTCACGACGACTTATTGCAGGAACTACTATACAGTTTGACGGTTCAGGTAGTGATACTTCTACAACTACAGTTTCTGCCAAAGGTGGTCCTATGGTGATAACAAAAAATGGTGAACCTGTTTTTGCCGGTATAACCGTACAAATAAAAGACGAGTTTGAAAATGTAACAATTTCTACTGAAAATGTTATACTTTCTGTAGAAGTTATAGATTCACCACAGGCTTATGGGTCTATAGATCCATCAAAAGATCTTGACGGTGCCGGTTGGACACTTATGACTGGCGGTGGTAATATTTTAAGTGTGCTTATTCCTGCAAACAACGATTCAGGGACTTTCTATTATTTTGATACAATTACAGGGTCACATACGATGAAAGTTTCTGGTAGAACAGCTTCGGGTCAAGAAATACTTCCTATGTATCAACAACATTATATTACCCCAGCGCCTATACGATATTTCACAATACATCATCCGTTTAATATTTCTTCACCGTTGAGAGTACACGAACCTGGTCTTTTAGCCGTTAAAGCAAGAGATAGGTACGGAAATATTACTTCTGGTGATAGTGTTAACGGCCAGTGGTATGAAGGAACAATCGTATTTTCACATTCTGGCACGCCGGATAAAGTGTCTCTAAAAGATGCAGTTGGTCTTACAACTTACTACACTTTTGTAAAACAAGATGCTGGTGTGTATAACAGGTTACAAATAATTGATCAAATACAGGAAACACTTAAAGTTTTTGTTACTGACTATGCAACAATAGAGTTGCCTGAGGAAGATCCGAACAAGATTTATGGTTACACTGGAGATACTTTTAGAGAAGTGCCGGTACATTCCGATGGTGATGTAGTCACCTGTGGTATAGTGGTAGAACCTGCAGATTTAGCGCCGGTGCCTTATGGTGATCCTGATAACCCAGAATCTACCTGTGACGATAGTTATACTAAAAAACAAGAGTTGCTTGAAGGAACTATATACCAAGGTAAAACAGCACTTTTCCAAGGCGATGGTAACACTGTAGAAAAACCTGCCCCTGTTCCTATGTTGAGGTTAAACTTAAGAGTTCTGCCACAACAAGTTGCAGAAGCTGCTACTTGGACACAACTTAGAGTGGATAAAAAAGGCACTGCATTACCACAAGATGTATGGATTGGTCTTTATTATGATGCAAACGGTGATGGTAAATTCCAAGGTGAGACAGTTTTTGGTGGTAGTTCTCCTGACCCGTTAGTAAAAGTTGGCGAGTTTGATCCTATTTCAGGTGCGTGGAATTTTACTGGAATGAACGAGTATATATCCAATGTTTCTAAAAACTATTTCTTATGTGTCCGTATATCTACAGTAGCACAACACGGAACTTACTTAGGTTTAGAAATAAACAACCACAACTATTTTACAATGATAGGAGTAGCACGTGTTGCTGCAAACAATTTCAGAATCTTTACTGATACATCGGCTATCAAAAGAGAAGAAGCAAAAGTTTACTGTGTAGCAGAAGATATTGCATCGTCAGTAGAAACTACACGTTCTACCACGGTATACCAAGGCCAGCCTAATGCTGGAATGTTAAGAATTAAAATATGGACAAAAGAATACATTGCTTACCTTAACGGGTTCAAGATTACTCGTACAGGGACAGGGAATGATACTGATGTTCGTGGTGTAGCATTGTTCTTAGATGACAACGGTACTGGTGATCCTAGACAAGGAGATGGTCTGTTCCAGCCAGCGTTGGATACAAGAGTTTCTGGCTGGGTTGTATTTTCCACCCGTGCTGCAGTGGTGTATTTAAACTCGCCTGCGGAAATTTCTCCATCTACAAAGACATATTTTGTTTCTTACAAAATTGAAGATTCTGCGTATGTTGGTAAGACACACGGTGCTGCTATAATGGACGCTTCAGATATTCGTTTAGGTGAAGGTGTAGTTTTACCTATCCCTGGATATTACTCTACATTGGTAACAGTTATACCTACTTCAGACGAAATGACACTTGTGGATTATAACAAAACACAACCTAATAACTTCTCAGTACCTAGTGCTGCAACACAAGGTGATAAAGATGTGGTTGTTGCAAGATTGACATTACAAACAATGCAACGTACTGCTATATGGACAGGACTTAAACTTGACCGTTACAATCCTAACAAAGTTAACCAACCTGAAGATATAGAAAACATAAAAGTATGGTATGATGCTAACAATAACGGGTTGTTTGACAAATCTTCAGATACACTTGTTTCACCTACAGATAAAAAATTTACCTTTCCTGTGACAACACTTCGAGTAGATGTTTCAACTACATCAGATGTTATATATGTTGAGGATGTATCTAAACTTGTTTTATCTCCACAGACAGATTTCTCGCCGTTTTCTGAAACACCAGGAAGAGTTGTGCTTTCTGACGGTTCTGAAAACCTTGAAGTTGTATATTTCACAGGTGTAGATAGACAACACAACGCGTTAACAGGATGTCTACGTGGTCAGGAAGGAACAACTGCAAGGTTCCATCCACAAGGTGCTAAAGTTTCAGGTCAAGCGATAATATGGATACTTGGAAACTATTACGATTTAGGTCCGTACCGTGTAGGACAAGAAATTGTCTCTGAATATCCTAAAGATTATTTTGTTACTGTAGATTTAAACTATCTTGCAAAAGTTCATGAAGCGTCACAACTTGGGATTTCTATAAGAACTACTGATTATTTCAAAGTTGTAGAACCAGATTTTGTTTCAAACAGGTTCGGTATAATAGGACCAAAACCTCAAGGTAAGTCAGAGTCAGGTATTCCTACAATTATAGAATATCCAGATAAGGTGACATTTAGGTTTATTGATATTTCTACCGAAGTTGTTTCATATTTACAACAAGGTAAAGAAAATCTGCCTGTTGCTTCATTGATAGTTTATACAGATCAGGCAGAAGCCTGGTGGCAACAGATAAATGTTTATGGCATAGGAAGTGCTGCTGATAACAATTTACTTTATGACGATATAAAATATGTTAAAATTTGGTATGATGTAAACAATAATGGTGCACTTAATGCTGATGTAGATATCTGTATTGCAACAGTAACATTTGGAAATGTAGGTAGGCCTTTGATGGCACAAGTTGTACTACCTTCGCAACCAAAAATTATAACCCAATCTATGGCACAAACAGAAAAAGTTTCTCAAAGATATTTCATATCAGTAGATATACAAGAAGATGCATTTCCTGAACAAACATTTGGTGTTTCTATAAAATTGCCTACAGATTTGGTAGTTTCAGCGCCAAATACTGTGGACATTTCTTCTTCTACAATACCTTTTGATAGTGTATTAAGAACAATTATACCATCTCCGAGAAAAGTTACAGTAGATACTGAAACTATGTTTTTAAATAACAATGGCGAGGTTGTTGTAGGAACTATAAAACTTGCAGATGCCATATCTTCAACTGATATGTTTATACCACTTAATATTTCACCTATTTTATATAAACTTCCTACTGAGGGCTATGCAATTATTAACAACGAGATAATAAAATACACAGCTTTAACAACAAACGGCCTTGTAGTAGAGCAACGAGGTGCAGTTGGTTCTTTTGCTAGCGCGCATTCTTCAGGAAGTTTTGTAGGTTTTACTGCAACACAAGGATTAAAAAATTTGCCATTGTTAAAATTATCTATGTATTGTAGCGGATTCCAAGTACAACTACCATCTATAAAAGTAGCAAGAACACAACCTTCACCTCTAAACGGTGATGATTCAGATATTTCTTTAATTAAAGTTTGGAAAGATAATGGTGATGGTGTACTTAACCGCGATCCACAAACAGGATATATATCTTCAGATGTAGAAGTTTTATTAGGACAAGCACGATTTGGTAGCGGTTTTGATCCTGCAAGTATTGCGACAATATTGCTTAATGATCCTTATTACAACAAAGGATATGCTTTAATTACTACAACTCCAACAATATATTGGATTACTGCAGATATATCACCATCAGCAAAGTTTACCCATCCACAGATAATTAATTTAAACGAAGTTTTTGGCATAAATATCTCATTACCTTTAAACTTTAATTTAGCACCAAAAGAAGCAGGGCATTGGGTTTCTACTTCTACTACACAAGGAACTCCAGCATTTCCAATAAATTCTTTAGTTTCAGTTATAACTCCAACCGTTGATACTTTAATTGTGGAAGGTGAAAGTATTCTGCCACCAGGAGTTTACCAGAATCAACAGAATGTTGGTGTTCTAAGGTTAAACTTAAGGACCAACAAAAATACTGTTACTGTAAAAAAGATAAAAATAGATATGACTGGCACAGCAGTTGATGGTGATATTGCATTAGTAAAGATATGGAAAGATTTAAACAATAACGGAATTTTTGATGTATCAGATACAACAAGAACTTCAACTGGTGAATATCCAGGGCTTATTTCTTTTGGTACTGAGAGATTTTCTGACAAAACTGTAGAGATTCAGCTTAAAGAACCGCAAGTTATAGATGATAGAATTGGCGGAGTTAACATCTTTGTTTCTTTTGATATTGCAGAGTTTGCACAATTGTTTAAAAAATTTGCTGCAGAAATTGTAGACGAAAGTTATATCACAGTAGAAGTGCCTGATAATGTTAATTTTAGTATAAAACCGATACAAAGTGCAGAATCTACAATTTATGAAGCAACTTCAAAAGTTATAGCT
The DNA here is from genome assembly GCA_937928765.1 of uncultured Endomicrobiia bacterium. Taxonomy (GTDB): domain Bacteria; phylum Elusimicrobiota; class Endomicrobiia; order DTEH01; family DTEH01; genus JANXDG01. The sequence continues at coordinate 129,570 of CALFVX010000001.1, forward strand.
AAAGTATACGATTACGCAAAAGATATAGCATTAGTTGGCGGTACATATCAATCAGAGAAAAATGTTCCTATTTTGAGATTAAGGTTAAGAACAGATTTTTCTCAGGCTAAATGGACAAAAATAAGGTTAGAAAAAACCGGTGCTTCAACAGATCCGAGTTATCCTTATGGAAGAAATTTTGATGTAGGATATATAAAGATATATAAAGATGTGAATTTCAATAATCAACTAGATTCAGCAGATGTACTATTAAACGAGATAGAGACAGAGTTAATTTCTGAAATACCTTCAAATATAGCTGCACCATTTATTATGGTTATCAACTCTACAGTTTCTTCAGTTGGATATTTTCCACAGAACCAGCCACAGTTATGGCTAAAAGTTAACAATGAAATTTTTGAATACACACATATAACAACTGCTACTGTTGATGGGAAAATTTATCCTGCGTTGTATATAACAAGACGTGCACATATAGGCACCCAGCCAGCACATCATCCTAAAGGAAGTAAAGTTAGAAAGTGTGATATGTTTTATTTAAACGATGATTTAAATAGACAAAAAGAAATTTCTTTGATACAACCACAGCTTATTTCTCCAACACAACAAACATATTTTATTGCATACGATATTAGTGAGAAAGCTATTGCTGGTAATGCTTTAGGTTGTAAACTTATAGGTAAAGAAGCAATAACTATTGAATATCCAAACGAAAATTCTCAAGAATTAGAGATAGAACAAGATTTTCAAGGTGCAAATATCACATTAAGTTTTTATCCATATGAGTCATCTTTAATAAAAATAAATCCAGTAATACTTACAATTACTGCGCAGTCTGTTTCACCAGTACAAGTTCCACAAAGAACTGTAAATGTGCCATTACTTATGGTTTCTATGAAGACAAATAGAAACTATATATATGTTAGAGAAATTTATATTAAACAAACAGGAACAGTACAAACGCATGGTGCAATAGGAGGATATGGCCAAGGAGATTTATCTGCAATTTCTATATGGTTAGATAACGGAGATGGTTTCTTCTCATCAGCATTAGATACTTTTATAAGTTCTGTAACTCATCCTACAGTAAAATTTTCTGCAGGAGCTGCAAGAATTGAATTGCCAGGTTATGGGCTTTTTGTTTCAACCTCAACAGTGAGGTTCTTTATATTAGGTGATATTGGCAAGACAGATCTTGCAGGAATTTCTACAAAAGATCATTATGTTGGTGTGGAAATAACAAACTACAAATCCTTTGGTTTAACACCACAAACTGCAGAATCAGATCTTACAAACCAGTTCCCGTTAAGGTCCTCGCTTGTTTTAATATTAGACGAATATGCACCTACTGTTATGCCTAAATGGGTTGTATTAGCTGATCGTAAAATATGGGCAAATCCGTTTGGGGATGGATATCCTGCAGTAGATATAGATGGTGATGGTTTGCCTGATAGAGTTATACGCGATGGAGTTGTTTTCGTAGATGTGGACAACGATGGTGAAAATGATTTAGAAGATTTAAATGGTGATGGTATAGCAAACGAGATAGATTTAGTAGGCGATGGCAAACCTGCTATAGATATTACTGCTGACGGATTTTTAGATGTAGACTTTAACTGTGACGGAAAACCTGACAGCGTTATACCTGATATCAATGGTGATGGTATACCAGAGATAGATTTGTCTCGAGATGGTGTAATAGATTGGGGATATGTACCAGAACGATGGACTGACAGAGCAACACAGCTTTATGCAAAATGGAAGAAAGTTTTAACTGCTCAGGATTACAGAGTTGGCGTAGGAAATGTGGCTAATATTAACAATCTAACATTATCATTTGCACCTGGTGGATGGTTGTCAACAAATAATAAAACAAAGTTCACAATAACTAATCTATCTTTGCAAGCAGCAAAAGTTACACAACTTGTTAAATCAGTCTCAAGATTAGATACCCCACCATTTGATTTGTTTGTAGAATCTACAGAAGGATTTCCGCCGGAAAAGTCTGATATTTATATAGGTGGAGAAATTATGTATTATGAAACAAAATCACAAAATTCTTTTAGAATCACTCAAAGAGCAAAATATGACACACTTGCACAGGACCATCCTACATATACAAAAGTTACAAACCAAGGTAGTTACTATCGTGTTTATGCGGTAGGACCACAAGGAATTTCAGGACCTGCTATATCTGTAATGATGTATAGAGTAGATGTAACACCGCCGTCTGCTCCATCTAAAATAATAACCGATGCAGACAGATTGATGCGCGAGATTCAAGAAGGTGTTTATACTATAGAATGGTCTCCATCAACAGATCTAGAATCTGGAGTTATGGGATATGAAATACAAGAACGAGTTGATACAAATCCTGTTTGGAAAACTATAAGATTTGTTGCAGGAAGTAGAACATCTTTTGTTGTTGGCAATTCTGATACACCAGATAACACTCCACGACCTAAAGGTCATTTCTATTATTATAGAATAAGAGCAAAAAATTATGCAGGAACAAATTCGTTATGGTCAGAGGTATCAAATCCTGTATGCACAGGATTACCTCAAGAGGTTATTTCACAAGTATCAAATTATCCTAATCCAGTAGATATACGTCTTGGTGGAGAACAAGGCAAGACATATATTGTTTATGTTTTAAATCAAGATGCTGAAGTTACAATAACGCTATACGATTTGTTAGGATATAAAGTTCAAGAATGGACATTTAAACCTGGCCAAGAAGGGGGTAGAAGAGGTGCAAATAAAGTACCTCCAGAAGGGTGGGATGGGACAAATCAAGCTGGTCAAAAAGTTGCCAAAGGTGGATATATCGCACAGATTAAAGTAAAATCTTCTAAAGGCATTGTTACCACAATAAGAAAAATTGGTGTTATAAGATAAAATTTTTGTATTAGTTTTTCTTGCCACTTCTTATTTTTATTCTTCATCTAAATATTGAAGTATATCTTTAAATTATATAAAATACTCGTATAACTTTTTTGGCAAATTTTTATAAGAACAAATAATTTTTATATTATTTTTATTTCAAAGTTGAATTTTGAAAAAAAGGAGAAGATATGACAGTAAAAAAAGATTATTATGAAATTTTAGGTGTTCCAAAAAATGCTTCTCAAAAAGAAATTGAAGAAGTATACAGACGCCTAGCAATACAATATCATCCAGACCGCCATCCGCCTGAAAAAAAAGATGAGATGCGCGAAAAATTTAAAGAAATTTCAGAAGCATATGCTATACTTTCAGATCCTAAAAAAAGAAAACAATATGATATGTACGGCCATGCAGGTATTGACAGTTCTTATACTGCTGAAGATATTTTCTCAGGAGTAGATTTTAGCAGTGTATTTAGAGACATAGGAGATTTTGGTAGTGTATTTGAAGATTTGTTTGATTTTTTTGGTGTAAGAGAAAAAAAAAGAGGTCCTCAACGTGGTGCAGATCTTGAAGTACCTTTGAATATTACACTTGAAGAAGCATTTCATGGTACAGAAAAACCTTTAAGTTTTTATCATACTGTAATATGTCCTGTATGCAAGGGTAGTGGTGCTAAATTAGGTAGTTCAAAAAAAGTTTGTCCTAAATGTAAAGGGTCTGGAAGTATAAATTATTCTAGAGGATTTTTTAGCATAAGAGAAACCTGTCCTAGATGTAGAGGAAAAGGTGAGGTTGTAGATATACCTTGTGATAAGTGTGGTGGTACAGGAAAAATAAAACAACAAGAAAATATAGTTGTAAAAATTCCAGCAGGTGTTGATAATGGGACTTCAATAAGAATTAAGGGCAAAGGAGAAGCAGGTACTGAAGGAGCACCTTCAGGCGACCTTTATGTTTCTATAAGAATTCAACCACATTCAATTTTTGTTCGTCAAGGAGATGATCTTGTAAGCAAAATAGAAATTCCTTATCCTATTGCAGTTTTAGGTGGTGAAGTTGAAGTTCCTACTATAGAGGGAAGTAAAATAAAGATATCCATTCCTTCAGGAACACAACCTAAAAAAGTTTTCAGAGTAAAATCTAAAGGTATGCCTGATTTACATACTGGCAAACGTGGTGATTTGTATATCGAAATAGAGATACAAATACCAACAAAACTTGATGAAAAACAAAAAAGAGCATTAAAAGAATATGCAAAAACTTTAGGAATTGATATATAACCTTAGATTAATTTTATGACACAATTTTATATTCCTCAACTCAAAGATTTAAAAAAAGAAGTAGTTATCAATTCAATTAATGAAATAAGACATATTAAGAAATCGTTTAGGGCTAAAGTTGGAGATTTATTACAATTGTTTGATGGTAAAGGTTGTGTCGTGAAAGCAAAAATTAAAAAAATTGCTGATCACAGTATATTTTTAGATATTGTAGAAAAAAATTTTTTCCACAAAAAAGATTTTGAGCTTATAGTTTGTCAAGGATTAATAAAAATTGATAGGTTTGAATTATTTTTAGAAAAATCTACAGAAATAGGTGTAGATAAAATTTTTCCTTTAGAATTAGAAAATAGTGTAGTTAAAAAAGAAAAATTTGTAAAAAAATATGAAAGATTTAAAAAAATAGTTTTAGAATCAGCAAAACAATCTAACAGAATTTTTTTACCAGAAATAAATGATGTTGTGTATTTAGAAGAAGTTTTTTTAGATTATAATGATGGTTTTAATATAATACTTTATAAAAATTCTATAAAAAAATTAAAAGATATAGAAGATAAAATTACCTCTTGTAATAAAATAAAAATTTTCGTAGGACCCGAAGGCGATTTTTCAAAAAAAGAAATAGAATTTTTGCAGCGACAAAATAACACATATTTTGTAAATATAAGCGAAAATATTTTAAGGGCAGAAACAGCTGCGATAGTAGCTTGTGGGATAATTTTGCAGTTTAAGATATGAGAATATGATATGAAACAAAAATATTTTATTAGAACATTTGGATGTAAAACAAACCAGTATGAATCACATTTTATAAAAGAGCTTGTAGAGAAAAGTGGAAATTTTGTTTCTGAAGAATACCGCGATGCAGATGTGGTGGTTATAAACAGTTGCGCAGTAACACAACCTGCAGAAAGAGATGTTTACAAATTTATCCGTAGAGTTTACCGAGAAAGTAGAAATTTTAAAAAGGTTATTCTTACAGGATGTTACGCAGAATATATAAAACTTAATAATTTGGAAGAAAAATTTTTTTCAAGACTTGGGGTTAATATAAAGATTGAATTTCTTGGTAATAATGAAAAATATTATTTTATAAAAGGGCCTTATGGAGTAGAAGAGTTTATAACAAAATTTTTTGGCCACAAAAGAGCATATTTAAAAATTCAAGATGGCTGTGACAATTTTTGTAGTTATTGTGTAGTCCCTTACCTAAGAAGCAAATTATACAGTAAGCCTAAGGATGTGGTTTTAAAAGAAGTAGAGTCACTTTTAGAAAACGGATACGATGAGATATATCTTGTTGGCACAAACATAGGAAAATATTCATATTTTTGCAATAACAAAAAATATGATTACATTGATTTATCAAAAGAAATATTAGACAACTTCAGAAAAATTATTTTAATCTACTCTTCTTTAGAAGTAATAGATTTAAATTCTAAATTTTTTTCTTTCCTTGAAGAACATAAAGATAAGATTTTTCCTCATTTCCATATTCCGTTGCAATCTGCTGACGATAAAATTCTTACTTCGATGAGAAGAAGGTATTCGGCAGAATTTTATGTAGATAGAATTAATAAACTAAGAAAAATCGTGCCTGAGGTGATAATTTCGTGCGACTTAATTGTAGGATATCCTCAAGAAACAAAAGAGAGTTTTTTAAAAACTTTAGATTTTATTAAAAAAGTGAGGTTTAACTGGGTACATGTATTTCCATACTCTCCACGAGAAAGCACTGAAAGTTATAAAAAATATGGTAATTTTGTGTGTTATGATGCAAAACAAAGAGTTAGAGAGGTAAATCTATTAAATAAATATTTAGGAGAAAAATATTTTAAAGAAGTTTGTAAAGTAAAATAAACATTTTTATCTGCTTGATTAATAAATTTTATTTTTGTAAATAAATCCTAAACTTTATTAAGGAGGCAAATATTATGTATGCAGTAGCAGAAATTGGTGGAAAACAATATATCTTAGAAAAAGGTGATACTATTGTAGTGGAAAAAATTCCTAAAGATGTAAATTCTGAGATTGTGATAGATAAAGTGCTGCTTTACAGAGCAGATGATGAGAGTGATATAAAAATTGGTTTTCCATATTTAGAAAATGTTAGGATTGAAGCAGAAATAATAAATCAAATTAAAAGTGAAAAAATAATTGTTTTGCGTAAAGGTAATGCGAAAAAAAATTGGCGCAGAAAATATGGTCACAGGCAACAATTAACTATATTGAAGATAAAAGACATAGTTTTAAGTTAGTTATTATTATTTTAACTTTTGCTATTTAAGTTAAGAAAATTATAAATTAAAATAATGTTTTGGAGGAATTAAAAATGGCACATGCAACTAATGGTAGAGATAGTAATCCAAAATATTTAGGTGTAAAAGTTCTTGGTTCGCAGATGGTTAAAAAAGGACAGATAATTTTAAAGCAAAGAGGAACAAGATTCTTGCCGGGCAATAACACTTATCTTAGTAAAGATTTTACTATTCATGCTAAAATAGGTGGTAGGGTGAATTTTAAATATTTAAATAAAAATAAAAAAGTTGTAGAGGTTGTACCTATCTATAATAAAAATTAACTAAACTTACCCATATTATCATTTATGTTCATAGACAAGGTAAAAATTTTTGTAGAAGCAGGTAAAGGTGGTAATGGTTGTGTAAGTTTTAGAAGAGAAAAATTTGTTGCTTATGGTGGACCTGATGGTGGTGATGGTGGGGATGGTGGTAATGTATATCTTAGATCAAATCCAGAAATAACAACACTATACGATTTCAAATTAAAACCACATTTTAAAGCACAAGATGGTAGCCATGGTAAAGGTAAAAATATGTATGGTAAAAATGGTGAAGATCTATATGTTGATGTTCCATGTGGATGTGTTGTTTATAAATTAGATGACGAAGGTAAAAATATTTTTATAGAAGATTTAAAGGAACCTTATATGACAATAATGGTAGCAAAAGGTGGTAAAGGTGGTAGAGGCAATGCTTCATTTAAATCTTCAACTAATCGTGCACCTAAAATTGCAGAAATGGGGCTTCCAGGAGAAAAAGTTACATTAGTTTTAGAGTTAAAACTTATTGCTGATGTAGGTATTATTGGATTACCTAATTGTGGGAAGTCAACTTTGTTATCTGTTTTAACTTCAGCAAAACCAAAAATTGCTGATTACCCATTTACAACACTATCACCTAATTTAGGTGTTTGTGTTTATAAGAATTTTAAATTTGTCCTATCTGATATACCAGGACTTATTGAAGATGCACATAAAGGAAAAGGTTTAGGTATAGAATTTTTAAGACACATAGAAAGAACAAAAATTTTGCTTCATTTAATAGATATAAGCAGTAAAGATATTAGAAGTATTTTAAGAAACTATATAATAATAAATAACGAATTAAAAAATTATTCAAAAAAATTGTTAGAAAGGCCAACCATAATAGTGCTTACCAAAATTGATACATTAAAAGAAGATGAAATAGAAAATATAACTAAAAAATTTATAAAAGAAATAAAAAACAAATATACAGTTATACCAATCTCTGCAGTTAAAAAGCAAAATCTTGAATTATTAATAAAAAAAATTGTAAATTTATTAAACAAAGTTAAAAAAGAAAAAACAACTGATATAGATGGAATAAAAAAAATAAAGAATTTTATATATGAACAGGATCTATCAGTTGAAAGAAAAGATAATTTGTTTATAGTAAAAAATAAAAAAATTGAAGAAGCAGTTTTAAAAACAAACTTTTCTATTAAAGAAAGTGTGATAAGATTGCAAAAAATACTAAAAAAATTAGGAGTTGAAAAATTATTAAAAAAATATGGGATAAAACAAGGAGATAAAGTTAGTATTGCAGGAGTAGAATTTGAATATTATGAATAAAATGCCGGTGTAACTCAGCGGTAGAGTACCCGCCTTGTAAGCGGGAAGGCGAGGGTTCGAATCCCTCCGCCGGCTAAGTTTTTATGAAAAATTTTTTTCTTGCCTTATGTGAAATAATAGTTTTAATATCTTACCCTTTTATTGCATGGTTGATGGTAAAATTCCCTAATTATATAGTATTTATTTATTCATTATTTATAATTAATATAATATTATTTCATTTTTTAAAATCTTCTTTTCTGGAAGTATTGACTTTGGTGTTAAGTATTTTCATTGGTATAGCTACAATTTTACTTATGCCAGAAGAATATAATATTGACAGAATAATAGTTTCTTTTGAAATGGTTGGCTTTGTTTTTAGTTATTTTGTGCTTTTAAAACTTGATAGAATGTATGAAAGACAAAAAACTTTGTGGGTAGAAAAAAAAGAAAATTTTGAAAAAGAAGTTACTTTGCTAAAAATAGATTTAGAAAAAATTCAAGAAGAAATTTATAATAATATAATCCGTATACAAAATTATAAATATTTGGAAGAAATTGTAAGTAAATTATCATCATTTAATGAAATAAAACAACTTAAAAAATTTTTAAATGAAGTTTTTAAAAATTTATTACCAAATTCTTTTGTCAAGTTATACTTATCTGAAGAAATTATAGAAGATGAGCAGAATGTAGATAATATTTTAATTAATTATTGTATTAAAGAAGGAGGATTATTTTATTTACCAATAACAATTGAATGGGTTGAAAGATGTGAAAACTTACAACTAAAAAAATATTTACAAAAACTAAAAATTATAAAGTCAATTTTTTGTATAAAATTAGAAAGTACTAATGAACAAAAAGTTTTAGGATATATAGTTGGGTATTCTGAAAATTATATTTCAGAAGATAAACTAAGATTAATTTCTTTATTGTCTACATATATAAGTATTTCAATTTCTAATATTTATCTTATTAAATATATGCAAGAATTAGCTATTACAGATTCGTTAACGGGATTGTATGTGCAAAGATATTTTAAAGAGTTATTAGAAGAAGAGATAAAAATTGCAAGATATTACAATAGAGAACTATCTTTAGCAATATTTGATTTAGATAATTTTAAACATATTAATGATACTTATGGGCATAATGCAGGTGATGAAGTTTTGGTTAGGTTTGCAAATATTTTGAAGTCTAGATTAAGAGAAACTGATATTATTTCTCGTTATGGAGGGGATGAGTTTGCTGTAATTTTTCCTGATACGGAGAATAAAACTGCAGCAAAAATTTGTGAAGAAATAAGAAATATAGTAGAAAATGAAATCGTCATACCTAAAGAGTTTATTAAAAAAGAAAAAAAGCTTGGCTCTGCAAGAATAAAATTTTTTATATCTTGTGGGGTTTGTGGATTTTTTGATAAATTTAACTCAGCAACAGAATTTTTTAATTATGTAGACAGTCTTTTGTATAAAGCAAAAAAAACAGGTAAGAATAAGGTGGTTGTATGTTAGGAAAAATAATTTATATTTTATCTATAAATTTATTACCTTTAATGTTTTATAGTAGTATACAAATTGATAAGTTTAAAACTTTATACTATAAAAAAGAAATAATTTTTGTTTTATACACTACATTTTTCTTAATTTTAGGTTATATCTTATTACCACGGGAGATATTTTTAATAGTTATAATTTTAGATATTTTTCTTTGGATGATTGTATTTGACTTATATTATCATAAAGTTCAAAAAATATCAAAAGAATTTGTAAGACATATAGAAGATTTGGTTTTACAAAAAAGTACACTTCAAGAAAGAGTTACTAAAGTAGGAAAACAAGCAGAAGAATATCAAAAACAACTTAATAGATACAATAACTTATTTAGAATTGTGCAAGAGATTAATGAAAATGTGGAACTTAACAAGATAATAAAAGAATTTTATATAAAAATTGTGAATTATTTTGGTCAAGAAAAAATTTCTTATTTAGCATTAGTCGTTTATAAGAAAAAAGATACAATTAATATTATAGACTATCCTACAAATAGAAAAGATATTACAAGCTCAATAAAAAATTACCTCATAGAGAAAACAAATTTTGATTATTCTGAAACAAGTAGTAATCTTTTATTTTATGATTTATATTCTAACAAGAATAATTATATGGTGGTAATAGAATATTTTAAAGATGAAGAAATTTGTTCAGAACTAAATTTTTTTCTTTCAGAGACAAAGATAGGTTTTGTAAGAAGTATTCTTTTTAGCGAAGTTGAAAATCTCGCACGTATTGATGGATTAACAGAGTTGTATTTAAGAAGATTTTTTATTAGTAGGTTAAATGAAGAATTATTACGTGCTATTAGATATAATACAAAGTTTTCTTTAATAATGTTAGATATAGATTTCTTTAAAAAAATAAATGATACTTATGGACATATTGCTGGAGATTTTGTGTTGAAAAGATTAGCGAAAGTAATAAAAGATATAGTAGCAGACCAAGGATTATGTTGTCGTTGGGGAGGAGAGGAGTTTTTAATATTTATTCCTTACCAGTCACAAGATTCTGTAAAAAACCTTTCTGAAGAATTGAGACAGAAAATAGAAGTTATGAACTTTATTTATGAGAATAAAATTATAAAATTAACCATTAGTTGTGGGATAAGTTTCTTTCCAGAAGAGGCTAAAGATATAACTAATTTAATAGAAATAGCAGATAAGAAATTGTATCAAGCAAAACAATCAGGAAGAAATAAAGTTATATCATAAAATCTTTTCTTTAATTTTATGTTTAAAAAAGCTTTAAGATTAATAATTATCTTATCGATTTTTATACTCTTTTGTGTATTATATGCAGATAAATTAGAATATTTGTTGCCAGAAGAATACAAGATATCTGATAAAGATCTAGAAATTATTTTTATAGATGTTGGTCAAGGAGATTCTACACTAGTTATTACTCCTAATAAGAAAACAATTTTAATAGATGCCCCAGGCATACCATATTGGTCAAAAATATATTCTTTAGAACCTGCTGAAAATATAGTTTTGGATTATTTATATTCAAGAAATATTAACAAATTAGATTTTATTATAGTTTCTCATCCACACGGAGATCATTTTGGTGGCATGTTTGATATCTTAAATTCTTTAAAAATAGAAAATTTTATTGATAACGGATATGTGGAAGGTGACCCTAACTATGTTAATTTGTTAGAGATAGTTGATAAAAAAGAAATTCCTTATGATCAGTTAAAAGAAGGTGATTTTTTAGAAATAGATAATGAAGTTTTTATTAAAGTATTTTTTCCACCTAAAAAAGGCTTTATCTTTGAAGGAGCAAATAATTCATCGTTAGTTTTTAAATTGTTGTATGGAAATTTTTCTATTTTGTTTACAGCAGATATTGAAGTAGAGGTTGAAAATTATCTTTGTTCAAAATATAAAAAAGAAATAAAAAGTGTAGTTTTAAAAGTACCACATCATGGTTCAAGAACTTCTTCAAGTAGTAGGTTTATTAAAACTGTATCTCCAGAAGCAGCAGTAATAATGTGTGCAAAAAACAATCCTTTTGGTCATCCACATCAGGAAGTAATAAGCAGATATTTGAAATTTAAAATAGAACTTTATAGAACAGATATAGATGGTGATATAAAAATTTTGACTAACGGAAAACAATATACAATAATTCCAAATTTAAAGTGATTATTTTGTTTTTAAACTATTGAAATTTTTTTTAATAAATTATAAAAAATTAAAAATATAGTATTTTTTAATAACAAAAATTTTTCAACCAAATTTTTTATGGGCCCGTAGCTCAGCTGGCAGAGCACCGGCCTTTTAAGCCGGGTGTCGAGAGTTCGAATCTCTCCGGGCTCAGTTTTTTGTAGAGCATGGTGGTTGTAGCTCAACCGGATAGAGCACCTGGCTGTGGCCCAGGTTGTTGCGGGTTCGACTCCCGTCAACCACCCAAAAAATTAAGCTTGCAATTAATGGGCGGTTAGCTCAGCGGGAGAGCGCCCGGTTTACACCCGGAAGGTCAGAGGTTCAAATCCTCTACCGCCCAGATTTAAAATGCAAATTTTAAAAAATTATGTGGGCTCGTGGTGTAGCTTGGTTTAACACACTGGCCTGTCAAGCCAGAGATCGCGGGTTCAAATCCCGTCGGGCCCGTATTTTATAAAGGAGAAGTTTTATGGCAGAAGTAATTTTAGAAAATGTAGTAAAAAGATTTGACAATACCACTGTAGTAAAAAATATTAGTTTAGAGATAAAAGATAAAGAATTTGCTATTTTAGTAGGACCTTCTGGTTGTGGAAAAACTACTACATTGCGAATGATTGCTGGTCTTGAGTATATTACTGAAGGAAAGATTTATATTGATGGTAAACTTGTAAATAATGTCCCACCTAAAGATAGAGATATTGCTATGGTGTTTCAAAACTATGCTTTATATCCCCATATGAAAGTTTATGATAATATGGCATTTGGGCTGAAAATTCGTGGATATTCGAAGAAAGAAATTTATCAACGTGTTTGTGAAGCAGCAGAAATTTTGGGTATTACCCATCTTTTAAATAGATACCCAAAAGAACTTTCTGGTGGGCAAAGACAGAGAGTTGCTGTTGGACGTGCAATTGTAAGAAAACCTAAAGTTTTTTTATTTGACGAACCGTTGTCAAACTTAGACGCAAAACTTAGAGTACAAATGCGTGCTGAACTTAAAAAATTACACGAACGTCTACAAACTACAATAATCTATGTAACACATGATCAGATTGAAGCAATGACTATGGGAAGTAAAATTTGTGTTATGAAAGATGGAGTAATACAACAAGTTGATTCTCCTATTAATTTATATGATTATCCTAAAAATAAATTTGTAGCTGGTTTTATAGGAACTCCACCAATGAATTTTGTTGAAGTTAATGTTGTTAAAGAAAACGGTGGCATTTATTTTGATGAAGGAAATTTTAAATTAAAGTGTCCACAAAATTATGAAAATAAATTACTAAATTATGTAGATAAAAAAATAATTTTAGGTATAAGAGCCGAACATATATATGATAAACTTTTCTATAATAATCCAGTAAAAGAAGGCACTGTTGCGACATTAACTGTTGATCTTATTGAACCTATGGGTTCAGAAACTTATCTTCATCTAAATAGCGGTAAAAATATTTTTGTTGTTAAGGCTGACCCACACAATACAGCAAAAACTAATCAAGTAATAGAGGTTGTCTTTAATATAGACAAAACACATTTATTTGATATAGAAACAGAACAAAGGATAAATTAGTTATTATTTTTGTATAGAGATAAAATATTCTATACTTCTGTTATATATCTTTTCTTTATCTTTTGAAAAAAAACATCCAGGCAGTTCATTGTTTTTTCTGTGATAAACTACACATTCACAACATTTACCTTTTCTTGTACAAGGTTCATAAGTACAACTACAAAAGTTTAAATTTTTTTGTATATTACAATTTTGTTGTAACATTTTTTATACCTCACATAATATAAGTTTTTTAAATTTTTTAGTTAATTTAATTATGTGTTAAGAAAAATTTATTTATTAATTATTTTTTATGACTTAAAAATTTTTGTTAATTTTGGTTTTCAAACAAATACAAAATTATAAATAACAAAGATAATAATGTTAAAATACATCCAATTTTAAAACTTATAGGATCATAAAACAAATATATATAATTTTCACCTTGAGGAAGATAAATACCGCTCATAAAAATGTTACAGTGAAAAATTTTTGTTTTTTTATTATTTATAAAACATTTCCATCCAGGATAATAATTTTGTGAAATAACTAAAAATTGGGGATTAGAATTTGTAATCTTTGCAAAGATTTTGTTATAGACAAAACTTGAATAATGTATGATGAAATTATCTTTTTGACTTGAATTATTTTGTGAAAAAATAAGACTTTCTATTTTTTTCCCGTTATAAGAATGTATTATTGCTGTTTTCATAACTTCAAAATTTAAATTTTGAAGAATCTTTAAAGATTTTTCTATATCAGATTCAAAAATTATTTTTTCTGCTGGATATAATCGTGGCAGTACATATAAGTTTTCATAAATTTTTATATCATTAGTTTCTTTTTCTAATTTCCAATATTTTGTTTTATATTTTATTGCTGAAAGAACATATTTTGTATTTGCAATAGCAAAAAACACTGCTGAATCATCTAAAGAATTTCTTTTATAAACGAAATCCATAAATTTAAAAAAATTTCTTAATTCTATATCTTGACCTCTAAAATTAGGTATTTTGTATTCTAAATTTATGTTGGAAAGCATATTGTCACGAAATTTAGTAAATCCGGAGTATAAATCTTTTCCTTTAAAAGCCATTGTTAGAATCTGTGTTAAAGGAGTATGAGCAATACGATAGCTGTAGTTATCTTCAAGATTTTTCTTAATAATAAAATTTATTGTTTCTGATTTCTCATCTAATATAGATTTAGGTAGCAACATACTTATCTTTGTATTATAAAAATAAAGTTCTGAAAAACAAATAAAAAATATAATATATGATATTTTTTTGTTGTGTTTTAAGGATTTTAAAAAAAAATGAACTCCATAAGAAGAAAACAAACTTAAGATGAAGACATTTATGTAAACTATAGTAGATGGGAAACGAAAAATTCTTATTAATGGAAATATTTTATAAATCAATTTGTAAAAAAACGAGTTATCTCCCATCGCGAACATTAAAACAAAAATAAAAGTTGTTAAGTAAAAAATTTTTTCTTTAAGGTTTTTGTTTGTAATTATTCCTAATGCTGATAGTAGCATTGCTACAAATCCAATATAAAAAGTATACAACCAATAATTAGTTAATGCAGGATATTTTTTAAAATCAAATTGCCAAAAATATGGATAAAAAAAGTTTAAAAAATCTTTGATATTTAAAGAACCTAAAATTGTTGTATCTTTGTATTTCATGCCAAATTGAGAAAAACTTTTTATTTCTTCTCCTGAACGAGTAGTGTTATAGATAAATTCTAATGTTGGCAAAAATTGTATTGCAGCAATAATTAGCGAAAATAAAATTGAAACTGAATATATTTTTATTGGCAAAAAAGATTTTTCTTCATACGATTTAAATAATGAATAAAATAATAGAAATATTCCAGAATAAAACCACATTTGTGTATGCCCAGCAAGAAATTGTATTGCAATAGCTAAAGATAAAAAAATTATTTTTTTGTATTTAAAATTTTTAACAGCTAAGTGAAATAGAAGAAAGACAAATGGCAACCATATAATTGTAGCTAATACACTTAAAAATTCTACTCTACTTACCATAAATCCGTTAAACGACCAAATAATACTTCCTAAAATAGAAGAGATTAAACTTAATTTTTTGGTTCTCAATAATAAAAACATAAATAGCATTGAAAGAAAAAAATGTGTTATTATAAAAATTTTATATGCACAAGCAAAATCTTTTACAATAATAAATATTATACTAAAAGGATAAAATACCTGAGATTGTATATTAGCCATAAAAGGTGCTCCACAATGGTTATAATGATTCCATAGAGGTAAAAAATCTAAATAATAAGAACTGTTTTTAATGTTAGATAAAAAATAGTTAATAAAAAATTTCCATGGTTTAAACTGAAGTGTTATATCTCTTTGAAAATATGTGAGATTTGTAAAAACAATTTTGTTAAAAAAAGTTATAACTAAAAATAATAAAACGAAATAGATAATTATATTACTTACTTTTTTCATTATTTTGAAAACTATCTTTTAAAAATAGCCTTATTGCATTTTTGTCTAAAATATCTTCTAAAACATTAATATCTATTTTTTTAATTTCAGAAATTTTTTCTAACACATAATATAAGTTCAAAGGAGTATTGATTTTACCTCTTAGAGGTTGTGGGGATAAGTAAGGAGTATCTGTTTCTATTAAAATTTTTTCTACAGGAACATATTTTATAGTTTCCAAAATTACATTACTATTTTTAAAAGTTATTATACCAGTAAAACCCAAATACAAATCCAACTCTAAAATTTTATTTGCAAAATCATGTTTACTGCTAAAACAGTGAATTACGCCGTTTGAAACATTATTTTCTTTTAAAATGTTATAAATTTCTTCTTCGCTATTTCGTGAATGAATTATAAGTGGCAAATTTTTTTCTTTTGCAAAATATATATGAGTTAAAAAGCAATTTATCTGCTTGTCTTTTGGTGATAAGTTATAATAGAAATCTAATCCTGTTTCTCCTATAGCTATTAACCTTCCTGTTAAATAAAGTTGATCATACATATCTATAAGATTTTTTTTACTGAAATTTTTAGAATTATGTGGATGTGTCCCTAAGCAAGCATATAAAAAATCATAAAGTTTATAATATTTCAAAAATAGGTCTACTTCTTGTTGAGTTTCACATATACATAAAACACCTTTAAATCTATGATCTTTCAATTTTTCAAGTATATCCTTTATTTCAGGCAAAAGTCTTATATCAAAAAGATGAGTGTGCGTATCAAACATGTTCCACCATCTTTTTTTTAGAATTTAATTCTCTTACATAATCTTTTAGTTTTACAAATTCATCATAGCTACACCAAGCAGGAATTTTGCCTGGTATACCGTTAAATAAAAATATTGAATTGTTGTATAAAAGCGGGTCTATACTTTCATCCAATCCTAATTTGTAGAACAATTTAGTTTTTGGAACTATAGATAGTTCGCACAATCTTATTCTTAAATTGTATCTTGAAATATAGTTTATTGAATTGTAAACATCTTCAACAGTTTCTGTTGACAAACCAGCAAGAATATATACAGAGATTTCTTGTGGTTTATATCCTGCATATAATAAATTTTCTAAACCGTACTCAAATTCTTTTAGAGTTATTTTTTTATCAACTTTAGAATGTGTTAAATCTGAGATTGTTTCTAAGCTTAATCTTGGATCTAAAAAATTAAGTTCTTTCATTAAAATTGCTAATTCTCTGTCTATAAATTTTGGATTTATTCCATTTGGTGTGTAAAATTTAAGCTTTAGATCTAATTTTGATATTTCTTTAAACAATTTTTTTATTAAATCTATATTTTTATGGTTAAATAAAGCATCGTCATAAAAAACGATATTTTTAGATCCAGTAGAAAAAGATAAAAATTTAATTTCTTCAATAAATTTATTTATCTCTTTATTTTCATATTTTGCTGTAATACTTTTAGATGCACAATAATCACAGTTATAAAAACAACCGTAAGAGAATCTGGTTACAATGTAGTATACTTTTTTATAATAAGAATAATCAGGTGATGGAAAATTTTTAAAGTAATTATATTTTTTTATATTTTCAATATTTAAGTACTCTAATAATTCGTAAAAAAAACTTCTTTTAAATATCAAATCAACTTTATCAGCAAAAGTTTTTTCTGCATGCAGTGGAAGCAATATAGGGTAGTTTCCTCCAAGAAAAATTTTGCTTTTTGGTAAAATTTGTTTTACAAAATCCACAATTTCTTTAATGGCTTGGTACCAATATGTCATTGAAGATGTTATAACTACATAGTTAGCATCTTGATGGTTAAATAAAAAATTTTTTATTTTGTTTTCATCGATACCGTATCTTCTATAATTTATTGGAATATTTTTTAAAATTTCAGGTTTAGGAATTATCTTTGATGGAAACTTGCCGGTTCCATCTTGTTTAGCAGGCAGTTCTTCAAAATAATTTCTGTCTAAACAATCAAGTAAAAAAACTTCAAAATTGTAATTTTTTAATATATTTGATAAATACAAAATTCCTAATGGTTTTAACCAAACATCGTATGCACTAAAATCGTATATAGGAGGATTAATCAGAATAATTTTCATAAAATGAAAATTTACAAAAAAACTTTGTTTATTTCAACATAATGATTACTCTTTAAATTTTTGTATAAATTTTGTAAAAATTAAAAAATTTTTATTTTTAGGAGAAAAGTTTTTATGAAAGAAAAAATTATAAATTTGTTAAATGAAAGTATTAAAGTAAAACAACTCTATGTTCAAAATGAAATACAGCTTGATGTCCTTTTTAAAGTTATAGAAAAAATAATAGATTGTTATAAAAAAAATAAGAAACTTATAGTATTTGGCAATGGTGGTTCTGCTGCAGACGCACAACATTTTGTTGCAGAACTTATAGGTAGATTTAAGAAAGAAAGAAAGCCTCTTAAAGCTATTTCTTTAACAACAAATACTTCTACTATAACTGCTTTATCTAACGATTATGGTTATGATATTTCTTTTAGTAGACAACTAGAAGCCTTTGCTGAAGAAGGTGATGTAGTTGTTGGGATTTCAACAAGTGGTAATGCAATAAATGTTTTAAGAGCCATAGAATTAGCAAAAAGTTTAGGTTGTATAACAGTTGGGTTAACTGGTGAAAAAGGAGGAAAACTTAAAGATATTGTTGATTATTGTATTAATGTTCCAACAAATGATACTCCAAGGATACAGGAGCTACATATTACGATAATACATATAATATGTGATATAGTAGAACAAAAAATTTTTTGATAAATTATTATGATTGTATCATTAAAAAAATTAAAAAAAATATTGTATAAATTAAAAAAAATAAAAAAGGAAATAGTTTTTACTAACGGATGTTTTGACATAATTCATTTAGGCCACATTACTTTACTTAAAAAAGCAAAAAGTTGTGGTGATGTTTTAATAGTAGGACTAAACAGTGATAGTTCTGTAAAAAAATTAAAAGGTAAAAAACGGCCTATACTTCCACAGTATGAACGAGCAAGAATTATTGATAGTATAAGATATGTTGACTATGTTATTATTTTTGACGAATTAACTCCTTATAAATTAATAACAGAACTTAAACCAGATATTTTAGTAAAAGGTGGAGATTATAAATTAAAAGATATAGTAGGTTGGGGGATAGTTCCTAAAATTATAAGAGTAAAGTTAGTTAAGAACAAATCTACAACTAATATTTTAGAAAAAATTAAAAAAATGTATTTAAAAGGTAAGAAAAATGGAATATGTAAAAGAGAAATGGTCAACAGAAGTTTTTAGTCTAGTAATAGGTGCGACAAAAGATAATGGTGGAACAAGAAATAAAGTTTTAAAAATAGGTGGACAAAAAACACTAGCATTTTTAAAATTTGAAGGAGAAACACCAAATAAACCTATAGTTTTAGCTGAAGTTTTAGATTTTTTACCTGAAGATTTGTGGCCTACTTTTTATAAAAAATTTGAAAATATAGTGAAAGAACCATTGTTGTGGATAAAAGAAATAGAAAGTTCAAATCCTGATGGTATATGTATTCGTCTTTTATCTTGTCATCCAGATATGAAGAATAATTCTAAAGAGTATCTAAAAAAATTTATTCCTGAAGTTTTAAAAACAACAAAGTTGCCACTTATAATTTTAGGCAGCGGACATATTGAAAAAGATGCTGAAATTTTACCTTTTGTAGCTGAACTTACTAAAGGAGAAAAAATTCTTCTTGGCATGGCAGTAAAAGAAAATTATAAAACAATAATATCTTCATTAATTAATTTTGATCATTCAATTATTGTAGAGACACCACTTGATATAAATTTAGCTAAACAACTTAATATTCTGGTTACTGATTTAGGATTTCCATTAGATAGAATTGTTATGCATCATACTACTGGCGGGCTAGGATACGGATTTGAATATTGTTATTCTATAATTGAAAGATGTCGCTTAGCTGCTTTACAAGGAGATAAAGTTATGTCAACACCTATAATAAATTTGATTTCAGAAGAAACATGGAAAACAAAAGAAGCAAAATCAGCTGAAGATCTCTCTTGGGGAGAAGATGAGATAAAAAGAGCAATAATATGGGAAATTACTACAGCATTAGGATATTTACATGCAGGGACCGATATTTTAGTTCTAGCTCATCCTGAGAGTATTAGAAAAGTTAAAAGTATAATAGATCAAATAGAATAAATTTTTAACATATAAAAAAATATTGTGTTTTTGTTGAATTTAATGTTGTAAAGTTTATAAAAAACAAGTTTATGGAACGAAGATATTTAAAAGGCATAATAGAAACCTTACTTTTTATCACAGACAAACCTTTAAGTAAACAAAAAATTGTTGAACTAATAGATGACAAAGAAACTACAATAGAAGTTGTCTCTGAACTATTAGACGAACTTATTACAGATTATCTAAAATATTCTTCACTGGAAATAAGACAAGTAGCTGAAGGATACCAGATTGCAACAAAACCAGAATTTGCAGAATATGTAAGAAAATTGTATAAAGAAAGAACATTATTAAAATTATCACCTGCTGCTGTTGAAACATTAGCTATTATAGCATATCGTCAACCTGTTACAAAAGCAGAGATTGAAGAAACACGCGGTGTTGACAGCACAGCTGTTATAGAAACATTACTTGAAAGAAAACTTATAAAAATAGTAGGTAGAAAAGAAGTAATAGGAAGACCTCTTATTTATGCAACTACACAAGAATTTTTAAAATATTTCGGATTAAATTCATTGTCAGATCTTCCTCCTATAGATCAGTTTATAGAAGAAAATACAGAAAATGAACAACAGGAAAATTTTCAAGAAAGTATTTCTGAAGTTATTAATGATGAACAAATAACTAACCATGATATAGTTGAAAATAAAGAAAATAATTAAAATTTATGAATTTAGGAATATCTACTATATATTTTTCTAAAGATATTATTAATAGAAAAATTTCATGGGATGTATTAATTGACAATTTGAAAAATTTAGAGATAAATTGTGTAGAACTAAATACAGATATTCCTGTTGATTGGATGAAATATATTTATAAAAGTGTAAAAAATAAAGAAGTAAAAGTTTTGTCTTTACACAATTTCTGTCCTGCTGTAGAAAATATTCCAAAAGGTAAGTTTGGATTTAATGTTTATTCTTTAACTTCTGATGACGAAAATGAAAGAAATCTTGCGTTAGAATACACTCTTAGAACTATTAGTTATGCTTTAGAACTTAATGCTGAAGTTGTAGTTTTACACTTAGGTGAAATTAAAACAGAACCATCAGCTGAAGAGTTTTATAAATTTGTATTAAATTTTGGGATAGGTTCAAAATTGTATATTCATTATAAAAATTCTCTTATTAAAACAAGGCAAATAAATAAACAAAAATATTTTGATTTACTCTATTTTTCTTTAGATAAAATAATAAAATATGCTGAAGATAATGATGTTAAATTAGGTATAGAAACAAGATTTTATCCTAATGAAATACCAAATTTTTTAGAGATAAAAGAGATAATTGATCATTATAAAAGCAAAATTTTATTTTATTGGCATGATTTTGGCCATGCAGAAGTTCAAACAAAGTTGGGTTTTATAGAAACACATAAAAAATATTTTGAAGAATATAGTGATAAATTAATTGGATATCACATACATAATTTAATAGGATATAAAGACCATTTTTCTCCAATCAACGGAGAAATTAAATTTGAAGAGTTATTAAGTTACAAAAAAGATAAAATTTATATTTTAGAAGTGCATAGTAAAGAAAATTTTGAAAATTTTAAAAATGGAATAAAATTTATAAAAAATATCTTAAAATAAGGAAAGATTTATGAGAGAATTTCGTAGAGATCCTGTTATAGGAAGGTGGGTAATAATTTCTTCTGAACGTGCAAAGCGTCCTTTTGCATTTTCAAAATATGAACGAGAAAAAAATAATATAGAAGAATGTCCATTTTGTTGGGGAAACGAAAAATTTACCCCGCCAGAGATTGTTTCTTACAGACAACAAGGAACTCAAAAAGATACTCCAGGTTGGTGGATAAGAGTTATACCTAACAAATATCCTGCATTACGTATTGAAGGTGAAGTTATAAGACAAGCAGAAGGTATATATGATAAGATTACTGGCATAGGCGCTCACGAAGTTATAATAGAAACACAGCATCATGATAAAGACATATACGAATTAGAATTGCAATATGTTGAAGATATTTTTAAAATTTATAGAGACAGAATTTTAGATTTAAAACGAGACATACGATTTGAATATATTTTAATATTTAAAAATTGTGGATATCAAGCAGGAGCAACATTGTCTCATCCGCATTCACAGCTTATTGCAATGCCTATGGTACCAGTAAGAATTAAACAAGAAATATTTGGTGCTTTGAAATATTACGAATACAAGGAAAGATGTGTTTTTTGTGATATTATAAATTATGAACTACAACAAGGATCAAGAGTTGTTATAGAAAACAACGATTTTGTTGCAATATGTCCTTATGCAAGTAGATTTCCTTTTGAAGTGTGGGTCTTACCTAAAAGGCACGACCCTATATATGAAGATATCCATTCTGACGAATTAAAAAATTTAGCTACTATTATGCAAATAATAAATAAAAAATTAAACTTAGCATTAGATAATCCTCCTTATAATTATTTGTTACATACTTCTCCACTTAAAGAATTAAATCTTAAACATTACCATTGGCATTTTGAAATAATACCAAAACTTTCAGGTGTTGGCGGATTTGAATGGGGGACAGGATTTTATATTAATCCTGTACCTCCAGAAGAAGCAGCAAAGTTTTTAATAGAAGTATGAATCAACAAAATAATTCTTCTAAAATTGATAATTTTTTAAAATTTTTAAGGTTATATCTTACAAATATAAAAATTTATCCTCTCACAAGTCCGTTAGTAGAATCGCAAGTTAATCAATTATATTCTTTGATAAAAAAATTGTTAGAAGAATATGAATACATTTCAATTTCTGAAATTGATGGCAAAATTTTTATTAATTCAGAAGAATATATATCTAAAGATCCGACTTCAATTTCTAACACTTTGTTTTTGTCAAAATTTTTTACTCAATCAGGAATAAAAAATATTACTTTTAAAAAAGATGTTAATTTAGAAGAAATAAAAGATGTATTGGTAGCACTGAGTTCTAAAAAACAAAAATTGACTACTAAAGAAATAGTTCAACAACTTTTGAAAGAAAAAAACATTCAAAGTATTGTAATAGATGAAGTAGAATTTATCAGTGTGTTAAAATCAGACCAAAACATTAAGTCTATTATTAGAATGATTTCTACTAAAGCTTCAAGTTTGCCTGAACTTATGGATATATTAGCTAAAGTAGTAAATGAACTAGATAAAATTCAGAATGAAAATACAAAAACACAGCTGTTAAATACTATATCAAAATATGTTTCGTCTTTAGATATGCAAATTGTAAAAGAATTATTTATTCAGCAACTACCTCCTAAGATTGAACAATTAGGTATTAAAAAGAATATTTTTAATAATTTAACTAAACAAAGTGTAGAAGAAATATTCAATGAAATAATTAAATGGTGCAAACAAATTAATTTGGAGTCAAAAGATGAAACAGAGTATTTAGACAGGTTACAGAATTTAAAAGAATTTATAAAATTAGTAGTTAACTCACCTGTTAGTAAACTTGTCCCAGTAGAAATTATTGAAGAACTTTTTAAGATAGGTTTAATTGATGTATTACCAGATTGGGCTAAAGAAAAAAAAGAAGAAAAACCGTGGATACTTGAGCTTGATGAAATTTTAAATAAAAACGACCCCGTTATACTCTTACAAGAAAAATTTTTATCATCTTTGAAAGAAAATATAGAAAAACTTTGTATTATAGGATTAGATGATAAAATAGAAAAATTTTCTGTTTTAATGACAGAGAATCTTTATAACCCAGTTGTTAAATTAAGACAACTTGCTTTAAATGCACTTGATGATATAATTTCTGAAATTATAAAATACAATAAAGTAGGAATAATTAAAAATATAGCATTTAAGGTTTTACAATATTTTTTTAGAGAACAGAGTCAAGAAGTTATTGAACAATATAAACAAATTTTCTCTCAAATAACTGAAAGTTTAGTTTTATCAAAACAATACAATACATTTGTTTCTTTTAGTAAACAAATTTTAAAATTTGCTGAAGAAATAAAAGATGTTAACCAGCAAAAATATAGCATAATAAATTCTGTGTTAGAAAAAACATTTGCAACTTCTAAAGACTATATTTTTGATGATATAATAAAAAAAGAAACTCAATATTTTGATGATATCATATGGTTTTTAAACTATATTTCAGAAAAATCAATTAATCTGATGATAGATGTTATAATTAACTCTAACGATTTGGATACAAGAAGTTTTTTATCACATATATTGTTAAAACAAAAAAAACAAGATTTAATTATAAATACTATAATTAGATATTTAAAACCAGAAATTTCTTATATTTCTCTTTCAAGAATCTTAGAATTAATAAGAAAAGTTAATTATGATTTTTCTTCATATTTAATAGAAATATATAAATATGTAAATTATGCTAACAAAATAGGAATAATAAACTATATCTATCAAAGATTTCCTACTGAAGAAAACATTAATTGGCTTATTTCTTTGTTAGAGTATGAAGATACACAAATTATACAATATATTGTAGATGTTATAATAGTATTAGAATATAAACCAGCAACAAAAAAGTTAATAAAATTATTAAATACAAAAAATTATGAGTTAAAAAAACGTGTTTGTATTGCTTTGGGTGTATTAAAAGAGATTGATGCAATTAAACATTTAAAAAAAATTTTGTTTTCTAAACCTAAGCTTTTTGGTTTAATCAAGGCTGAAAATTTAGAAGTAAGATTGGCATCATGTTGGGCTTTAAAGAATTTTATTAGCCTGCCTGAAATAAAAAGAATGTTTGAAAAACTTGCTAAAAGTAAAGAAAAAACAATTTCTGATACTGCAAAAGAAATTTTACAACAAAAATAAATTTTCTTCGTTTTTATATATTTCTCTTTTCTTTTTAAAAGATTTAATTAGAATAATAAAGTTAAGAATTGAAAGGTATAATTTTATATTTAAAGTTGTTCAAAAGTTTATTTTTTTAATAATAATATTGATATTTATTTTGATTTATATTCCTACAACTTTGTGGCACTTTCCTGATGGTATAGGATATTATTCATATCTTCCTGCAGTATTTAAAAATTATAATTTTTATGATATATTTAAAAGTTATACTTCTGGAATAATTGGTACAACAAAAAGTGGATTTGTAATAAATGACTTTGATATATGATTTAGCGTTGTATAGTTTTTTGTATATTATATCTCGATGTTGTTTGAAAAAGAAACAATTTCTATACTTTTTGTTAATTTTTTTCTTCAGTTTTTGGTATTGTTGGATTAATTATACTTTTTAAATTTCTTGTTGAAAAATTAAATTTTTCTAAAAACAATTCCATCTTTATCTGTTTAAGTTTACTTTTAGGAACACCTTTATTGTTTTATATTTATTCTATACCTCAGAATCCGCATAATACTTCATATTTTCTATTTAGTTTATATTTTTTATTTCGGTTTGCACAAAAAAAATAGTAAGGTATTATTTTCTTTTAAAGTTATAATTTTTTTATATAACTTTTTGAGTTTTATTTTTGTTGACAACTAGTGGTAAGATTGATCTTATTGAGGTTTACAGTGTAAAAGATTTTTTCTTAAATGTATTTTTTAGTATAAAAAATTTTAAATTAAG
The DNA here is from genome assembly GCA_937928765.1 of uncultured Endomicrobiia bacterium. GTDB lineage: Bacteria > Elusimicrobiota > Endomicrobiia > DTEH01 > DTEH01 > JANXDG01. Next base: position 155,219 of record CALFVX010000001.1, read on the forward strand.
TTTAAAGCCAAGATACTACGCTGAAGTGGAAATTTATATATTTTTAATTTTTGTTTTTACAATTTTTATAAATAAAAAAATATTTAAAATTTTATCTGCCACAAAAGATAACATGATTTGGTTGATGATAATATTTTTATCTTTATATTTGTTATACTTTGATACAAACTTGATATATGCAGGAATTTTTAAACGTGTATTATATAAAAAAGAAGTTTTTGAAAATTCATTAAACGAAGAAGATTATAAAAAATTTTTTAATTTTGCAGCAATCAAAGTAAGGTTTAAATATTATTCCTTAACAAAACAACAAAAAAATATAAATTTTTTTTAACATTAAAAGAAAAATACTTACCTAAAAGCTATTTAGGTAAAAAAGTTTGTAGAAATTTTTATAGAAAGATAAAACTTTAAATTTTAAACCCAATATTGTCAATTAATCTTGTGGAACCTATAAATACAGCTACAAAAATTCTTAATTCTGTTTTTGGAGAGATTTTAGATATATCATCATTTACAATGTTTAAGTTTGTATCATAAATTTCAAAATATTGGATTTTATGTTTTATTTCAGACAAAAGAGTTGATAGATATTCTTTGGATTTTTTTATGCACTTTTTAATATTCCATTTTTTCTTTAATATTAAATCTTTACAATATAAAAGAGATTTATATAAAGAATTTGCTACTTTATATTCAGAAGACGATAAATAAGAATTTCTACTTGAACATGCTAGTCCACTTTCTTCTCTCAATGTAGCTACAGGTACTATTTCTGTATCAAAATTTAAATCTTTAACTATTTGTTGAATTATTTTTAATTGTTGATAGTCTTTTTCTCCAAAATATGCTTTGTGTGGTTTTATAATGTTAAAAAGCTTTACTACTACAGTGGCTACTCCACGAAAATGGCCAGGCCTATATTTTCCACAAAGAATGTATTGAAGTTTACTTACTTCTACATATGTGAGATTTTCTCTGTAGGGATACATTTCTTCAGCTGATGGATAAAATACAAAATCAACTTTTTCATCTCTACATATTTTTAAATCTTTTGTTATAGGTCGTGGATATTTTTTATAATCTTCTTTTGGACCAAATTGTAAAGGATTTACAAATATTGAAACTACTACTATATCATTTTCTTTTTTTGCCTTTCTTATAAGCTCTATATGTCCCTTATGTAGTGCGCCCATTGTAGCAACAAAACCTATAGATTTTCCTTCACACCTTAGTTTATCAACAGTTTTTTGCATTAAAGAAATTTTTTTTACAACTTTCATATTTTTTATAAAACATTTTTGATCATTTTTTCAAAATCTGATTTTGGTCTTACACCTGTGATTTGTTCAAAAGGTTTTCCATCTTTAAATATTATTACAGTAGGGATAGCCATAATAGCATATTTTGCTGCTATTTTAGGATTTTCATCTACATTTATTTTACAAATTTTTATTTGTTGTTCTGAATATAATTTTGAAAGTTGTTCTATTATAGGAGCGAGCATTCTACAAGGACCACACCATTCTGCCCAAAAATCTACTAATACCGGAACTTTTGAATTTAAAACTTCTTGCTCAAAATTACTTTCATTTATTTCCTTTATCATATAGTTTTATGCCTCCTTTTTATTTAGTTTTTTAAAATACATTTATTTTATGTATAAGTCCATTTATCACATATTGATACAATAAAATATTATGTGGTTATTAAACTAATTAATATTCTAAATAAAAAGTTAATTTAATTATTAGATGTAAAATTTATGAAAAAGTTTCTTTAAAATATAGGTTGTATTGATAAAAATATTTTTATATAAAAATATAAATTTAAAAATATTTTTTCAACAAAAAGAAATAACCATGAATTTAATCAACAAATTTCTTAATGTTTTAATATATAGTTTCTTCCCAAAAATATGTTTTTATTGTAAAAAACCATTAGATTATTTTGCTGTAGAACCTTTATGTGATTTATGTTTAAAAAAAATAAAATTTATAGAAGGATTATTTTGTGAGAGGTGTGGTTTACCTTTATATAGTGGAGGTGAGTATTGTTATAACTGTAAAAGATTAGACAGAAAGTTATATTTTGATAATATCCGGGCAGTGGTTGAATATGTAGAACCAATAAAAACTCTTATTCATGAATATAAGTATAACCAAAAAATTTTTCTTGAAAACTTTTTGGGTGATCTTTTAGCAAAATGGTTTGATAAAAATTTTTTAAATTACAAAAATATAGATATAGTTTGTTGTGTTCCCATGAATCCAATAAAGAAGTTTTTCCGTGGATACAATCAATCAGAACTTTTAGCAAAAAAATTAGCAGAAAAGTTTAAGTTAAATTTTATACCAAATCTGTTAAAGAGAATAAAACTTACAAAATCACAATTTAAACTTTCAAAAGAAAAAAGGTTGAAAAATCTCAACGGAGCTTTTGCTGTTAATAAAAATTTTTTAGATAAAGTCAAAAATAAAAATATTCTTATCGTAGATGATGTTTGCACTACAGCAGAGACAATCAATCAGTGTGCTAAAGTTTTAAAAAACTTTTCAGCAAACAAAATTTTTGGTCTTGTTTTAGCACGAGATATATGATCTAAAAATTTTTTCTATGTATTGAAAGATTTTTTTTATTTTATATTATTGATAAAGATTATCAATATCATAAACATAGAAAATTTTTTTATGAAAAATTTAGATGTAAAAAGTATAGAAAAAGAAATAAGATATATACTAAAAAATAAAAAATTAAGAAATACAAAACAAAGACAGAAAATATTAAAAATTTTTTGTTTTAAGAAAGGACATATTAGTGTGGATGATTTATATGTAGCTATTAGAGTGAAATATCCTAATATAGGTTATGCAACAGTTTATAGAACTTTAAAACTTTTTAAAAAAATAGGTATCGCTGAAGAAATAAAAATTGGTAATCAAAAAGTGCTTTACGAAAATAAATATAAAAATAGACACCATGACCATTTAGTATGCATAAAATGTGGTAAGTTGATAGAGATTTCTTCTGAAGAGCTTGAATATTCACAGGAAAAATTAGCTAAAAAAAATAATTTTAAAGTTTTAGATCACAAATTGATACTTTATGGTATTTGTAAAGAATGTAATAATATATAGAAAAAAATCTTATGAAAAAATGTGTTACTCAACTTCAAGAAAAACAAAAAGGTGTAGTAGTAGAAATTTTAGGCGGTCTGTTTTTACAGAAAAGACTGGATGCTATGGGAATTAGAGTAGGAGTAGAAATTATCAGAGTTTCTTTGCCTTCTTTTAAAGGTCCTGTAATAGTAAGTGTTGGCAATAGTCAGTTTGCTTTAGGTTATAATTTGGCAAAAAAGATTATTGTAGAAATATAACTTTTTATGTAAGAAAGATTTAAAATATATTTTATGAGAAGAATATTACTAATAGGCAATCCTAATGTAGGTAAAAGCGTAATTTTTTCACATTTAACAGGAGTAGATGTTATTTCTTCTAATTACCCAGGCACAACAGTTGAATTTGTAAAAGGATATCTAAAAATTAAAAATGAAACATATGAAGTAATTGATCTTCCAGGGATATATTCATTAGAACCAACTACAAAAGCAGAAGAAGTTGCAATTAAAATATTAGAGGAAACTTTAGATTCAAAAAAACTGTATGTCGTAGTAAATATATTAGATGCTACAAATCTTGAACGAAATTTGAATCTTACATTACAGCTTATTAAAAAAAGGCTTCCTATCATTTTGGTTTTAAATTTCTGTGACGAAATTAAACACAGAGGTATTTCAATTGATTATGATAAACTTCAAAAAATTTTAGATGTTCCTTTAGTTTTTAGCTGTGCACGTAGTGGTGAAGGGATAAAAGATTTAATAACTAAATTAAACACATCTAAAATTTCTAATTTTGATTTTAACTTAGAAAAAAAATGGGATAAAATTGGTGATATTATAACGCAAGTACAAAAAATTACTCATAAACATCATACATTCGCTGATATAATTTCAGAGATCTCAATTCATCCTTTTTTTGGATTGATTATAGCATTTATAGTTTTAGTTTTATCATCTTTGGCTACAAGATTTATTGCAGAAAGTTTAATATCGTATATTTTAGATCCTTTATTTAACAATTTATATTTAGTTTTTTTAGAAAATATATTTTTAAATTTTCCTAAAATTATTAGAGATATTTTTTTAGGCAAAGATCCACAACCTATGGCTTCTTTTGGAATTCTTACAACTGGAGTTTATATTCCTATAGTAGTTGTGCTACCTTATATTTTATCTTTCTATTTTATTTTGAGCATATTAGAAGATATAGGGTATCTACCAAGATTAGCCGTTATGTTAGACAATTTTTTACATAAGTTAGGTGTTCACGGATATACATCTGTAGCTATACTTTTAGGTTTTGGTTGTAAAGTTCCTGCTTTATTAGCTACAAGAATCTTGGAGACCAAAAGAGAAAAATTTATAGCAGCAGTTTTAGTTTTAATGATAGCACCGTGTATGCCACAGACAGCAATGATTATAAGTTTAGTTTCACCTTATGGTATAAAGTATGTTTTTTTAATTTTTCTTATTATATTTTTAAATGCTATATTTATTTCTTTTTTATTAAACAATTTTATTATGAAAGGTGAAATACCTGAGTTGTTTTTAGAAATCCCACCATATAGAATGATACATCTTAAAACATTGACTAAAAAAGTTTATATTAGAATAAAAGAATTTTTTTTTGACGCAGTGCCACTTATTTTTTTAGGTATAGTTATAATCAATATTTTTGAGCTTTTTAGTTTAGATAGATTAATAACATCAAGTTTTGGGAAAATTTTTATGCCAATTTTAGGTTTACCATATGAAGTATCCTCTATTGTTGTATTAGGTTTTTTAAGAAAAGATGTTTCTATTGCTTTACTTAAACCATTTGGTTTAGATATAAATCAGGTGATTGTTGCATCAGTATTTATGGTTTTGTATTTACCTTGTGTTTCAACATTTTTTATTTTGTTAAAAGAACATAGTATTAAAACAACTTTAAAAATAATTTCACTAATGTTTTTTGTAGGAGTTTTGTTGGGATTTATAGTTAGAAATATTATTTCTTTAAAAATATTGACTTGGTTTTAATTATATAGTAAAAATACAAAACTTAAATTTTGATTTTTCTAATAATTTGAAAAGCAAGTAAGATTTATTAGTTTCTATTTTTTTATTGTTCTTTTAATATTATTTTTAATTCACTTAAATTAATAATAAATACATTTAATTAATTTCTCACCTTAGTTAAATTAAAAATAGAGAAATACTTTTCTTAGTGTCTTTTTATAGAATAGATTTTTTGAAAAAAATTCTACTTCAATAAAGAAAGATTATAATATTAATTTTTAGTTATTTATTTGAATAGAA
>CALFVX010000002.1 GCA_937928765.1 uncultured Endomicrobiia bacterium
AGATGGTAATGCCAGGAGATAACATAGAGATGGAAGTAGAACTAATAACTCCAATAGCTTTAGAAAAACAACTAAGGTTTGCTATAAGAGAAGGTGGCAGAACTGTAGGCGCAGGTGTAGTAACAGAAATTATTGAATAAAAATTTATATATAAGAAAGTAGGTTTTAAAAAATGGCTGACAGAATAATAAGTATTTTACAATGCACTGTTTGTAAAAATAAAAATTATTATCACGCTTCTAATAAGAAAAAAGAAAAGAAAATTGAAATAAAAAAGTTTTGTAAGAAATGTAGAAAACATACTTTACATAAAATGGTTAAATCTTGAAGATATTAAAATTTTGTTTTTTAAATTAACCTATCAAAATTTTAGTTCTTGCCTAAAAAATAGGTTTAAAAATGGGGAGTGTCGGTTAATGGCAAACCACTGGTCTCCAAAACCAGGACTGGGGGTTCAAATCCCTCCACTCCCGTAGGGAAAAATTAGAAGGTTTTAAAATATATAAAAATAGGGATTTTTAAATATGAAAATAAAAGAATATATAAATTCAATAATAAAATTTGTGAAAGAATCTTATGTAGAATTAAAAAAAGTTACCTGGTTAAGTAGAAAAGAGGTTGTAGCATCAAGTATAGTTGTTGTTATTTTGATAATTATTATGTCAATCTATATTGGAATAATAGATTTTATTTTATCTAGAATAGTTTCTTTTTTTGTCGGAGGAAGAATATGATTGAAGAAAATAATAATCAAGCAGAAATTCTAACTTCTAACCAGATAAGAGACATAAATTCAGGTTGGTATATAGTATATTGCCAAGTTGGGAAAGAACTTGTAGCAAAAAATCTTATTGAAGAAAAAATAAAATCTACGCCTGGTATGGAAAATAAAATTTTTGAAATTTTAGTTCCTGAAGAAGAAGAAATACAGATTAAAAAAGGAGAAAAAAATATTGTTAGAAAAGCAACTTATAATGGTTATATATATATAAATATGCTATTAGATGCTGAAACTTATTGGTTTGTTAGGAATATCAGTTGGATAAAAGGATTTCTAGGTGGAGCTACTCCACAAAAAATGTCTCAGCAGGAAGTAGAGGGAATTAAAATTTTGTCAGAAAGGATGAAAAGTTCACAACCTAAATTAGTAAGAAAATTTGATTTAGGAGACACTGTAAGAATTATAGACGGACCTTTTAAACATTTTACTGGAGTTGTTGAAGAAATTAACGAAGAAAAAGCAAGGTTAAAAGTAACAATTACAGTTTTTGGTAGGCCAACACCAGTAGAATTAGATTTTCCTCAAGTAGAAAAAATATAGATATTTTTATAATTTTATTCAAAGAGAGGAAAAAAAACATTATGGCTAAAAAAATTAAAGCACAGGTTAAACTACAAATTCCAGCAGGTCAAGCAAATCCTGCACCACCAGTTGGACCTGCTTTAGGCCAACATGGAGTTAATATAATGCAATTTTGTAATGAGTTTAATACTAAAACAAAAAATATGGAACAAGGTATGTTAATCCCTGTGATAATAACAATTTATGAAGATAGAAGTTTTACTTTTGTATTGAAGACACCACCAGTTTCTGCTTTGCTTAAAAAAATAGCTGGTTTGGCAAAAGCTTCAGGTAAAGCAGGTTCAGAAACAGTAGGAAAAGTTACAAAAAGTCAAATAAGAGAAGTAGCAAAATTAAAACTTCCAGATTTAAACACTACAACTTTAGAGTCAGCAATAAGAATAGTTGAGGGTACAGCAAGAAGTATGGGCATAGAAGTTGTTGAAGATTAAGTTTGCTGCCAACTAGTTTTTAAACTTTCAGATTTATATAAAGATAGGTGATAACAAGTAGAGTGTAGTTTTTATTTTTATATTTTTTATATAGTATTTTTTTATCTTAGATAATCATCATAAGTAAAGTTAACAGAACTAATAATAATTGGAGGTATTTTTTATGAGTAAAAGAATGCTTGAAATTGATAAAAAAATTGATAAAAATAAATTGTATGATTTAAAAGAAGCAATAGAGTTGTTAAAAGAAGTTAAAAAGACAAAGTTTGATGAAACAGTAGAAGTGCATATAAACTTAGGTATAGATCCAAAACAATCTACACAGATAGTTCGTGGAGCATTAGTTTTACCTCATGGTATTGGAAAACAAGTTCGCATATGTGTTTTAGCTAAAGGTGAAAAACTTAAAGAAGCACAACAAAGTGGTGCTGAGTATTATGGTTCTGAAGAATTAATTGAAAAAATTTCAAAAGGATGGTTAGAGTTTGATGTTTTGATCGCAACACCAGATATGATGAAAGATTTGACAAAATTAGGGAAAATCTTAGGTCCTAAAGGTCTTATGCCAAATCCTAAAACTGGTACTGTTACAAATGATATTATTAAAACAGTCCAAGAAGTTAAAAAAGGTAGAGTAGAATTTAGAAACGACGATTATGGAATACTTCATTGTAGAGTAGGAAGAATTTCTTTTGATACAGAAAAACTTATTGAAAACATTAAAGCATTTGTAGAAACAGTTTTAAAATTAAAACCTTCGCAGTCTAAAGGAGAATATATAAAAAGGATGTATGTTTCTACATCTATGGGACCAGGGATAAGAATCAATGTTGCGAATTTAATAAAAAAGAAATAGATAATGTTTGATAAAAAGTTATTTCAAAGAAGAAAGTATATAATAAAAGCAGAATTGCAGCTTAAATATTTATTTTTTGTCTTATTATTAATTATTTTAATCTCTGGTATTTCTATATATTTTGTTAATCTTACAGTCCGTTCTTCTTCTGTATTAGAAAATCTTACCTATTTAGAAGTTATTGCTGTAAACAAATTAATAATTGTCATTGTGTTATATGTTGTTGGTATAAGTTGTATTGCTGTGTTTATTTTAGGATTATTTTTTTTACACAGGCTCACAGGACCTATATATTTTTTAGAGAAAATGTTTGCTTTAGTTTCTGAGGGTATTTTGGATATAAAGTTTAAATTACGGAAAACTGATGAATTAAAAGATGTGGCTTTTGGATTTCAAAATATGATAGATTGTTTAAGAAATTATATTTTAGAAGATAAAAGTAAAGTTGATAGTATAAAAAAAGATATATCATACTTAATTGAAAACATAAATACTGTGTCAATAGAGGAAATTAAATTGAGACTTCAAAAAGTTAGACAACAGCTTAATGAAATATTTATAAAATTTAGAATATGAAAAAAATAGGTTTTATTGGCACTGGGAATGTTGCAAGCGAAATTTTAAAAACAGATTTGTTTTATGACAGGAAATTTTATGTTTATGATATAGATTTTGAAAAATCACACCTTTTTTGTGAAGAATTTAGTGAGATGAATATTGAAGTTTGTTCTTCAATAAAAGAAGTAATTTTTTCTTCAGAAATAATAGTAGAATGTGCAAGCATTAAAGCAGTTGATGAAATATTTAAATATATAGAGAAGTTTAAGCCAAAAAATTTTATAATTCTTTCAGTAGGTGGTGTGTTAAAAAATTTTAATTCTTATCAAAGACTTATCTCTAAAGGATACAAAATTCATATTCCTTCAGGAGCAATCGCAGGATGTGATGCTTTGTTAGCAGCAAAACTTTCTGGTATAAAGTCAATAGAATTAAAAACAATAAAACCACTAAATTCTTTAATTTCTTCTAATTATATTAGAAAAAACAAAAATTTGTACAAAAAAATTATTAATTCGAATAAATTTTTAGTATTTGAAGGCAATGTTTTTGATGCAGTAAAAAATTTTCCACAGAATATAAATGTTGCTGCAACATTAGCAGTCTTATGTGGTGAGCCGCATAAGGTTAAAGTAAAGATAGTTGCAAAAAAAAATTTGAATAAAAACATACACGAAGTAAGTATAGATGCTTATTCTGGTAAAATTTTTACAAGAACAGAAAATCTTCCTTCGCCAAAAAATCCTAAAACAAGCCATTTAGCTGCATTATCAGTGATATCCTTATTAGAACAAATATTACTTAAATAATAAATTAATTTTTCAAGCTACTTCTTAAGGTATGAAACAAATAAAAACACTTTTCTTTAAAAATAGAAAACTTTATATATTAAACCAAAAATTATTACCTAATAAAATTCAATATGTTGTTTGTAAAAAATCAAAAGACATTATTTATGCAATAAAAAATATGATAATTCGTGGTGCGCCAGCAATAGGTATAGCTGCTGCATTTGGTATTGCAATTGCAAGTAAAGAAAAAAATTTTAACTCTTTCTCGCAACAAAAAAAATATATTATAAAGACAGCAAAAAAACTTTTGGAAACAAGACCGACTGCTGTAAATCTTAAATGGGCAGTTGAAAGAATGTTATCAAAACTAAAACAGTATGCAGAATCCTGTTTGTCTATAACAGATCTTCAAAACCAACTTTTAGCTGAAGCTAAAAAAGTTCTTCAAGAAGATATTATAACAAACAGAAAAATTGCTAAAAATGGTGTAAAATTGTTGAAAAAAAACAGTGTTGTGTTAACACATTGTAATGCAGGCGCTTTGGCTTGTGGTGGTGTTGGCACTGCTTTAGGTATAATAATTGAGGCATATCATAGAAAAAGAATAAAAATGGTATATGTTGATGAGACACGTCCATATTTACAAGGAGCACGAATTACTACTTTAGAGTTAAAACTTAAAGGTGTTCCTTTTACACTTATTACAGACAATATGGCAGGTTATATTATGAAGACAGAAAAAATTGATGCAATAATTGTTGGAGCAGACAGAATCGCAAAAAATGGTGACACAGCAAACAAAATTGGAACTTATACACTAGCAGTCCTTGCAGAAGCTCATAAAATACCTTTTTATGTAGCAGCACCAACATCAACAATAGATAAAAATATAAAAACAGCAAAAGAAGTTCCAATTGAAGAAAGATCAATCCAAGAAGTTGTAAAAATTAGTGGTATAAAAATTGCTCCTGATGGGATAAAAGTAAGACATCCTGCATTTGATATTACTCCATCAAAATTAATTACTGCAATAATAACAGAAAAAGGTATTTTCAGATATCCTTATAGGTTTTAATAGTATAATTTTTATATGCGATGAGAATAAAATAATTTTTAAAAAACTTGACAAGTAAATAAAAAAATGTTAAAATAAAAAAAAATATGAAAATAAAATTTTATGTAGAAGATGATGAGTTCATAATTGAGAATTACAATAATGCAAAAGCGTTTGCAAGTTTTTTACCTTCAATAGCAGGATTGTGGGGAAAACCGTTATGGTTATTTTATGTTAATCGTGGTCAATGTATCTCTTCTTTTGGTACAAAAGATAAAGATTCTGCTATTTTAGAGTTTGTTGCTGCGAATAAAGCCTGGAGGTTGACTTCTTTTCAAGGATTTAGAACTTTTCTTAAATTTAATAACAAAAAATTTTATGAACCTTTCCAGAATAAAGTTTTAGAAAATCAAAATGTTACACAAAAGATGTATATAACCTCACATACATTAAAAATTACAGAGTCAAATCCAGAGTTAGGTTTAGAATTTCAAGTTGAATATTTTACTTTGCCTAACGAAAATTTTCCTGCTTTAATGAGGATTTTGAATATTAAAAATATATCTAATGAAGAAAAACAGATAGAATTATTAGATGGTTTACCTATAATTATTCCTTACGGGTTAAACAACTTCATGTTAAAAAATATTTCTAGGTTAGCTGAAGGATGGTACAGTGGAGTATTTTTTGTAGGAAAGAGAAAAATTCCTGTTTACAAACTTTTAGTAGAGCCTGAAGATAGACCAGAAGTTGTTCCGGTAGAAAAAGCAAATTTCTATTTTGGATTTTTAACAAAAGATCATAAAATTTTTGATGTAGAATTTGTAGTAGATCCAGATGTTATATTTGGTCCTTTCAAAGATTATAGTATACCGGTAGAATTTATAAGTAGTAAAGATTTTAAAAACAATCCAGAGTATGTAGCAAAAAATAAAACTCCGTGTGGTTTCGGACACTTAAAAGTTTCTTTAGGTTTAAAGCAAAATGTTTTTTATTACTCTATAGTTGGCAATGTGCAAAAAATAGAATTTTTAGAAAATATAGTTTCTAAACTAAACATTGAATATTTTGAAAAAAAGAAAAATGAAAATAAACAATTAATACAACAACTTACAAATAATATTTATACAGAATCTGCATTTGCTGGATTTGATGAATATTGTAAACAGACATTTTTAGATAATATTCTTCGTGGAGGATATCCAATTGTATTAGGTAAAGATGAATATCAAAAAACTTATTATATATATTCCCGTATTCATGGTGATATGGAAAGAGAATATAATAATTTTGTTATAATGCCAGAGTATTTTTCTCAAGGTAATGGACATTATAGAGATGTTTTACAAAATAGAAGAAATGATGTGTTTTTTAATCCACAATTGAAAGATCAACAGATTATATATTTCATCAATTTAATACAACTTGATGGTTATAATCCACTTCTTCTTATGGGTTCAAGATTTAAGGTAAAAAATAAAAAATTGTTTTTAAAACTTTTTAGTGATAAAGAAAAAATTATACAATTCTTAAATAAAGAGTTTACATTAGGAGATTTATTTAATTTTGTTGAAGAACACAATATAAAACTAGTTTCTGAAAAAGAAAAAGTTTTAGATTTACTTATGCAATGTGTTGAAAAAGTTGACAATGTTTTACCAATTACAGGTTACTGGTCTGACCACTGGCATTATAATATTGATTTAATTGAAAGTTTTCTTGCAATATATCCTGAAGAATTAGAAAATCTTTTGTTTAACAAAAAGGTTTTTGTTTTTTATGATAATCCAATTGTAGTTATGCCAAGAAGTGAAAAATATGTTTTATTTCATAACAAGCCCAGACAATTAAATTCTTTATATCTTCATCCACAGAAACAAAAAGTTATAGATGAAAGAAAAGAAAATAAATACATAGTAAGAACAAATTATGGTAAAGGAAAAATTTATAAAACAACTCTTTTTGTAAAATTACTTTGTATTGTTGCAAACAAATTTTCTTTGCTAGATCCAGAATGTGTTGGAGTTGAGATGGAAGCTGAAAGACCAAACTGGTGCGATGCGTTAAATGGTCTTCCAGGACTTTTTGGTTCTTCTAATGCAGAAAGTTTGGAGTTAATAAGATTAATAAAATTTTTGTTAAAATCTATTGAAGAGTTAAATTTGAAAGATGAACAAATAATTTCTTTTCCAGAAGAAATCTATGATTTTATTGAAGGACTAAAAAAAGCTTTAAAAAAGTATCAAAACGATGACTTTAAATTTTGGGATGAAAGACATAATGTTTTAGAAAACTACAGAAAAAGAACAATTTTTGGCATTTCAGGTAAAGAAAAAATTTTTCAGTTAAAACAAATAAAAGAAATTTTGAATTTATTTTTGTTAAAGCTTGAAAATGGAATAAAAAAAGCAATTGATAAAAATACAGGTGTAATTTATACATATTTTGAAAATGAAGTTGTTAAATATAAAATTTTAAAAGATAAAAATGGAAAGATAAAAAAGAATAAAAAAGGATATGTTTGTATAAAACCTTTAAAATTTAAACAAAAATTTTTGCCATACTTTCTTGAAGGTCCGGTGCATTATTTAAGAATTACAGCGGATACAAAAGAAGCAAAAAAAATTCATAACGAAATATTAAATTCTTCGCTTTATGATAAAAAATTAAAGATGTTTAAGATTAATGCGCCACTTGATAATTTGTCGTTAGATATAGGAAGAATAAAAGTTTTTACTGCTGGTTGGCTTGAAAATGAGTCGATATGGTTGCATATGGAATATAAATATTTGCTTGAACTTTTAAGGAACTGTCTTGCTGAAGAATTTTGGAAAATATCAAAAGATGTTTTGATACCGTTTATGGATCCAGAGATTTATGGTAGAAGTATATTTGAGAACTCATCTTTTATAGTAAGTAGTGCACATCCAGAAAGAACTCTTCATGGACAAGGATTTGTAGCTAGACTATCTGGAAGCACTGCAGAATTTATTTCTATATGGTTATCAATTACTTGTGGATTAAAACCTTTCTATATTGAAAATGGAAAACTGTATCTAAGATTTTCTCCACAAATACCAAAGTGGATATTTAAAGAAGGAAAGTTTAAATTTAAATTTCTTGGCAAAGTTGATGTTGTTTATGTAAACCACTCTAACAAAGACACCTATGGCGAAAACAAAGCTGAGATTAAAAAAATAATTTTATACTATGAAGATAAAAGAGAGGTTAACATTAATAGTGATGTGATAGGTCCTGATTATTCTTATGATGTTCGTTTAGGTAAAATTAAAAATATTATAGCTGAAATGCAATAATATTTTTTTGTTTTTTTAAAATCTTTACATAATATAAAATAGGAGGATGATATGAAATTTAAAAATTTTGTTATTTTTTGTATTCTTATATTTTTATTTTCCTGCAGTAGTAAAAAATCTAAACAAGAGATTGTAATCTGGCATTGGATGACAGATAGAGAAGAAGTTTTTAATAAACTTGCACAAAAATATTCAGAATCTAAAGTAGTAACTGTAAAGTTTGAAACATATGCTCCGTCTGATGTTTACAGAGAAAAAGTTCGTGCTGCTGCTCAAGGTGGATTATTACCAGATATTTATTCGCCTTTAGGTGACCAAAGAGAACTTGCAAGTTTTATCAAAGCAGGATATATAGAAGATTTAACTGAATATATGAACACAGGATGGAAAGATTGGTTTTTTGAAGCGGTTCTACAACAAAATACTTATAAAGAAAATAATGAATGGAATCTGAAAGCTGGTATATACGGTGTTCCAATAGATGTTGTAAGTATACAGATATTTTATAATAAAAAAATTTTTGAAAAATTAAATCTTTCTGTTCCAAAAACTTTTGATGAATTTATTAATGTTTGCAGGAAACTAAGAGAAAGTAATATCCAACCTTTTGTATCTGGTTTTGGTGAAGAGTGGCTTATTGATGTTTTCTCAAAATCTTTTGAATATCAAATTCTTGGTGAAGAAGGAATGATAAAGACTATTAAAGGTGAGATAAAATATACAGATCCTCGTTGGATACAAGTTTTTGAACTTTTTGAAAAAATGCGTGACGAAAAAATTTTTGCTGAAGGAATTATTACTATGATAAACAAAGATGCAGAACGTGTTTTTGCTACTGAAAAAGCTGCAATGGCACTTAACGGTTCCTGGGGAATAAATGTGTATTCAGGTATGAATCCTGATTTAAAATATGATGTTTTTATGCCACCAAAAATTGCTAATGCTAAATATCCGCTAAGAATTTGGGTAAGTAGTTCATTTTTAAATGTTAACCCTAAATCTAAATTTAAACAACAAGCAGTTGAATTTTTAAAATGGCTTACTGAAGAACAACAACAAATTATATTGTCAAAAGAAACAAAAAATATTCCTTCCAACAAAAATGTTTCTTCAGAGATAGAATCCGATGTATTAAAAAATTTTGCTTCTAATATTGACAAATCATTTCCAACATTGCCAGTGGTTGAAAATTGGAAAGTTATAGGGACAAAATGTAGGGGAATCCAAAGTATAATAATTGGACAAAAAACTGCAAAACAACTTGCATTAGAATTACAAAAAGAAAAAGAAAAAGTTATCTCTGAAATTAAATTAGGTAGTAATTGATTGTTAATTAATGAAAAAAGATTATCATATAAGTAATGCATTATTTGTCTTACCTGCAGTATTAATGTTTGCTATATTTACTATTTACCCGTTTGTAAAAACATTTCAACTTAGCGTTTATGAGTGGGATGGTATCTCACCTAATATGAAATTTGTTGGATTTAAAAATTACATAGATATTATCTTAGCTGACAAAATTTTTTGGAAATCAATGACAAATGCTGGAGTTATTACTTTATTGGCCTTAACTTTTCAAAATTTGTTAGCATTAATTTTAGCAGTAATAATAGATAGAGGAATAAAGTTTGAAAAATTTTTTAGAACAGTATATTTCATACCTCCAATACTTTCAGGAGTTGTTGTAGGTTTGGTATGGAAATGGATCTATGACGGTAATTATGGTATATTAAATACTATTTTATCATACATTGGTTTAGAAAAATGTGCAACTTCTTGGCTTTCAAATCCCAAAACTGCTTTATTAAGTGTTGCAATTGTGCATATGTGGAAAGGTTTTGGTTGGGGATTTATTATACTTCTTTCAGGATTGCAAACTATACCAAGAGAACTTTATGAAGCTTCTTCAATTGATGGTGCTGACAGTTTTAAACAATTTTATTATGTTACAGTACCGTTGATGATACCAATATTTTTTATTGTTTCTATTTTAACAATTTTAGGCACAATGCAGATTTTTGATTTAATTTATTCTATGACAAGAGGTGGTCCTGCTGGAGCTACTGAAGTTCCCATCAGTTATATTTATAGATATATGTCAAATAACGAACTTGGTTATGCAACTGCTATGGCAGTAATTTTTGGTATTGTATTATTTTTGTTATCTATATTACAGATAAAAATTTCAAGAAAACTTAAAAAAGTATAATTTTTATGAGTTCTAAAGTAGAAGAAGCGAAATTATCATCATATTTAATACTTTTAGCAATAGCTATAATATGTTTATTTCCATTGTTATGGATGTTATCCTCATCTTTAAAATCTCAGGCAGAAATTTTTACAAATATGTCTTTGATACCAAAACGAATTTTTTTTAAAAACTATTCTGATGCATGGGTGAAAGGTAAGTTTGCAATTTATTTTTTGAATAGTTTAATTTATACTTTTTGTGGAGTTTTAGGTATTTTAACAATAGGTTCATTATGTGCATATGGTCTTGCTAGATTAAAAATTCCGTTTAAAGATATTATTTTTCTTATTCTAATTATTCCTTTGATTGTTCCTTTACCTGGGACATTTGTACCTTTGTATGTATTACTTAAACGTCTTGGGTTGTTAGATACTAGGATAGGATTGATTTTATGTTATATAAATGGTGGTTTAGCATTTGGAATTTTTCTTTTGAAAAGCTTCTTTGAAGAAATACCTAAAGAATTAGAAGAAGCAGCTATAATTGACGGTGCTACAAAATGGCAGATTTATTTCAGAATTATGCTACCTTTAGTAAAACCCGCTTTGGCAACACTTGCTATTTTTAACACTGTTGCTATATGGAACGAATTTTTGCTTGCTTTGATTATTTTGCAAAATCCTTTAAAAATGCCTATACAAAGAGGGCTTATGGTTTTTCAAGGGACACATATTACTGAATATGGTCAGTTGATGGCTGGATTGTCAATTGCAACATTACCTGTTTTAATAATTTATCTGTTAATGCAAAAATATATAATAAAAGGTATTACAGCAGGTGCATTGAAAGGATGATAGTTTAGAAAATACTCAATATGTGGCAAGAAATAATTAGGGATACCTTTTTAGATATTCCATTTTTAAATATCAGTTTCAATGTATAGCATTTAACAAGCGGATTTCTTATATTTAAAGATGAAAAAAAGAGTTTGTTTAAATAATTTAACCTCTATCTTTCTTTAATAAGATTTGATTTTAAAAGTGTTAATTATTTTTGATATAAGTGATTTAGTAAAAAAATTAACAAAACTAAAAAAGAAGGGAGACAAAATAAAATGATACAAAAATACAGAAAAGTTCTTTCTAAAACAATACTTATAATAATAACATTCTGTTCTTTTGTTTTAAGTTTTCAACTTTATGACTATGGAACAGAAGAAATAGTTGATTATGCAAAGTATGGACAATTCGTTTCTACAGGGACGAGATATTTTAAATATATCATAACAGACAAAAAAGGTTTAGCAAAAGCTGTTGGTGAAGGAATTTTTCCCAACGAATCTGTATACGAAGATCCACAATATTTAGAATTGAAAAATTCTGGTCAATTAGAAGGATCTCATTGGAATTTTGTAAGTCAAGATGTAAACTCTTTAGAAGAACATAAAAGAAATTTTTATAAATGGGCAACTGTGCAAGAAGACCCGGGAGTGAAACTTTTTTATACTGCTTTATCTTTGGAAAAAGCTGCACTTAAGAAAGATCCTGTTGATTACAAATTATTAAAACATGCGATAAAAGTCTATTATGCTATAGTTATACACTCACCTAGATCTATTGGATATACATATTGGAATACACCATGGTATGTAGCACCTGTTGCAATTGATAAAATCAAATGGTTATGTAGAAAATTTCCCGAGTTAAAGTTAGATTTAGTTGATGCATATGTTATAATAGAGAATGGTTATAATGATAAAACAACAGATGATATTTTTATTGTTTCTCACGGTAGATTTGTTAATACTTCACCAAAATTTAAAGTTGAAGTTGATAAATCCAAAGTTAAAAAAACTCTTGGAGATAAAAATTTAGTACAACTTATACAGTATGAAAATGACCAATGGCAACTTTTTTATAAAGGAAATCCAATGTTAGTTAAAGCAGTTGCATATTCTCCTGCACCAGTTGGAACATCTCCAGATACTGGTAGTTGGAACCCGCATCGTGACTGGTTATTTATGGATAAAAACAATGATGGCATTTTAGATGTTTTACAAATTTGGGTTGATAAAAATAGAAATAATAAAATGGATAAAGATGAAATTATTCAAGAAGAGTTTGAATTAATGAAAGAAATGGGAGTAAATGCAATAAGGTTGTATCACCATGGACATAATAAAAAATTGTTAAGAGAAATTTACGAAAAGTATGATATAAAATTTTTAATGGGCGATTTTTTAGGTATGTATGCTATAGGTTCGGGTGCTGGTTGGTATGAAGGAACCGATTATACAAATCCTATACATCAGCAGAATATGATGATTTCAGTTAGAGATATGGTTTTAGAATATAAGGACGAGCCATATGTTATAATGTGGATTTTAGGAAATGAAAACAACTACGGTGTCGTTGGAGATGAAAATTTTACTGGTATGGGATGTCGTGCTAAATCTCAACCTGATGCATATTATTATTTTGTTAACGAGGTTGCAAAATATATAAAATCATTAGATCCTTATAAAAGGCCTGTTGCAATTTGTAATGGCGATCTGTTATATTTAGACTATATTGCAAAATATTGTAGTGATGTAGATGTTATTGGAGTTAATGCTTACAGAGGAGCTTATGGTTTTGGGTTTAGTTTTTGGAATAATATAAAAAGGTTGACAGACAAACCTGTATTAATTACAGAATATGGATGTCCTGCATATGCAAAAGGTGTTTCTGAAAAAGAGGCAGAAAAGTTGCAAAAAGAATATTTAAAAGGTAACTGGGAAGATATTTATTATAATAGTTGTGGTTATGGTTTAGGAAATGCAATTGGCGGTGTTTCTTTTGAATGGGTAGATGAATGGTGGAAAGCAGGAACCCCACCAAAGTTTGATCCTTTTTTACAAGAAAAAATTGGACAATTTGCAGGTCCTTTTCCTGACGGTTGGTTTTATGAAGAATTTTTAGGTATTTGTTCACAAGGTAACGGTAAAAATTCGCCTTTTATGAGACAATTAAGAGAATCATTTTTTATGTATAAAGAATTGTGGAAGAAAATGTAATTTTTATTTTAAAAAATAGATGTTTTATATAAGTGATAGTAAAATTTTTAATTCTGAAAATAAAAAAATAGTTTTAAATGGAGTAAATCTTGGTGGGTGGTTATTGTGGGAAGGATGGATTCTTGCAGGAAGAAATATCTCAGAAACAGAATTTAAAAAAAAATTTAAAAAAGTTAATGGAGAAAATGAACTAAAAGAGTTTGAAGAAAAATTTTATAATACTTTTATTACAGAAAAAGATATAAAGTTTATAAAAACAACTCTGAAATTAAACTGTGTTCGTTTACCTTTGCATTACAAAATTATAGAAAAAAATTTTGACATCTTAAAAAAATTTGTTTTTTGGTGTAATAAATATAAACTTTATTATATCTTAGATCTCCATGCACTACCTGGATGTCAAAATTTTGATTGGCACAGCGATTCTAATGGTGAATCAATTTTCTTTAAAGAAAAAAAATTTCAGCATAAATATTTTTCTATTCTTGAAAAACTTTCATCTGAATTTAAAAATGAAAAATATCTTGTCGGATATGATATAATGAACGAACCTGTAACAAAAAATATATCTTCACTTAAGAAAGTTTATAGCCAAGCAATTAATATAATAAGAAACAATAATGATAACCATATAATTTTTGTTGAAGGCAATTTTTGGGCTACAGAAATAAAACCATTTCTTGAATTTTTAAAGTTTGAAAATATATGTATTAGTATCCACTATTACTATCCAGTAGAGTTTACTTTTAATTTTAATAAAAGTTCAAAATACCCAGATAAAAATATAAGTTATAGTATAATCTATAAACAATTAAAAAAATACTATGATTTAGTAAAAGATAATCCAATTTTTGTTGGCGAGTTTGGGATAAATCTTCGTTGTAAAAATAGTTGTTTTGGAGAATTAGAATACTTAGAAGATTTAGTAAGAATATTTAACAAATTTGGTTTTCATAGGTGTTATTGGACATATAAAACAGTTTCAAACAATGTTTTTCCTACAGGAATATTAGTTTATAATAAAACAGCTGATTTTGTTTCACAACATGAAAAATTATTTGGTTGGGAGAAATATATTTATAATTGGGGAAAAATGAAAAAAAGTATTATATCTGTTTGGGAAACAAAAAATTATGTTTTAAACAAAGATATAATTAAAATTATAAATTTCAAAGCTAAAGATTAAGTTTAGTGTATCTTATAAATACTTCAATTTTTTTATCTTTGATAGATAGAAAAGTTTATAAATATTTGACATAGATAAAATTAATAGGAGGGTTTAAAAATGAAAAAAATAATTATTAAAATATTAATCTTAACAATTATATTTAACTATTTTTTATCTTCATCAGAGTTAAGTTTAAATTTTAAACAACACAATGGTGTCTCTGCATCAGTTAGATCTTTAATTTTACCTGGTTGGGGACAATATTATAATGAACAGAATAAAAAAGCATATATTATGTTTATAACAACTTTTCTATCAGCAGGTATATCGTATTATTTTTATAATAAGTCAGATGAGACATACAAAAAATATGAAGAAAGAGGTTTAATAAATGATTCGTTATATTCAGATTACGAGGTACAAATTACAGCTGCAAATGTATTTTTGGTTTTAGCAATACTAAGTTGGGGATACAATGTAGTTGATGCTTATATATACGGAGAAAGATATAAGAAAATGTACGGATTAAAATTTAAAAATAACAATTTAATTTTTGTGTACAAATTTTAGTTAAATCCACTAAGGAGGTTTTATAGATTTTATGAAATATATAAAGTATGTTTTTATCATCGCTATTTTTTTATTTTCTAACTTATTATTTTCTGAGGGATATGCTAGTTTAGATTTATTGTTAAACTTTGAAAATATGACGAAAAAACTTTTAGATGGTTGGGAATATCAAAAAGTAGGCCCCAACGGAATAAACAAAATATACAACAAAAATCCTAATACAACTTCAAATTGGGAAAATTCTTCTGGATTTAAAATTTTTACAGATTTTAATTTCTCACCATCATACAATATTTTTGTAAAATCTAAGATTCTTTTTCTTCCACAATATGCAGACAGGTTTTACCAAACTGTAAATGATGAACACAGAATGTTTTTAGAAAAAAATCAAACAAAACTTACAAATTTAGAATTTAAATATGTGCACAATCTTGGATACTTAAGATATTTCAAAGCAGAAGGTCATTATCATTGGGGGTATGAAAACGATTTGTTTGGTCTTTTTAAAGAACAATTTGATATAGAAAAATACCTTCGTGTTTCAGGTAGAACAATTCCTGAAGGTAGTGAGTTAAATCTTGCTTATAGAGATAAAAAGCTGCATCTTTTTTTTGGACCTGAAATAATTTGGGGTTATCGTGATGGAATTTATTTAAAAGCAGGATTTGATACTGACATATTAGAAAAAACTTTCACTCATACAATATTTTATACTTCAGATAAACCAGAATATATAACATTTGCAAATCCCAAAGAAACAGTACAAAATTTTGCTTATGTTTTGAAATTTAACACATATAAAAAAGATAATTTAGAAATTGGATTTTTATACAAACCTTTCAGATTAAATAAAGAATATAAATATGTAAAAGAAGTTGAAGAAGCAGAAGGAACTTATGCTAGTAAATATCAAATCTTTGAAGATAAAACAAAAACACAAGACGCTATCGGAACTTCTATACAATACACGATCTATTCATACAAAAAACTTCTTGAAGAAATAAGAATTAAATATTCTTATTTAGGAGCAGTTGCTGGAAACAAACAAGAAATTTCTTTTTCTGGATGGAAAAGAATAAATAAAAAAAATACTTTATCAGGAGGATTTGTTTACAGAAAACCAATTTATGGTCCGCTTCCTTTAATAAAAGACATAAGTGGAACAATAATTTTATCTCCAAGAGGACCTTTTGATCCGTTTTGGGTACATTGGGAAAACAGAGAAAATACAACCTTGTCTTTAACTTACACTTATGATCCTACTGCGCCATCTTGGTTTTACAAATATCAACCAGATATTTTAGATTACTGGAACTTAAATCCTAACGAAGATGCAAACTTTGCTTTTGCAGTTCAAGCAAAGGTTATGAATTATCCTACAAATACTGATAGATTATACTACTGGGATGAAAATGGTAAAATTGTATGGGAATCAAACAATGCAACTGGTGCATGGGCTACAAAAAGTTTGTTAGGAGAGATAACTTTTTTAGGCAAAATAAAAATATTTCCTTTTAGGTTAACTTCTAAAATTTCGTTTGGCGATTCTTTAGCAAAAGGTAGTTATGCTTATACAGAAGAAAATTTAAAACCAATCACAAATTTTTATAAATTTTCAATCATAGCAGAAATTAGTCGTTGGTGGTTGATAGAAACAGATTTAGGTTTTAACATCTGGGGACCTGAAGAATGGTTTGAAACTTTTGGTGAAAGTTATGATAGATTATACAGAATTTCTTTAACAAGAAAATTAAATATATTTGATAACAATTTTTATCTTACAGCAAGATATCTTGCTGTAAGAGATGTTGACAACAAGTATCTTTCTTATGAAATTGCTGAATTTGACGAAATATATATTTCTTTATCTACAAAGTTTGCTTTGAAATTAAATTTTTAAGAAAATAATTTTTTGGAGGATTAGTTTTATGAAAGAAATAAAAAATTTGTTTTTTTTAACAGTTATAATTTTTATTTTTAGTTGTTCAGAAAATCCTAATGATAGATTGTTATCACCACTTCAACAAATGAACATCTCAGCAAAAAATTTACAAGAGTTGGTTTTATATGATAACGAACTTAAATTTGGTGGTATAATGTTTTATGTTTCTGCAGATAACCAACAACTTGATTTTAACTACCCAGATACAAACGAAAACAAATCTATAAAATATACCTGGAATGGTAAAGAAGTATATAATTATGATACAAAACAATATCAAACTTCATGGTGTGGGTTTGGTATAATAGTAGGCAAAGATTTTACACAGATAGATAAAAGTCATAATTTAGCAGCATATCAGTTCTCAAAATTAAAATTTAAACTTCGTGGTGGTTGGTTAGATAATAATGTTAAATTCAAAGTTATAGGTGCAAAAAAAGCAACCGAATCAGATATCGATGTAAAAACAGTTTCTACTTTGCAACTTTATACTAGTTGGCGAGAATATGAGATTGATCTAACAAACAACCTTGATGACGTAAACATATACATTGGATTTGTATTTGAAAACACATCAACTTCGCAAAGTAAAGGTGGAGAAGTTTTTATTGACGATATAAAGTTTGTTAAATAATATTAAATGCTAAAAAGGAGGTTTTATGAAAAAAAGTATTTTAATAATAGCATTGTTTTTTATTTTTTCTTGTAGCAAAAAAGATAGACTACAGATTAATACTTTAGAGCTGTTTATTACACCATCTTCTGTTTCAGTACAAGTTGGTGGAACAGTAGAATTAAGCTGTATTGGTAAATCTGCAAAATCTGATGATGTTGATATAAATCCGATATGGACAGTTGAACCGGAAACATTAGGAACATTTTCACCTACAAGAGGAAAAAAAGTTACCTTCACAGCTTCTAGCCAACCAGCAACAGGAAAAATAAAAGCTACCGAAGGTGATGTTTATAAAGAAGTAAGCCTAACAGTAGTTCAAACTACACAAACTACAGGCGGTGGAAGTGGTGGTGGAGGCGCTGGAAGTGGTGGTGGAGGTGGTGGAAGTGGTAGCAGTGGAAATGTTAAAATAGTTTTTTATGATGATAATGGATTAAATAGTAGTTTTGGTATACCTGATATTTTTACTTGGCCTTCTGGCGGATTAAACTCTTCTGAGATAACCGGCGGTGGTTGTTCTTTAGATCCACAAAAATATCAAAAATTTGAGTTTTCTGGTTCAGGTTCAAATTTGTACTTTGGTGGAGGTATAGTTCTTAATAAAGTATCTGTTTCTCCAAATTCAGTGGATCTATCTCAATATTACTCATCTACAGCTAAATTAAAGTTTTGTATAAAATTAAGCAGAAGCTTAACTGTCAATGAAAAAATAAAAGTTGAAATTGAACATACGCAACAAGTCACAAAATCAACTTTATATTTATTATCATCTTATGGATTTGATTCTACATCTACAGATTGGCAAACCATCTCCATACCTTTATCTAATTTTTCTTCTGTAGATTATACAAAAATTTTGTTACCTTTTGAGATCACAGCAGAAAGTTTAGGCAGTCCTTTGACATTTTATTGGGACTATGTACGATGGGAAGAATAAAAAATAAAATTTTTTTATTAATTTTAGTTTTTTTTTCTTGTTTAAAAATTTTTCCTTCTACAAAAATTGAGTGTCGTGGAAGAAAAATTTATTTAAATAGCGAGATTTTTGTAGTTCGTGGCGTGTGTTATTCTCCAATACCTGTGGGTAAAAATCCTTCCAACTACAGATGGTGGGATGAAAAAAATTTTCTTTTAGATATACCGAAGATAAAACAACTTGGTGCAAATGTTATAAGAACATATTCTGCACCACAAAGTTACAATGCTAATTTTGCTGAGTTTTTAGATGAATGCTATAAAAATGGTATATATGTTATAGTTGGCTATTGGGTAAATTATGGACAAAATTTTGCTGATCCAGATGTAAGATCTCGTCATAAGCAGAATTTTTTAAATATGGTTAATTTGTGGAAAAATTATCCTGCAGTAATAATCTGGTGTTTTGGAAACGAAGTATATCCAGGCGGTGGATCAAGTTGGAAGGACTGGTATAGTTTAATTAAAGAAGTATCTCAAGAAGTTAAAAATATTGATAGTGCTCATCTTTTGATGAATGTTGTAACCACAGATCATTTTTATAGTACAGTTGGTGAGATATCATATGGAAGTGATGATGAGAATTTGTCTTTGCTTGACTTATGGGGTATAAACGCGTATTTGGGTTATGATTTTAAAAATTTATTTTTTGATTACAAAAATAAAACTTCAAAACCTTTAATTATTACAGAATTTGGTTGTGACAGTTGGAATAAAATATACAATAAAGAAGATGAATTTATGCAAGCAAATTATATTGTTTCACAATGGAGAGATATTCAACGAAATCTTATTTTAAACAATGGTGTTGCAAGTGGTGGTTGTATTTTTGAATGGACAGATGAATGGTGGAAAAGTTTCTCAAACTCTTCAGATTATAAACAGGATACTTCCACTGATTGGACAAATTTTAACTATGAAGATCCTAATATGAACGAAGAATGGTTTGGGATAATGAAAATTTCTTCTAACAGCTACACCAGCTACATCACAACAGCGAAAAGATCTTATTACGAAATACAAAAATTATGGAAAAAATATGTTTTTATAGAAGAAAAAAAAGTTTACGCATATCCTAATCCTGCTTTAAATTGTGAGTTTGTAAGATTTAGATTACCCTATGATGCTAAAGAGATTAACATTTACACCATATCAGCAGAACTTGTAAAAACCATTAAAGTTAACAATATTTTTGACACAAGATGGTATATGGATAATAATAATTATGAAGAAATTTCTTGTGGAGTTTATATTTTTACAGTAAAAACAAAAAATTCCAATATTTACAAGAACAAAATTGTTGTTATAAAGTAAAATTTTTGTAATACTTGACAAATAATTATTTTTTAAGTATTATTTGTTAAACAAAAACTTTACAATTTTTTAGATTAAATTATTTTACCAAAAAGGGGGTGAGAAAAATAAATTCAAAAAAATTTAAAATCATAATGAAAAAAAATAAATTAAGAGGAGGGAAAATAAAACTATGAATAAAATAAAAGGTTTGTTAGGTATTGTTTTATTAGGTATATTTTTATATGGTTGTGCTACAGCACCTTTAGCAGAAGAAGATGAAATGGTACCTAAAAAAACAGCAGTATCAAAAAATATAGAAGAAGAAAAATCGACAACTTTCCAAACAGAGCAACCTTCAGCTAAATCTTTAACAACACCAGCACCTATTATTCCTCCTCAGGCAGAAGAAACCGGTGCACTTATAGGTTATAAAGTTCAACTTCCTTTCTGGGTTTACAAAGATAGAATTTCAAGAGAAAACCATTTTATACCTTCAGGTTGGATGGGTGATTATGGCGATTTAAAAATTAACGAAAACTGGAAAGAAAATCCCAAAGATGGACAAAGCTGTATAAGGTTAGAATATTCAGCTAAACGCTCTCAAGGACAAGGCTGGGCAGGAATTTATTGGCAAAATCCTGCAAACAACTGGGGAACAATAAAAGGCGGATTTGATCTACGTGGTGCTACAAAACTTACTTTTTATGCAAGAGGAGAAAAAGGTGGTGAAATTTGTGAATTTAAAATGGGTGGTATAAGAGGAGAATACAGTGATTCTGATACTTCCACAACAGGTCCTGTGCAACTAACAAAAGGATGGAAAAAATATACTATTGATTTAAAAGGTTTAGACTTATCATATATTTCAGGCGGTTTTTGTTGGGTATTAACTGCTAATGACAATCCTGATGGTTGTGTAATTTATTTAGATGAAATAGTCTACGAGAAATAAAAATAAAATTATTTTAAAAACAATAATAGGTTTATATGTGTAAAAAAATTATACTACTTTTATGCTTATTATATATAAATATTTCGTTATCAGTTTTTGCTGAAAAATTTTATGTATTCTCTGCTTCACCTAAAGAAAAAAATTTTTATTCACCTACAGGATATATGGGCGATGTTTCTGATATCAATCTTTCTGCAAGTAATGAAGTTTTAACTTTGGATAATTATCCATCTTTAAAATTAAGATATAAACCAAAAGGAATACAGAAGTGGATTGGTATATATTTTCAGAATCCGCCTACAAATTGGGGGCAATATCAAGGCGGCTACGATCTCAGCGGTGCTGAGAGAATTATTTTTTATGCAAGAGGAGAAAGTGGTGCTGAAATAATAACATCAGTTGGAATTGGTGGTATAAAAGGTAAATATCCTGACTCTGATATTTATCAAACAGGACCTATAAAACTTACAAAAGAATGGAAAAAATATACATTTGATATTTATGGCTTAGATTTGAGTTATATCTCTGGAGGATTTTTTTTTATAATAGAAACTAAAGATAACCCTTTAGGATGTATAATATATTTTGGTGATATATACTATGAAGGCAAAAGTATAAAAGCTGCAAGAATGTTTGATGATAAAAATCCTCCTGAAATAATTTTGTCGATAAAGCAAAAACAAATAGATATAGAATATGAACAAGATGGGATTCCTAAAGAAACAAAAATAGAATTTCAAGTTCTATGTAAAGATGATAAAAATCTTGAAAGATGGAGTTTAGAAATTTTTTCTCCACAACAAAATTTAGTTAAAAAATTTTCTGGTAGTGGTGAGGTTAATAAAACATTTTTATGGGACGGCTTAGATGATATATATTCAAAAATTGTTCCAGAAGGAAGATATAAAGTTGTCTTAACAGCAACAGATTCTTCAGGCAATTCTTCATCAAAAGAAGATTTTTTAAATGTTGTTCATAAAAAGCCTGAACCACAAAAGATTGTTGAAATTAAAGAAATAATAAAAGAAATTCCTAAGGAAGTAAAGATTGTAGAAGAAGAAAAATTATTAAGAGTGCAACTACAGTCAAGTTTGTTGTTCGAAACAGGTAAGTTTGAACTTTTAGCTCAAAGTAGAAATGTCCTTTTAAATGTATTAGAACTTTTAAAACAATATCCTCAAAACAAAATCGTAGTTGAAGGACATACAGATTCTGTAGGTTCTGATGAGTATAATATGAAATTATCACAGAACCGTGCTGATGCAGTAAAAAAATTTCTTGTAGAAAATGGCATTGAAGAAACACGTATTGAAACAAAAGCATACGGAAAAACAAAACCTGTTGCTTCTAACAAAACATCCTCAGGAAGAGCACTCAATCGCAGAGTTGAAATTTTGATAATAAAGAATTAAAAATATATTTTTTAATTTTCACATAATTTTTACATAATCTTCACATAATTTTTACATTTATATTTATATTTTTTATTTACTTAATTATATTTTAATCTTTTATGAGAAAAGCAACTTATGGGGAAACCCATAGGACGCAAAACTACGGGTCTAAATACTGTATTATTGTTTAATTTTTAGATACAGTATATGATAGCCGGGTTGCCTCAAAAGGGGGTGATAGTTAAGATTAAAAAAGTGAAAAAGATGATATACAAATACAAAATAAAAAAATTTAAAAATAAAGGAGGAATAAAAAAAAGATGAAAAAAATAGGCAAAATAATTTTTATAAGTATAATTCTTTCATTAGTTATAGGCATAGGATTTGTTTCAGCACAGCAGTTTCAATCTATTAGAATTTCTACAATCACAGCACAAGCAAATGTTACTGGTGGACAACTTGCAATGTTTGTAGAAATAAGAAGGAGGGATAATAATAATACTGCAAGCAATATTTCTTGGACGGTTCCTGCTGGTAGTGGTTGGACTTTGGCTGACCAGTATATACTTTTACATTCTACCCTTACACAATCAGGTGGAATAAGGATATATACTGATAATAATGCAGCTGATGCTAACCCTAGATATGGAGGGAGTTTTGGTGAGAACAACGGTGCAGGCTTAATATCTACATCTTCAAACACTGCTTTTTTACCTATGGCATGGTTGATACAAGACAATGTTTCAAACCCACAAACTGGTGATCCTCAAACAAGTTATTCTTGGTTTTATTTTAAAGATAGAAGTCAGACTAACTTCTGGAGTAATGCAGACACCAGAGATTATTCTACAGTAGCAAGAGCAGGATATGGATATCATTTTGCGCAAGGTCCAGATAATTATGGTGCTATGCCATCTCCTAATCCAATATATATAGAGGCAAACTTTGTTAATGCTGTAGGTGGTTGGACATACAGAACTACTACTTTAAGAATTGAGTTGTTTTCACAATAATAGTTGACAATTTTATAATAGGATGGGAGGATTTGTTTGTTCTCCCATCCTATATTTTTAATTTATGTTATTTAATTTTTTTAAAAAAAATTTTTTTTCTTTATATTTAGTTTTTTTTTTCATAATTAGCAATGTTTATTCAATAAGTGTCTCGCCACAAAGATACGAACTTTTTTTATCTGAAGGTGAAGAGAAAGAGATAAGGTTTCTTGTAGTAAACGACAGAGATTTTGAACAAGAGATTATGATTTCTTCAACTCCTTGGCATATACTTGAAGAAAACAAAAATATAAATACAGAAGAGTGGTTTTCTTATAAACCACAAAAACTTTTTCTTAAACCTAAAGAAGAGGCAATTGTAATATGTAGTATAAAATGTCCAAAACAAGCAGTTGGATTTTTAAACAATATGCTCTCTTTTACTGAAGGACAAAAATACGCTGGAATTATAAGTTTAATAATAACAGTTCCTGTTTATGTTATTATAAAAGATAAATCAAATTTTGATATAGAAATAAGTTCTTTAATTTTTAGAACAAACCCTGTATCAAAAAAAAATGAAATTTTAGTTGGTATAGAAAATAAAGGTAATGTTTATATTCGTCCTAAAGGTAAGGTTGAAATTTATAAAACTAAAAAGTTAGTGTATTCATACACATTTGGTGAGATGTATCCTATATTTGTTAAAGAAAAAGGATATTTGTTTTTACCTTATGAAGAAAAAAATATTTTAAAAGATGGGAAATACAAGGTTTGTTTAGAATTAAACCTGTGGGACAGCTTAAATATTAAAAAAGAAAAAGATTTTGTTATAAAGAATAACTTATGGATATTAAAAAATTAAAATTTATAATTTTTTTGCTTTTATGTTTTTCTTTAAACTTTTTGTATAGCAAAATACTTACAATTTATTCTGACGAAGGGATACCTCAGGGAAGTAATCTTTATACATGGTCTGCTGGAGGATTAGGACAATTTAATTCAAAAAATAGTGATTTGTTGCAGGTTCCAGTGGGAACTGAATCTTTTAAAACGGTAAGCAATCCATGGTGGAATCCAGGTGGGTGGTGGGAAAACTGGGCTGGCTGGGGTGTAGTTTATAATAATGAACAAAATTTATCTTTTTATAATAATGGTAGATTAAGATTCTGGATTTATGCTTCTGTAGGTAATATAAGAATAGAAATTGAAGCACCAACAGGTAATAAAAACCAAGCAAAATATTTAACAGATCTTGGTTGGAGTAGTTCTGATATTAACAAATGGAAATTTTTTGATGTTCCTCTTTCAAGTTTCAACATAGAAACTTATACCGCAGTGAAATGTCCTTTTATGATAACTGCAGCTTTAGGTAATTCAACAAATTCTACAACATTCTATGTAGATTTTGTTAGATGGGTGTCATCTGATGTTTCCTCTCCTTATTTTAATATAAAAATTAAAGATATAGAAACACACATTCAAAAATCTTCAATAACATTTAATGTGAATTTACAACAAGTGTCAAGTTGGACTGTTGCAAATGAATATATAGAAATAGATTTTGATCCTAACAATATCTCTTGGGGAATACAGATTTATACTGATAACAAAGCACAAGGTGCTAATCCTGTATATACAGGAAATAAAAATCCTTGTGGTCTTGTGGATACTACAACCACAACAAGAGTTTTGCCAATGGGGTGGACTATTGAGTCTTCTACAAGAACAAAACAACAGTTAGGAAAAGGTACTCCAGAAAGTTGGGTTTATGGTGGTTTTATGTGGAAATGGATGAAGGATAAGAATACTCAAGGATTTCAGAATGGTGAAAATTATATAACTTTATGGAATAACAGAGGTGTTTTATGGAATGCTTCTGACCGTGATTGGAAAAATTCGCCTAATTATATTTATCTTTCAGCAGATTTTTCTATAGCTGTAGGTGGAAGAACTTATAGAA
Organism: uncultured Endomicrobiia bacterium; assembly: GCA_937928765.1. Classification (GTDB taxonomy): domain Bacteria; phylum Elusimicrobiota; class Endomicrobiia; order DTEH01; family DTEH01; genus JANXDG01. Next base: position 25,548 of record CALFVX010000002.1, read on the forward strand.
CAAACCAACTTAAAATAGAGTTGTACTATAAATGAAAAACAAAATTTTTAGTTTAACTTTTTTAATTTTTTTGTTTTATATTTTATTTATTTCCGATTTGTTATATTCACAGAATTTTCAAAGTATTTCAATTTCTACAGTTGTAGCAGAGGCGTATGTTTCAGACGATATTTTGCCACCAAAAATTATACATAACCCAATAAAAAATATTTCTCCTTTAACAAAAATAGCTGTTATTTATGGAACAGCAGAAGATGAAAAATCTCTTAAAAAAGTTGAAATTCATTATAAAAATTCAACTGAGGCATCATATTTAACACATACTTTTGTATATTTAGATACTAAATCTACTACATTTTACTTTGAAATACCAAAAGATTTTATTAAAGAAGATATACAATATAGAATCTTAGCATATGATGAGATAAATTCAACTTATACAATATGGTATGATGTAAGTTTTAAAGATTCAATATCTAATAAGATAGATTCTCAAGGAGGTAAAATTGTACTAGAAGATGGCAACCCATTTGATGCTGAAACATTTATATTTATTCCACAAGGTGCTTTAGATAAAGAGGTTGAAATATCTATAAAAGAAGTTGCAAATACTTTGGTTCCTAAAAAAAATAAAAGACCAGCATTAAGTGAATATCCTTTTAAAGTTTACAAGTTTGAACCTTCAGGTTTGAGATTTAAAAAACCAGTACAAATTGGACTTTTATATACAGATTTAAACAATGATGGTAAAGTTGATGCTACAGAGTTTGATGAAAATGTCCTAAGCATATTTTGGTATGATGGTGTAAACTGGAGAAATTTAAAATCTTCAGTTGATAAAGATAAGAATTTAGTTTTATGTTGGGTGAACCATTTTACATATTTTGGTATTTTTCCTTTAGGTAGTTTAACAAAAGATGATTACAGACCTAAAGAAAAAATAATTACACCTAATAATGATGGAGTAAATGATTTCGCTACATTTGATAATATACCACAAGGAACAGAGATAAAAATATACAATCTTCGTGGTAAATTGGTAAGAAAAATTGATTCTATTCCTTATGAGTGGGATGGTAAAGATTATGAAGCTAAAGATTTGGAAGTTGGTCCTTACATATACCAATTTAAAATAGATGAAGAGTTAATAATCGGGGTAATAATAATAGCAAGGTAGTAAAATATGAAAAAAATATTAGTTTCAACATTTTTAGTTTTAATAATTAGTTATAAAATGTTTTCAGCATTTTATTATATACCTGAATTTGGAGAAGTATATGGTAGTGGCGGATGCGGTGCTGTAAATTATGGTAATGTTGAAAGTATATTTTACAATCCTGCTGGTTTAGCCGGGATGACAAAGTATAAAGAACTTGTGTCTTCGTTTAATAAACATCTATATATAGAAGGTGTAGATATAAATATTTATAATTTAGGATACGCAATGCCTGTGAAGTTTGGTTTAGTTAAAACCAAGAAGGTTGATAATAAATATAAAAGGTATATTATTCCTTTAAAGTTTACATTGGGGTTAGGAATTTATGGTATGGATGTTAACTCTGGTTTGTATAAAGAAAATATTTATTTATTTTCAATTGCAAGTAAAATAGATTTTAGAAATAAAAAAAGTAAAAATAGTATTTTATATGGTGCAAGTTTAAAAATTTTATCTTTAGGTTATGCTAAAGACGAGTATACAATAACAGACACTGTCTTTTCTAGTGGTTATAATAAAACTGCGTTTACTTTAGATATAGGTATGATTTATTTGATAAAACAAAGTTTGTTTTTTGGTTTGAATTTTGCAAACATTTTGCCAGCAGATGTTGGACTAAAAGATAAAGAGGAAATAAAACCAGCAATAAATTTTGGTTTGGGATATAAATTTTTTATGTCAGAAATATTGACTGAGGTGAGGTTTAGAGATAAAGTTGAAGATTATATAATAGGATACAGACACTCATTTTTTAATAATAAATTAAGATTTTCAATTGGGACAAACACTACAACAGGAAATTTTTCTTTACGTTATAGGTTTAAATTAAACAGTGTTATTTTAGAACCTGTATATAGTTTTTCTTACCCATACAATATGCAAACTTACGGTTCTCATAATATAACTTTAAAATTTAAATTTTAATAAAAAATTGCAACTTCGCAAATTATATAAACCAATATTCTTTATTTTTCACTTTCTAATTTTCTCAGTTTTTTACTCTTTCACTTATTAAAATGAAATTAAAATAATATTTTGAGATAAAAGATTTAGGTAAGATATTTAATCTCCGGGGCCTGGACTCGAACCAGGATCAGATGGTCCAGAGCCACCTGTGTTACCATTACACCACCCCGGAAAAAATTTTTATTTTAGTTAGTTTCTTTTTTAATTTCGTCAGCGTAGTTTAGTTCAAGATCTGTTATTACAGAAATAAGAAGTTTTTCTTCTTCTTCAGAAAGGTTTCCTTGTGTTTTTTCTTTTAGTGTTCTTAAAAGTTCTATTGTAAATTTTGCGTTTTCAATATCTCTTTCTATTTTGTTAGATACAGGATTTGGAACTTTACCTAATTGCATCCAACATGTTGATGCTAAAGATGTTATTAAAGCCATAAATAAATTAATTTGGTTTTTTTGTTGTGTCATATAATTTTTTCTCCTTGATGTTATAGTTTTGTTATCTTTCTTAATTAATTTTCCTTCTTTTAAGGAAGTTTCTTTTTTTATTACTTCTATCAATCAAGTATGTTCTTACTTTAATTCTTTATCCTATTAAGTATGTGTAATTGAGGTGTTTACAATAATCTTTCTTACTCTATTACTTTTTCACTTTATCAATATTCAGCATCACCTGCATGCCACTACATATCGCTGATAAATTTCTTACACTCTTACTTTTTTACTTAAAAAATCTATTTATTACAATATTTATTCTATTTATAACTTTTTGTTTGCCTAAAATTTCAAGTAGATCAAAAAGTCCTATACCTTCAATCCTTCCTGAAACTGCAACGCGTAAAGGGTGAAAAACTAACGAAGTTTTGTAATTATTTTGTTGACAAAATTCGCGAATTTTTGCTTCTAATGTTATTTTGTCAAAATTTTCTATGTTTATCAACAGTTGTTTTATTTTTGTAAGTATTTTTTTTTGTTCTTCTGTAGACAAAAATTTTTTTATTGCTTTTTCATCATAGACAACTTCTTCGTCTGGTTTTAGAAAATATTCTATTAAATAAGGAATTTCTTTTAACAATTTTATTCTTTCTTTTTCTGCTTCTATAAGTTTAATTAGATATTCTTTGTTAAAGTTTTCTATTTTAAAACCTGCTTTGGTCAAAAATGAGACTGAGTAATTGTATAACTTTTCAGTAGAGATTTTTCTTATATATTCAGCGTTCATCCATAACATTTTTTGTCTATCAAAAACAGCAGGTGATTGAGAACATCTATCTAAAGAAAATTTTTCTATTAGTTCTTGTTTAGTAAAAAATTGTTGAGAATCTTCTGTAGACCATCCAAGGAGTGCTAAATAATTTATTATTGCTTGTGGTAAATAACCTTCGTTTTTAAAATCTTCTACTGATACATCGCCACTGCGTTTGCTAAGTTTAGACCTGTCAGGGTTAAGCAACAAAGATAAATGTGCAAACTTTGGTATTTCCCAGCCAAAATAGTTGTATAAAACAAGATGTTTAGGCGTTGAAGATAACCATTCTTCACCACGAATAACATGTGTTATTTTCATAAGATGGTCATCTACAACATTTGCTAAATGATATGTTGGAAAACCGTCGGATTTTAACAATATCTGGTCATCAATTAGTTTTCCGTCAAATTTTACCTCGCCACGGATGATGTCATAGAAAACAATCTCTTCATCTGGCATTTTTAATCTTATAGTATAAGGTTTGGATTTAGAGCGTTCATCAGATTCTTTTTGTGATATGTTTCTACAGAATCTGTCATACATAGGAGGTTGTTTGTTTAAAAGTTGTGTTTTTCTTAATTCTTCGAGTCGTTTTGGATCACAAAAACATCTATATGCAAAACCTTTTTTTAATAAATCTTCTGCATATTTTTTATAAATTTCAACTCTTTGAGATTGTATGTAAGGACCAAAATCTCCTTCTTGATAAATTTTTCCATTTTGATCTAAAAAAGGTCCTTCGTCATATTCTAAGTTACACCAGTTAAGTATAGAAATTAAATTTTCAGTTGAGCCTTCTATATACCTTGTTCTGTCAGTATCTTCTATTCGCAAGATAAATTTTCCGTTGTGATGTCTTGCAAAAAGATAATTAAACAAAGCAGTCCTTAACCCACCAATATGAAGAAATCCAGTGGGAGATGGCGCAAAACGTACTCTTATATTATCATCAGATTTTTTTATATTCATATTTTTTATTCTAAGTAAGAATTTTAATACACAACTTTGTTTAATGGATATTCAATTATACCTTGGGCACCACATTTTTTAAGCAAAGGTATAATTTTTTTTACTTCAGTTTCTTTTAATACAACTTCAATTGCTAACCAGTTAGGGTTAGAAAGTTGTGATATAGTAGGATTTTTTAATGAAGGCAATATTTTTTCTATATTTTCTAAATTTTTTTTCTCTATATTCATTTTTAATCCAACCATACCTTCGGCTTCAAGCGCACCTTTAAGCAACATAGATATGTTTTCAATTTTTTCTTTTTTCCATTTATTTTTTAATGCAGCACGGTTTGATATAAACCTCGTTGTGGAAACAAGTATTTCTTCTATTATTTTAAGTTTATTTGCTTTAAGAGAACTACCTGTTTCTGTAAGTTCAACAATTGCATCTACTAAATCTGGTACTTTTACTTCAGTTGCTCCCCAGGAAAATTCTACTTTCACTGGGATTCTTTTTTTCTTAAAGTATCTTTTTACATAATTTACAAGCTCTGTTGCTACACGTTTATTCTTTAGTTGATATACAGAATTAATATCAGAATTTTCTGCTACAGCTACAACCCATCTTACTGGTCTAAAACCTGATTTTGCATACAAAAGTTCGCATATCTCTTTAACTTTAGAATTTGTTTCTAAGATCCAGTCATATCCTGTGATACCACAGTCAAACACGCCCGACTCTACATATTTTGGTATTTCCTGTGCACGAACCAAAGTAATATCTAATTCTTCATCATCACAGTAAGGTTTATATTGTCTTGATTCAGTATAAATTTTAAATCCAGCTTTTTTAAACAGTTCAAAAGTATTTTCTTGAAGAGAACCTTTTGGTAAACCAAGTTTCAATTTTTCCATAAAAACTCTCCTTAATTACTAAAATTTCACTATTTTAATTTCTGACTTTTTAAATTTATAACTTTCTACTAAAAAAATTTAATTTTTTCAATATATGTTGAGTTTTACTAAAATTTTTTATAAAATTAAAAAGTTATGAAAAATTTTTATACATTAACATTAAACGAGATAAAACAACTTGTTCAAAAAAAAGAATTGTCAAAAAAAGAACTTTTAGAAAGTTTATTTCAACGAATCGATAAGATAGATAAAGATTTGAACGCCTTTATTTCTTTGTTTAAAGAAGAAATTGAGATTAGTGATAGCAAAAATTTTTTACCAATTGCAGTAAAAGATAATATTTGTATAAAAGGTAAAAAAACCACTTGCGGATCAAAAATTCTTGAAGATTATGTTTCACCATATAATGCCTCAGTAATAGAATATTTAAAAAATGAAGGATTTGTTTTTGTAGGTAAGACAAATATGGACGAATTTGCAATGGGATCTTCAACTGAAACTTCATATTTTGGTTATACAAAAAATCCTTATGATTTGACTCGTATTCCTGGAGGTTCTTCTGGTGGTTCTGCAGTAGCAGTTGCTTCATATGAAGTTCCTGTTGCTTTAGGTTCAGATACTGGCGGGTCTATTCGTCAACCTGCAGCGCTATGTGGTGTTGTAGGAGTAAAACCAACTTATGGAAGAGTTTCAAGATATGGTCTTGTAGCTTTTGCTTCGTCTTTAGATCAGATAGGTGTTTTTGCAAGAAATGTTTTAGATGCTGCAATTGTGTTAGAAAATATTTGCAGATATGATGAAAAAGATTCAACTTCTATTAATTTAGCTCAGGAAAAGTTTACAGAAGAACTTTGTAAAACAGATGAAGATTTTATCAAGAGTTTAACGATAGGTGTTCCAAAAGAATATTTTATTGAGGGAATACAAAAAGAGATAAAAGATAAAATTTATGAAGTAATAAATTTTTTATCAAATCAAGGATTAAAAATAGAAGAAGTATCTTTGCCTAATACAGAATATGCAGTTGCTGTTTATTACATTATTGCTCCGTCAGAAGCATCTTCAAATCTTGCAAGATATGATGGTGTAAAGTATGGATATAAATCTGAAGATAAAATAGTAAGTTATTCTCAATCTAAAATGATAAATATGTATCTTCTTACAAGAAAAGAAGGTTTTGGTAGTGAAGTAAAAAGAAGGATAATGTTAGGAACTTATTCTTTGTCTTCTGGCTATTATGATGCATATTATTTAAAGGCGCAGAAAGTTCGTAAGTTGATCTTTGATGATTTTATTAATGTATTTAATAAAGTTGATTTATTAATAACACCCACATCGCCTACAACTGCTTTTAAAATTGGAGAAAAAATTAATGATCCACTTAAGATGTATCTTTCAGACATTTTTACAATACCTTGTAATTTAGCTGGCCTTCCTGGAATGTCAATTCCTTGTGGTTATGATAGCAACAATTTGCCTATTGGATTACAAATATTAGCACCACATTTTAAAGAAACTAAAATGTTAAAATTAGCGTATTTTATTGAAAAAAATTTTAGATTTAAAAAAATTACTAATGAATATGTTGTAGGAGAACAATAATGAAAAGAAATAATTTATCAATTTTAATTTTTGGATGTTTTTTTATACTGCTTTTTATAATTTTTATATTAAAAATTAATTCTGCAAATAATAAATCAAAAATAGAAATAAATAAGTTAGAAAAATTGAATAAAGACATACAAAGTTATTTAGAAGATTTAAAATATTTTAATGAAAATTCAAAGGTTGCAGTTTATATAAAAGATCTTTCAACAGATTATGTTATAAAAATTAATTCTGATGAACTGATACCTTCAGCAAGTGTTGTAAAAGTTCCTTTAATGGCAGCTGTGTATTATCTTGCTTATAGAGGTGAGATTTCATTAGAAGATATTTTAGTTTATAAAAAAAGGCATCATTGTGGTGGAGCCGGTGTAATTAAAAGATATTCTTATGGTAAAAAGTTTAAAATCAAAGAACTACTAGAGTTGATGATTACAATCTCAGATAATGTTGCTACTCATATGCTTATGGATAAAATTGGTATTGAAAGATTAAATAAAATTTTTAAAGATCTTGATTTAAAAAATACTAATGTTAAAAGATATGTAATGGATTTATATTCAAGAAATAAGGGAATAGAAAATTATACTACAGCAGAAGATATAGGTATGTTGTTAGAAAAAATTTACAAAGGAGAACTTATATCAAAACAAGCTTCTTCAGAGATGTTATTACTTTTAATGAAACAAAGAATTTGTGACAGAATTCCTAAAAAGTTGCCTAAAGAAGTTACAGTTGCTCATAAAACTGGTCTTATGAGAAATGTTTGCCATGATGTTGGGATAGTTTTTAGCAGAAATGGTGATTTTATAATTTGTGTTTTAACTGAAAATATAATAAGTAAATTTGCAAAAAACATTATTGCAGAAATTTCTTATAAGACATATAGTTTGTACGACGAAGTTGAAAATAAAGATATAGAAATTACAAACTCTGAGGGTGAGGTAGGCATAGATGAATCTACAGATAGTTCTTCTTGGATTGATTCAGGGGGTAACTGAATTTTTGCCTGTATCAAGTTCTGGACATTTAGTTTTTTTACAAAATATTTTTGGATTTAAAGAGATGCTTTTTTATGATGTTTTATTACATTTTGCTACATTGTTAGCTGTTATAGTTTTGTTTTTTAAAGATATTTTAGAATATTTAAAAAATACAAAAATAATTTTTTACATCTTAGTGTTGAGTATACCTACAGGTATTATTGGTTTAGTAGTTAAGAAATACTTTAGCTCTGTATATGAAAATCTTTTTCTATCTGGTATTTTTTTAGCTATAACAGGTTTTTGGTTAATTTTTTCTGAAAATAGATATTTAAATAATTCTTTAAATAAAACTGATGTTTCAAATATGAAGATCCTAAAAGCTTTAGTTGTAGGTGTAGCGCAAGGAATATCAGTATTGCCAGGAATATCGCGTTCTGCAGCTACTTTGGGAAGTATGTTAGTTTTAAATTTTAAAAAAGAACAATCAGTAAAATTTATTTTTATTGCATCCATACCTGTGATATTAGCAGCTACTTTTTTAGAATTAAAAGATTTAATTTTTACTAATGAGATAAATTTTGAATTTTCATATATTTATGGAATTATTACTGCTTTTTTTTGGGGTGTTATATCTTTAAAGTTTTTAATTAATATTGTTCAAAAAGCAAAGTTAAGATATTTTGGATATTATTGTTTTTTAATAAGCATAATTTCTATCGCTATAAATTTTTTAAGAAAATAAATCTTTAAACAAAAATGAATTTAATTATAAAACTTTTTATTCAATATCCTATTCTACTTTTTGCAATAACTGTGCACGAGTATGCTCATGGTAAAACAGCAGATTATTTTGGTGATGATACTGCAAGATTAATGGGTAGGTTAACTTTAAATCCTTTAGCACATATTGATATATTAGGCACAGTTATTTTACCATTATTAGCTATGATAAGTGGGGTACCACTTTTTGGATGGGCAAAACCTGTTGTTGTGAATCATTACCGTCTAACAAAAAAACAACTTATGTTTGTAGGACTTTCAGGACCTTTAGCGAATTTTTTTACTGCTGGAATTTTTGCTACTTTATATTATTTTTTAAATAGAATTGGTGTTGATTTATCTTCAGCAGATATTTTGTTTATATACGCAGTGATTATTAATATAGTTTTAGCTGTTTTTAATTTAATTCCAATACCACCTTTGGATGGTAGTAAAGTTTTAGTAGGATTTTTGCCTTATTATATAATTAAAGGATATGAAATTTTTTTTAGTAGATACGGATTTTTTATTTTGATATTTTTGTTATATTCTGGTATTTTATGGACAATACTTTCGCCAATAGTTAATTTTTTAGTTAGACTTTTTTTACCACAAATGCCAAAGTTTTTTTAAATATGAAAAAAACGATATTATCTGGGATGCGTCCTACAGGCAAACTTCATATAGGACATTATGCTGGGGTTTTAAAAAATTGGGTTAAACTGCAAGATGAATATAAATGTTTTTTTATGATAGCAGATTTACATGCACTCACTACAGAATATGAAAATACAAAAACAATAAAACAAAATACATACGAAATAGTGGCAGACTGGCTATCTTGTGGGATAAATCCTGAAAAATCTTTTGTATTCTGTCAATCAGACATACCAGAACATTCTGAACTACATTTAATTTTTTCTATGTTAACTCCACTTGGATGGCTATATAGTTGTCCTACATATAAAGAACAGTTAAAAGAACAAACTACAAAAAATCTTAAAACCTATGGATTTTTAGGATATCCTGTATTACAAGCAGCAGATATTTTGTTGTATAGGTCAAGTTTTGTTCCTGTAGGTAAAGATCAAACACCACATATTGAGCTAACTAGACAAATAGCAAGAAGGTTTAACAATTTTTATGGTAATTATTTTGAAGAACCAAAAGAGCTTTTAACAGAAACACCATATATAACTGGAATAGATGGAAGAAAAATGTCAAAATCATATAATAATTGTATATATTTAACAGATGAAAAAGAAGAAATAGAACAAAAAGTTATGCAGATGTTTACAGATCCTAATAAGATTCATAAAAACGATCCTGGAGATCCTGAAAATTGTGTAGTTTTAGCTTTTCATAAAGTTTTTAATTTAAATGAAGCAGAAAATATAGAAAGTTTATGTAGAGAAGGCAAACTTGGTTGTGTTGAAGATAAAAAAAATTTAGCAAAGATATTAAATGATATATTAGAACCAATAAGAGAAAAAAGAAAAAAATATAATAAAGAAAAAATAGAAGAAATACTCTTCGAAGGTAAACAAAAAGCACAAAAAGTAGCAAAACAGACTATAATTGAAGTGAAGAATTTGATAGGTTTAATATGAACCAAACTTATGATATAAAATTAGAAATTTTTGAAGGGCCACTTGACCTTCTACTTTATCTTGTAAAAAAGAACAACTTTGAAATTTACGATATTCCTATTTCTGAAATTACTCACCAATATTTAGAATATTTAGATTTGATGAAAGAACTTAATTTAGAAATAGCAGGTGAATTTTTAGTAATAGCAGCCACTTTGATGGAAATAAAATCAAAAAGTTTGCTTCCAAAACCTCAACAGGAACTTGAAGATGAGGTTGAACAAATAAGAAAACAACTTGTTGACAGGTTAGTTGAATATCAGAAATATAAAAAAATAGCATTAAATTTTTTTCGTCCAAGAGAAGATATTGAAAGAAATGTTTTTTATAGAAAACTTCCTATATTTACCGAAGATGATTATTATATTGAAGCAACAATTTTTGATTTATTAACTGCTTTTAACGAAGTTCTTAAAAAATTTCCTAAAGAATATAAAGAAATAGTTGTTGAAGAGATACATATTGAAGAAAAAATGAGAGAGATTATGGATTATCTTAAAGACAAAAAGTATGTTTTGTTTGAAGAACTTATGCAGTTGGAAAAAACTCGTCGTGGAATTATTGTATTATTTTTATCACTTCTTGAACTTATACGATTAAAACAAGTTTTTGTACGACAAAAAGAATTGTTTGGTGAAATAATAATTTATCCTATATTTAAAGATGAAAAGTAATGATACTAAATTATTGGCTCTACCATTATATTGACCGTTTCATAGGTATACCAATAATAATTTTCTTATCGTTGATACATAATATAAATAAAATCTTTCGTGATAACAAAATTCACGAAATAAAAAAAATTTTAGTTATAAAACTTACAATGATGGGTGATACTATCCTTTTATATCCCGCAGTTAAGTCATTAAAAGAAAAATACAAAAGTGCAAAACTTACAGTTTTATGTTCAAAAGTTAACTTTGATATTGTAAAAATGTGGGATTTTGTAGACGAAATAATAGTGTTTGAATTTGATAAATTTTTTAAAAATCCGATGGTAATAATTTTACAGTTTTTTTTATTATGGAAAAAAAAATTTGATTTAGGGATTGATTTTGAACAATGGTTTAGAATAACAGCTATCATATTGTTTTTTTCATCAAAATACAAAGTTGGTTTTAGAACGCCAAAACAATTAAGACATTATTTGTTTGACCACTGGGTGTATCATGTTAAAAATAGACATGAGGTTGAATGTTTCTGTGATATAGTAAAAAGTTTATCTATAGAAGTTAAAAATAAAGATTTGTTTCTAAAAATAAATAACGAGACAAAAGAAAAAATAAAGAATGTTCTTTATTCTCACAATATAGAAGAAAAAAAATTTGTAGTAATACATCCTGGTTGTGGCATCCATGGATTTTATCGTGAATGGGATATTGAAAGATATGTTGAAGTTGCAAAATATATAATATCAAAATACAAATATAGTATTGTTTTAACTGGAAATAAAGATGATAAAACAAAAGGAATTTTTTTTGAAAAATCCGATATTGATAAAAAGTATGTCTTAAATATGATAGGGAAAACTACAATTGAAGAATTGATTGCTTTAGTTTCTATGACGAAATTGATTATTTGTGGCAACACAGGAATTTTACATATTGCCTCAGCGCTAAATATTCCTACAGTTGCAATTCATGGTCCTACAAATCCTATAAAATGGGGTCCATGGAAAAATAGAAATGTCGTTATAAAAAGTGATTTATCTTGTGTTCCTTGTTCATACCTTGGGTTTGAATATAGTTGTAAAGAAAAAAAATGTTTAAAATCAATAACACAAGAAAAAGTAAAATTTTATGTAGATATGATAATAAGATGAAAATTTTAGAACTTGGTCCCGGATATAATAAGTTTTATAAAGAAGCAGTAACAATAGATATAAATCCGTTGTGTAAACCAGATATTTTGCATGATTTAAATAAATTTCCTTGGCCATTAAAAGATAATGAGTTTGATATTATTTATTCATCACATTGTTTAGAACATTTGGTAGATATAGACAGAGCTATTGAAGAAATTTATAGAATAGCCAAGCATAATGCTTTAGTAATTATAAAAGTACCACATTTTAGCAGCAGAATAGCATATATAGATACTACACATAAACATTATTTTTCAATTCATTCGTTTAGAAATTACACTCCATTGTTTTCACATTTGGGTAACAGAAATGTAATTTTTAATATTGAAAAAATTAGATTAGTATATCAACCACCATTAATTTTAGAACTATTACCTAAATGGTGCAAATTGTTTAGTCCTATTATTAATTTCATTAATGATTTTGTTAGTTCTCTTGCTAATTTTAATATAGAATTTTGTGAACGTGTTTGGTGCTATTATGTTGGTGGCTTTGGAGAAGTACAGTTTTATTTAAGAGTTGTAAAAAAATGTTAGAGACTAAAAGTTAGTTATAGAAAAAAATAGTTTTTGTATTTAAGATATAATGAAAATACTTTTCATATTTCCGCCAAAAGAAAATTGGGCGTTAAGAAATATACAACTGCATAAAAAAATTGATGAAGAATCTGGCAATTACCCACCACTAGGTATTTTATATGTAGCAAGTTATTTAGAAAAAAACATTCCCTCCTGTGAAATAAAGATTATAGATGCACCAACAGAAAAATTAAGTTTTGAAAATATAAAATCAACTGTGAAAAATTTTTTGCCAGATGTTGTAGGTATTTATTTTTGTACAGAATATTTATATGATGCTTACAAAGTTGCCGAGAGTGTAAAAGAAGTAAACAAAAATATTTTAACAGTTGCCGGAGGTCCACACTTGCATATATATCCTTTTGAAACAATACAAACTCCATATATAGATTTTGTTGTATACGGTGAAGCTGAAATAGCATTTTGCAACTTGATTGATTCTTTAATAAATAGTAAAGATCCAAACAATATAGACGGAATTATCACAAAATATAATTTACAAAAACAACATAAAGTCCAGTATATTTTTAACCTTGACGAGTTAGTTATGCCTAACAGACGATTACTTAATTACAAGCTATATAGAAGTTTTATTACATATTCAAACCCGATTACTACTATGGTGACATCTCGTGGTTGTGCTTTTAACTGTTATTACTGCAACAGTATTGAACGGGCAAAAAAAGTAAGGTTTCATTCTGCAGAGTTTGTAGTAAAAGAAATTCAGGATATAGTAAGTTTAGGAATAAAAGACGTAATATTTTTTGACGAAAATTTTACTTTTAATATACGAAGAGTAGAAGATATTTGTGACCTAATTATAGAAAAAAGAATAAAAATTCGCTGGCATTGTAGAAGTCGTGCTGATATGAAATTGGAAAAAAAAATACTACAAAAAATGAAAGATGCTGGTTGTAGAATGATACAGTTTGGCATAGAAACAGCAACACCTCGCTTACAGAAAATTATAAACAAACATTTAGATTTAGAAAATGTAAAAAAAGTAATAAAGATATGTAAAGATGTTGGAATATTAACTTATGGAAATTTTATGTTAGGCTTACCTACAGAAACTAAGCAAGAAATGTTAAACACAATAAATTTTGCGATAGAGTTAGGACTTGACTATGCACCGTTTGGAGTGTTTAATCCTTTGCCAAAAAGTGTATTTTATGAAAACGCATTAAAAGATAGGACAATTAAAAAAGATTACTGGTATGAATATGTAAAAGATCCGTCAAAACCGATTGTTGATTACTGGTGGCCATTGCATGATAAAAATATTTTAAAAGAGTTGAATTACTTTGCTTTTAAAAAATTTTATTTTAGGCCATCTTACATATTAAAATCAATTTTTAGAAAACAATCAATTAAACAAAAATTTTGGCAAGCAAAATCTGCAATAAAATTGTTTTTATCTACATCATCAGCTTAAGTTTATATGAAGACACAAATTTTAATAATAAATCCTTTTGACAGAACCGGCGGTTCCACAGTAAGAATGAGGAGATTGTTTTTCTTTTTACGGGATCTTGGATATGATGTTATATATATAGAATCTAATTCAGATTTAAATTATGAAAATGTAATTTCTGTTTTACAGAAAAATACAATAGTAGGTTTTTTAATCGGTACTATCAAAAGACTATTTATTTTATTAAGAATAAAATATAAAATACTTTTCATTCAGAAATTACTACCGTTTACTGTTCCTTTTATGTGGATAGCAAAATTATTCGGCAAAAAAGTGATAGTTGATTTTGACGATTGGGACTCTATGTTACAGAAATCTGTAATCTTGAAATATCTATTTTCGTTTACTGAAAATTTATCTTTTAACTTGCCAGACATTTTTATTGTCCCGCATATTTATTTGAAATTATTGCTTGAACAAAAAACAAAAAAAAGAATCTATCTAATTCCACAAGGAGTTGATACAAACCTATTTTGTCCAGAAAAATACAATAAATTTGAGTTAAGAAAAAAATATGGTTTTCTACAACAAGCAAAGATAGTTGGATTTCTTGGATGTTTTACTCCAGCAGGTGTTGGAGAATTTAAAAATATACTCTATGGAATGAAAAGAATAATAGAAGAAAATAATGATGTATACTTTTTAGTCATTGGTGGAGGGAGATTGCTGAACTACTACAAAGAATTATCTTCCAAAATTAATTTAAAAAATACTGTTTTTACCGATACAGTAGAATATCATAAAGTTCCTGAATACATTGCTATATGTGATATTATGGTTATTTGGATGAGAAAAGAAATTGGAGATTTTTATAAAGGTACTTTGAAAATACTTGAATATCTTAGTATGAACAAACTAGTAGTAGGCCATCTTGTAGGTCAGACAAAAACTTATTTTGGTAAATATTGTATGGAATGTTATCCTACTATAGAATCTTTTGTTGAATCACTGAAATTAGCATTAGATAGAAGTTACAAAGAAGATGTTTTTACGCACGAAGTTATAAAAAAAGAATATGATTTAAACATTGGCAAAGAAGTGTTGAAAGAAATAGTAGAAAATATATCATAAAAAAGTTATGAAAATACTTTTGGCGAATCCACCTTATAAAATCAAGCTAAATAACCGTTATGAAAGATACTTTGTTCGTGCAGGAAGTAGATGGCCGTTTTCAATCCAAAAAAAAGTTGATGAAAAACCAATATATGTACCATATCCATTTTTTCTTGGTTACACATCTTCTATAATTCGTAAGAAAGGTTATAAAGTAACTGCTTTAGATGGTGTTGCTTTAGATCTTAATGAGAATGAATTCATTGAATATGTTTTAGAAAAATCTCCAGATATTATTCTAATGGAAACTACAACACCAACTTTCCAATATGATGTTTCTTTATCTGAAAAGATAAAAAAAAGAAATAAAAACATAATTATTGTAATGACTGGTACCCATGTTACTGTGTTTCCTGATGAAGCACTGAATTCTGAATATGTAGACTATGTAATTGCAGGCGAATATGAAATAGCTTTTACAGAGTTAGCCGATAGATTATATAAAAATTTGTCAGTTGAAAATTTAAAAGGAGTATCTTTTAAGAAGAACGGAAAAGTTATTTTTGGGGGATATACAGAGTTAATCTATCCGTTAGACCTTTTGCCACTTCCAGATAGAAAAATCTTTCCTGATGACGAAAAACCTGATATTAATATATATTGGGATGGTTTTTGTCAATATAAACCTGCAATACAAATACATGCTTCACGTGGTTGCCCGTTTAGATGTTATTTTTGTCTATGGAATCAAGTAATGTACAAAAATGGTAAATATAGAATCTTTTCTTTAGAAAGAATTATAAAGGAGATAGAATCAGTCATAGAAGAGTTTCATCCTAAAGAAATATATTTTGATGATGATGACTTCACAGTGAGAAAAGATTATGTGATAAATATCTGTAAGGAGATCATAAAAAGAAAGTTAAAAATAAAATGGTCTTGTATGGGTAATATAATGAATTTAGATGAAGAAATGATTTACTGGATGAGCAAATCCGGGTGTATTGGGATCAAGTTTGGTGTAGAAAGTGCTAATAAAGATATTTTAAAAAGTTTAGGGAAACCAATGGATTTAAAAAAAGTGAAATATAATGTGTATCTTCTAAATAAGTATAGAATAAAAACACATGCAACTTTTACATTTGGTCTATTAGGTGAAACACTACAAACTATGAAACAGACTATTGATTTTTCTAAAAAACTTGATACAGATACAGTACAATTTAGTATTACTGTTCCTTATCCTGGAACAAAGTTTTTTTCAATTCTTAGAAACCAAAATTTTATTGATAATTTGGACTTAAAAGAGTTTGATGGTAGTTGTAAATGTTTATTTAATTATCCTACACTAAATAAATATGAAATAGAAAAATTTTTAAGTAGCGCTTATACTGGATGGATAAAATCTAAACTTTTAAACTTAAAATGGGTATTAAGACAAATAAAACGTGTTATTAAAATTTTGTTTTATGGGAATAAAGAGAGTAGAAAATATATTTTTAAAGTGATGAAACGAGTTATAACATATTGGGTGATAAAAAAATGAAAATATTAGATCTAGGTTCAGGTCCTTGGAAGTATAAAGGAGCAATAAGTATTGACTGGAATTCTGAAACAAAACCAGATATATTATGGGATTTAAATAAATTTCCTTATCCATTTAGTGATAATGAATTTGATTTAATTTATGCATCCCATATTCTTGAACATCTTAATGAACTAATTAAAGTACTTGAAGAAATATGGCGTATTCTGAAACCCAAATGAGAACTGATTTTAAAAGTACCACATTTTAGTTGTAGGACTGCTTACGGCAATCCTGAACATAAACATTATTTTAGTTCATTATTATTTGACTATTTTGAGAGAGAAAAACCGTATATATCAAAAACTATAGCAAAGTTTGAAATTTTGAGAATAAATCTTATATGGTCTGTTCCCGAACCTAATTGTATGAGACAAACACAGAAAAAAATACAACCGATTATATTTTCGTTTTTTGCAAACTTAAATATAGATTTTTGTGAACGTGTTTGGTGTTATTATGTTGGCGGATTTTCTGAAATACAATTCTATGTAAGAGCTGTAAAATAAAAAATTAAAAATAAATTTTTATGCAAAAACTAAAGAAAAAAAGTGTTGAAGAGAGTATTCTAAAAAGTAGAATTGAGCCTATATTTGTTTTTGTATTATTTGGGATATGGGTCTATTTTGTATTACTGAAAACTAATTATTTTACTTATTTTCCTTTAGCTTTCAGCAAGACAGGATTGTTTGAAGGTCGTTTATTCATTGATTTAGCAAAAATTAAATTATTATTAAAAAGTTTTTTTATCTCATTTTTTACAATTTTGTCTTGTTATAACTATGGTTTAATTTTGATAAAAAATTTATTTAAAAGGGTAATTAATATAAAAAAAGAGTTAGTTTTATATCCAGTTTTAGGTGCTGGATTTGTAGCGATGATAGTATATATTTTAGGGTTATGTGGTCTTGTTTATAAATTATGTTATTTAATTTTCATAATAAGCGGTATTTTGTTAGGGTTTATTTTTCATCAGAAAGAAGAATGGAATATTTCAAAAAAATATTTGCCAAATTTTAATTTTTTACAACTTTGTTTATTTTTAATTTTTATATATACCTCTTTTATAAACTTACTTGGAGCATTAACTCCAGAAACTTTTTTTGATTCACAATTTTATCTTTTGGGAAATTTGAACTTATGGAAGTTAAATCATAAGATTAGTTTCAACCCGTACAGTTTTTCTTCTCTTTATCCATTTAATATTAATATGCTTTATTTAATAAATATTGTTTTAAACAACGATATCTCAGCAAAACTTATTAGTTGGTTTTGCGGGTTAGTATGTTGTTTTGTAGTTTATAATTTTACAAAAAAATATTTTTCTAAAACGACAGCGTTAGTTGCAGTTTTAATTTTTTACACAGTGCCGAATGTAATGATGGTTTCTTGGAAAACAGCAATTGAACTTGGAATAACAATGTTTGAAACAGCAATGGTGTTTTGTATGATAGAGTTTTTGTTTTCAAAAGAAAAATATTGGCTAATACTTTCAGGAATTTTTGCAGGGTTTGCTTTAGGAAGTAAATATTTGGTTTTGTTAGAATTTTTTTCAATCTCAGTTGCTTTTTTAATCTTTAGGATTTTAAATAAAGAAAAATTTTTTGAGATTTTTAAAGATTATGTTTATTTTTTATTTTCTGCTATAATTGTATGTTCTTTTTGGTATCTAAGAAACATAATACTCACAGGAAATCCTGTTTTCCCATTTTTTGCTCACAAGATAGGTTTTGTTAAACCAAGAATTGTAGGCAACATTTTTTCTGACCCGCCAATGCCTAAGTTTAATTTCAAAAACTATTTTCTTTTTTTATGGCCATTAACATTAGGACAACTTCAACAGGAAAGTTATCCTGGCGGAATATTTTTAGTATTTTTACCATTGTTGTTTTTATTTAAAAATGTTGACAAAAAAATTAAATTTTTAAGTGTTTATGTGATAATTTGTTTGGTTCTTTGGATAATTATTGGTAGGTTTTATCTTAGATATTTTATCCCAGTTTTAGTTGTGATTTCTGTAATATATGCATATTTTATAATTCAAAATCCATTACCTAATTTTTTTAAAAATTTATTTTTAATTTTGTTAATTTTTATCACAGCTTCAAATATAAACTTTTCAATGCGAGTTTTACATTTTACACAAACACCTGCAAAGTTTGTTTTCTCTGATATGACTATAAAAGAATATTTGTCCACACAACGACCTTCATATCCTTGTCCTTACTATCAAGTTGCTGATTGGGTTAACAAAAATTTACCTTTAGATTCTAAAATATTGCTTTTAGGTGAAACAAGAGGATTGTTTTTTGAAAGAAAATATCTAACTCATGGTGTTTTAGAGTATTCACCATTAGTTGAAACATTAAAAAAAGTCAATTCTGCTGAAGAGTTGTATAAAGAGTTTAAAAAACAAAAAATTACACATATTCTTTTAAATGTTCCTGAAGCAAAACGGCTTAGTGGGTATGATAATTTTTATTTTGAACTCAAAGAATTTAAAATTTGGGTTGAATTCTGGAATAAATATATCAAAGAAATATATCGTGATATTGCAGATATCTCTTTGCCAGAACACGGAATTTATTCTTTAAAACACCAACGGTCTGATTGGTGGCAACAGTATTCTTCAGATCTGCACAATTATGTATATTTATACGAAATTTTAGACGAAAAAGAAGCAATACAAAAAAAACATACCGTTCCATACAACTTCTTTTTAGAACCACAAATTTATCCACAACATCGCTGGGAAAAAATAAAAATAGTAATGCAAGAATTATAAAAATTTTTGTGATAATTTTTAAAATTTGAATTTATTACAAAAATTTTTTTAATTTAATATTTTTTAAAACAAGTTTTAAATCAAATTTTTTTGAGTTTGTATAATTTTCTTTTAGTATTTAGATAATAACAAGTTTTGTTTTGTTTATTAATCGCCAATTTAATGTTTCAATGATTTTTTCAGAAGATATTATTTTTGTATTGTTTTTTTCTGTGAGATATAGGGTGTAGTAATTAGATAATTTTTTGTATTCTCTAAAACAATATAAATTTTTTCCTTCAGAGAATATGCAAGTAAGCGAAGAAAATTTGCATGTTGATTTAATTTCTTTTATTGTTTTTAAAAAAGCTAATTTGATATTTTTTGTTTTTTTAAAGTTATTTATAAAACACCAAAAATAGGTTTCAGAATCTAGCCAATATGCTTTTTTTTCTACTATAAACTTCCATAAATTTTTATATTCATATATTGTGCCGTTATGTGCAAAAATAATTTTTGTTGTATCATCTTTGAAAGGATGAGAATGTTTAGCTAAATTTGTATTTTTCCATGCTGATTTTCTTAGATGTATAATTAAAATTTTTGTTTTGTTTATTTTTTCTATTAAATTAAAAAATTTTTCTTTTTCTTGTGTCATTGAATTTTCACTTTTATATATTTTTGGTTTGCAGTTTTCATACCATCCAACACCCCAGCCATCAAGATGTCCTTTTTTGTTATTAGGTGGAACTTTACCTTTTTCTGCTAACAAAAAAAATTTTTGTATTATATCTTTATGTTTTTGATATTCAAAATTTTTTATACCGAGCATTCTACACATAGATTTTTATCCAAAAAAAATTTTTGCTACTAATATAGCAATAATTATGCCAATTATATCAGAAATTATACATACAAAAACTAAATATTTTGTTTTTTTAATCCTAACAGAACCTAAATATAAAGATAATACATAAAAAGTTGTCTCTGCTGAACCCATAATTACTGCAGAAATTTTACTTGCTAAAGAATCTGCTTGTGTTGTTTTAACTATATCTGTAAAAACTGCAAGTGAAGCGCTGCCTGAAAAGGGTTTTATTAAAGAAATGTATAAAACTTCAATTGGAATGTTTAAAATATTAAATATTGCAGAAAAAATATTTTTTATAAATTCTATTGCTCCTGAAGATTGGAATGTTTTTATTGCTATAAAAATCGCAAGAATATAAGGAAATATCTTTAATATAATTTCAAAACCATCTTTTGCACCAAAAATAAAAGATTCATAAACTTTTATTTTTTTTATAACTGCGTATATCAAAACAAAAAATATAAACAACGGTATAATAAGTTGTGAAACAAGTTGTATGTATTTCATCTTTTATTTTTTTCAAAAAATTTTTTAAATAGAAATAAGTTTATTACTGCAACAACTGCTGAAATGACAGTTGAAACAATAGTAGGTAAAACAATTGAAGTTGGCGATTTTGCGCCATATTGAGATAATATACCAACTACACTAAAAGGTATAAGTTGGATACTTGCTGTGTTTATTACTAAAAACAACATCATTTCAAAACTTACAGTTTCTTTATCTTCATTTAATGTTTGTAGATCTTGCATTGCTTTTATTCCTAAAGGTGTAGCAGCATTGCCTAAACCAAAAAGGTTTGCTAAAAAGTTTAATGTTATAGAAGTTATAGAAGGATGATCTTTTGGTATATTTTTGAAAAGTTTTTTTATTATTGGTTGAAAAAATTTTGAGATATTGTGTATTAAACCAGAATCTTCAATAATTTTTGTAAGTCCTAACCATAAAGAGATTATTCCTAAAAGATACAAAGAAATTTCAACTGCAGATTTTGTAGCGTCAAAAAGTGACTTTGTAAACTCTTCTGTTTTTCCTGTAATTATAGAAAAAATTATGCTAATTATGATTAGTAAAAACCATATTGTATTCATTTTAACTTATTTTAGTAAATTAATATTCGTGATAATTAAAGATTTGCTATAAGTATTAAGTTCTGCTTCAGCACCAATCGGTAAGGTAATTTTATTTTTTAAATGTCCTATGTAATCACAACTTATAACAGGAAAGTTTAGTTTTGTCTGTTCTTTAATAATTTTGTATACATCATTTGTTTTTACACCTCTAAAATTGCCTAAAATTAAACCTTTTATATTTCTAAATTTTTTTGTTAAAATCCATTGTGTTAATGCACGGTCAATTTTATAAAGTTGTTCATCAACTTCTTCAAGAAACAATATAGAGTTTTGTGTGTTAATTTCCCACGGTGTGCCTATTGTTGAAGTTAAGGTTACTAAATTTCCGCCTTTAAGAATACCTTTTGTTTTTCCGTGTTTGTATATGTTTATTTTCACATCTTTGAAAAGATTTTTTTCTTCAAATCCGTATGTTGCATTTAGGAAAGATTTTAGTGTAAAATCTGTGGTGTCAGAAAAATTTATAAGCATTGGTGAATGTAAAGTTATAATTTTTGTGTTTTCATAAATCGTATTAAGTAGAACACTTAAATCACTAAATCCAGCAAAAATTTTAGGATTTTTTTTAATGATTTTAAAATTTATATATGGAAGTAATTTTATACATCCATAACCACCACGTTGTGCTAATATAATATCAACATCTTTATTTAAAAATGCTTTATGTAATTGGAGAACTTTTTGTTTTATAGATAGAGGGTTTAGAGGAAATTTTTTGTTTAAAATTTTAAATCCCAAATTTTGTAGAGTTTTTATTCCTTTATAAAATTCTTTTTTATTTTTTATAATCCATGCAGGAGTGATTATATATATATTATTCATAAAAATTACTTGTATTTTATTTGTAGTACACTTGATAGAAACGCGCCAAATATAGTCTGTATTCCCATTGCAATAAGCATCACTGAAAAAATTCCTAATTTTGCTTGAGAAAGTTCTCCAAAGTTTGATTTAGCCCAGATATAAATTATGTAAGAAAGTCCTAATATACCAAAAAGAAATAAAACTAAACCAAAAAAAAGTATGCGTTCAAGAGTTAAAAAATTTAGCATGGTTTTAATAAACTTGCTTTCTTGAAGTCCTACATTATGAATGTAAACCTTTGCTGAAAACCATATATTTAATATCTGCCAACCAACAAGCGCCATTACGCTACTAAAAAATAATACATGTATACCCCAATTTCTGCCAAAAAAATAAACATTGTCTTTAAGTAGAATATTAAAAGACAAATATAATCCAATAAATAAAAGTATTAATCCTGGTAAAAGAAATAAATAATCTGGAGAATATAACAACATAAACCTTATATGTCTCCATGCATCTCTAAACGAAGAAAGTTTTGACTCACCTATTCTCGGACAGTATGTTATAGGTATTTGTGCTATTTTAAGTTTTTCTTTTAATGCATGGATTACCATTTCAGATGCAAATTCCATACCTGTGGTTTTTAGGTTCATTTTTTTGTAAGCTTCTTTTGTAAAAGCACGAAGGCCACAATGCGCGTCTGACACATTACCACCAAAAAATAATCTTAACATACCTGAAAGTATTGGGTTGCCTATGTATCTATGTGAAAAACTCATTGCTCCTTTTAAAATTTTACCTTTAAATCTTGAACCTATAACTAAATCATATCCTTCTTTTAATTTTTCTAAAAATTTTGGTATTTCATAAAAATCGTATGTGTTGTCAGCATCACCCATTATTATATATCTTGCCTCTGTGTTTTCAATACCTTTTCTTAATGCAGCACCGTAACCTTTTATGTTTTCAAAAAGTATTCTTACATTTTTAAATCTTTTAGCTTCTTCTACAGAATTGTCAGTAGAACCGTTGTCTACAACAATAATTTCACCTTGTAGGTTTAGTTTTTCAAACACATCATTAATTTTTTTAATACAAACACCTACAGATTTTTCTTCGTTTAAACAAGGTAAAACTACAGAAATTTCAGGTTTCATATTTTTAACGAATAACAATTTAAATTTAAAAATACAATAAATTATTTGTAAAAATCAACTTTTGAATAATTTTTATGTTAAGTATTGAATTATACTACTAAATTATGTTAATTATTCAAAAATTTATGAAAATTACAAATTTTTATTTACCTACTTTAAAAGAAGCGCCTGCAGAATGTGATACTGTATCATCTAAGTTGATGTTTCGTGCAGGAATGATAAGAAAACTTGCTAGTGGAATTTATAAATGGTTACCTTTAGGATTACTTGTATTAAAAAAAGTTGAACAAATCATTAGAGAAGAAATGAGCAATATTGGCGGACTCGAAGTATGGCTGCCACATATCTTACCACGAGAAATTTGGGATGAAACAGGTAGGTGGAACCTGTATGGTAAAGAACTTTTTCGTTTAAAAGATAGAAAGGAGGCAGAATTTTGTTTATCTCCTACTGCCGAAGAAGTAATTACTGATTTGGTTCGTTATGAACTTAGGTCATATAAAAATCTGCCAAAGATGTTTTATCAGTTTGGGGTTAAATTTAGAGATGAGATAAGACCTAGGTTTGGTGTTATAAGAGCAAGAGAATTTTATATGAAAGATGCGTATTCTTTTCATATAGATGAAAAAGATGCTGAAGAATATTATAACAAAGTTTATGATGCATATTGCAAAATTTTTCAACGTTGCGGGTTAAACTTTGTTGCAGTAGAAGCTGCAACTGGTGCTATCGGCGGGAAATTTTCACACGAGTTTATGGTAATAAAAGAAAATGATGAAGGTTTTGTTGGAGAAGAAACAATAGTTTTTTGTAGTAATTGTGGTTATGCAGCTAATGTTGAAAAAGCAGAGTGTGTAAATGAAACTAAAGATTTGATAGATAAAGAAATGCAGAAGAATCTAGAAGAGGTTTATACACCACAGATGAAAACTGTTCAAGAAGTAAGTAATTTTTTAAATGAAAGATATGAAAAGTTTATAAAAACATTGGTTTATGTAGAAGATAACTTTAAAAATGTTTATTTAGTATTAGTTGCAGGTAATTATGAAGTAAATGAAATAAAATTAAAAGATGTTTTGTCATCAGGAAACATACAACTTGCAGATTCTGAATTAGTAGAAAAGATTTTTTCTGTTCCTGTGGGATTTTTGGGTCCTGTAAGAATTAAACTTAAAGATAATAGTTATAACTTAAAAATTATTGCTGACTATTCAGCAATAAATATACCAAATGCAGTATCAGGAGCGAATAAAAAAGATTTTCATCTAAAAAATATAAATTTTAAACGAGATTTTGATGTTGATATGATATCAGATATAAGAAAAATAACCAAAAATGATTTATGTCCTAAATGTAAAAGTAAAAATTCGCTAAAATTTTCTAAAGGTATAGAAGTAGGACATACTTTTAAACTTGGGACAAAATATTCTAAATCAATGAACGCAACTTTTCTTGATGAAAATAATAAAGAAAAATATTTTTTTATGGGATGTTATGGGATAGGTGTGTCAAGAATAGTCGCCGCTTTTATAGAACAGTCGTATGATGAAGATGGTATTATATGGCATCCTAATATTGCTCCTTTTTTGATTTATATATTACCAATAGATTATAACGATACTGATATAAAAAATGTTGCTGATAAAATATATAAAGAATTGATAGATAAAAATTTTGAAGTATTATTAGATGATAGAGATGAACGTCCAGGGGTTAAATTTAAAGATGCTGATTTGATTGGTATTCCTGTTAGAATTACAATTAGTAAAAAATTGTTACAAGGAAATAGTGTTGAGTTATATATTAGAAAGAATAAGTCAAAAATCATAGTAAACATAGAAAATGTTATAGATAAAATTTTTGAAACTGTTGCAATGATAGAAAAAATTTGATAATAAAAAATTTATGTTATAATATGGACAAAGAAACATTAAAAAAAATAGAAGAAATAATAAAACCTATAATTGAAACACGCAAATTAGAATTGGTGGATGTTGAATATTTAATAGCTCAAGAAGGCAATATATTAAGGATCTATATTGATAAAGATGGTGGTGTGACACTTAAAGATTGTGAGGATGTAAGTATAGTTTTATCTAGTGTTTTAGATACTTATGATTTTATTAATCAACAATACTTTTTAGAAGTATCTTCGCCTGGGATATACAGAGAACTTAAAAAAGAGAAAGATTTTCTAAGATACAAAGGATATAGAATTAAAGTAAAACTTTATAAACCGTTGTTACAACTTAAAGGACAAAAAGTTTTAATTGGAAAATTAAAAGATTATAAGGACGGTTTTCTAAATGTATTGTTAGATGATAATTCTTGTATATCCTTAGATTTAAAAACTGTAGCAAAAGTTAACCTAGAGCCTGATATATCTGATGTTTTAAACAAAAAAACTTAACAGGAGATAATTATGGTAGAAATAAAGAGTGAGATTTTACCCGCATTAGAACAAATTGAGAAACTACATAAGGTTTCTAAAGAAGAAATTATAACACTTCTAGAGACAGCAATTACCAACGCTGCAAAAAAATTTTTTAGTTCTGAATGTAAAATTGTTACAGAAATTGATGTTAATAATGTTGAAATTAGAACTTATATTTTAAAAAAAGTTGTCTCTAATGTTAAAGAAGATAAAAAAGAGATTTCTTTAGATGAGGCTAAAGAAATAGATTCAAATGCAAAGTTAGGAGATGAAATAAAAGTTTTAGTAAACAATGAGGCTTTTTTAAGGATTGCTGCACAATCTGCAAAAAAAGTTATTTTACAAAAGATTAGAGAAAGTTATAAAAAGAATGTTATGGAAGAATTTCAGTCTTTAATAGGAGAGATAATTTCAGGTTCTGTTTATGCTATTAGAAACAAGACTGTAATTTTAGATTTGGGTAAAGCAGAAGGTATATTACCACAAAGAGAACAGGTTTTTAAAGAAAAATTTAAGATAGGCCAACATATTAAAGTTTTAGTAAAATATGTTGAAAAGACAAAAAAAGGAATTTCTGTTATAGTTTCAAGGTTTGATAAAAATTTTATACAAAAACTTTTTGAGACAGAAATACCAGAAATAAAAGAGAAAGTTATAGAGATTGTTAACATTGTTCGTGCTGCTGGATACAGGACAAAAATAGTATTAAAATCTAATAATCCTAAGGTGGATCCTGTAGGTTCTTGTGTTGGTATAAAAGGTGTAAGAATAAGACCTATAATAGAAGAGTTGCAAGGTGAAAGAATTGATTTAATTCCATATGTGGAAGATATAGTTAAATTTATTACTTATTCTTTATCTCCTTGGAAACCTCAAAAGGTTGAACTAATAGATAAAGATAAAAAAATAGCTAAGGCATTTTTGCCTAAAAATGTTTATGAAACGGCTTTAAAGAATAATATAAACCTTAATTTAGCTAAAGAGTTGACTGGTTGGGATATAATATTAGAAGATGTTGAAGCAAATTTTAATTTAGAAGAAAATAAAAATGAAACAACAAGATGATAAAAAAAAACAAAGATCACAAAAAGTTGTTCATAGTAAAGATAAAGTAGATTTAAATAATACCTCTAAAGAATCTACAAAAAAATCTAAATTGCCAAAGAAAGAAAAAAAGCTTTCCTCTGATAAAAAAACAGCAGAAAAAAAAGATATACAACACAAAAAAACAACCGCTTTTAAATCATCTAAGAAAACTACAGAAGTTAAAAAACCTAAAAAGATCATACAAAAAGTAATCTCAAAACCTATTTTAAAAATTAAGCTTACGGACGGATTATCTCCTCAAGAAATCGCTAATTTAACTAGTAATCCAGTAGCTAAAATAATTACAGAATTTATAAAATTAGGTATGATTGTTTCCGCTACACAAAAAGTCAAAGACACCGATGCTTTAACTCTCGTATTTTCTGAATTAGGTTATGAAGTAGAATTTTTAGAAGAAATAAAAGAAGAACTAAAGCAAAAAGAAGAATATGTTTTGGCAACTGAAGAAATTAAAGAAGCAGTAATACCACAAAAAGAAGCTACTACTGTAAAGAAAGAAGAGATAAGTGTTGTAAAAAAAGAAAAAACAACTCCAGAAAGTATTCCTGAAGGATATGTTAAAAAAATTCCTGTTGTTACTATTATGGGCCATGTTGACCATGGAAAGACAACTTTATTAGATACAATAAGAAAAAGTAATATTGCAGCACAAGAATACGGAGCTATAACTCAGCACATTGGTGCATATAAAGTTAAAACTACAAATGGAGAAATTACTTTTATAGACACTCCTGGACATGAAGCATTTTCAACAATTCGTGCAAGGGGTGCAAAAGTTACAGATATTGTAGTTATAGTTGTTGCTGGAGATGAAGGTATAATGCCGCAAACTATAGAAGCAATTAATCATGCAAAATCTGCGAATGTTCCTATAATAGTAGCAATTAATAAGATAGATTTACCACAGTGTAATCCAGGTAAAGTAAAACAACAATTTGCTGACAAAGGATTTATACCTACTGAATGGGGAGGAAATACTGAATTTGTAGAAATTTCTGCAAGAAACAATATAAATATAGATAAGTTGTTGGAAACAATTTTGTTTCAGGCAGAGTTAATGCATTTATATGTAGCAATAGATGTTCCTTGTGAAGCCACTGTCATAGAAACAAAGCTTGATCGTAAAAGAGGATATACTGCTACAGTTATTGTTTATAAAGGTAAACTTAAAATAGGTGATAATTTTGTATGCTCTAATTCTTATGGAAAGATTCGCGCTATGTTTAATGATAAACAAGAAAAGATTGAGGAATTACTTCCTGGAGAACCAGCAGAGATTTTAGGATTTGAGGTACAAACAACCGCAGGTGACATACTTAAAGTTGTAAAAGATGAAAAAGAAGCAAAAAAAATTTTTGAAGAAATACAGGAGAAACAAAAAATAGAATTATCTAAAATTAAAAGACATCTTACTATACAAGATATTATCTCAGGCAAAAGTAAAGTTTTATCTATTGTGTTAAAAGGTGATACTCAAGGTTCTATTGAAGCAATACAAAAGATGTTAAATTCTGTAGCAGAAGAAATTAAACAAAATCCAGATTTACCAGAGTTAAAGATAGTTCATTCAAGTGTTGGTGAAATCACAGAGTCTGATGTTTTGT
>CALFVX010000003.1 GCA_937928765.1 uncultured Endomicrobiia bacterium
AAATTTTCTGGATGTTATCATGGCCATGTTGATTATTTACTTGTTCAAGCAGGGTCAGGTCCTACAACTTTGGGTATACCAACAAGTTCAGGAGTCCCTAAAGATTTTGTTAAAAATACTTTTGTTGTTCCGTATAACAATTTGGACGCTGTAGAAAAAGTAGTAAAAAAATATTATAAAGATATTGCTTGTATAATAGTTGAACCTGTTGCAGCGAATATGGGAGTTGTTCTTCCAAAAGATGGTTTTCTTGAAGGATTACGAGAAATATGCGACTATTACAAAATTGTTTTAATTTTTGACGAAGTAATAACAGGATTTCGGTTAACATATGGAGGAGCACAAACATTGTTTAAAATAAAACCTGACCTTACATGTCTTGGCAAAATTATAGGTGGTGGGTTTCCTATAGGAGCAGTCGGTGGAAAAAAAGAAATTATGGAACATCTTGCTCCGGTTGGTTCTGTTTACCAAGCAGGGACGTTATCAGGTAACCCTCCAGCAGTAACCGCAGGTATTACAACATTGAAAATTTTGAAAAACAAACAAATATATAAATCACTTGAACAGAAGACAAAGTTTTTGTGTGAAACAATAAAACAAAATATTAAAAAATTTAAACATCAGGTAGTGATAAATTATATCGGGTCAATGTTTACTATATTTTTTACTGAAAAAGAAGTTTATGATTATGAAACTGTATTATCTGCAGATACTAAATTGTACGCAAAATTTTTCCACAAGTTGTTAAAAAAAAGAATCTATTTTCCCCCCTCACAGTTTGAAGCGTGTTTTTTGTCTTTTGCTCATACTGATAAGGATATAGAATATACGACAAAAATCTGTAAGGAGGCTTTAATAGATGTTTAAGTTGCCAAAAAAAGTTTTAAATGATATACCAAAGTATGACGAATATCTTAAAAAATTTCTTAGTGGCGAGTTAAAAGATACATTTTTCCGTGGAGTTCGTGTTCCTTGGGGGTTCTATTCACAACGAGGCGGAAAAATTTTAATGTCTAGGTTAAGAATACCTGCAGGAATTTTAACACCACAACAGTTAAAAGCAATTGGTGAATCAGCAGAAAAGTTTGCTAATGGAAAACTTCATATCACAACAAGACAGGATATACAAATACATAATGTACCATTTGAGAATTCTATAAAAATAATAGAGTATCTTAAAGATTATAATATCTCCCCCCGTGGTGGTGGAGGAAATACTGTAAGAAATATCACAGGATGTTATCTTTCAGGAATCTGTCCTTATGAAAAGATTGAAGTATATAGAATTGTTTGTGGCCTTACTGAATATTTGTTATCATTAGATGAATCTTTGAATCTCCCCAGAAAGTTTAAAATTGCGTTCTCAGGATGTCAAAAAGATTGTTGTTTTGCAGGCGTGAACGATGTAGGGTTTGTTGGTATTGACGGTTACTTTAAAGTTTTATGTGGTGGAGGTATGGGTGCGAAAAGTGTTGTTGGTAAAGTTATTGAAGAAAAGGTTGAAGTAGAAGAAGCAGGTTATGTGGTGAAATCAATTATGAATGTTTTTAACAAATATGGAGATAGAAAAAACAGACACCATAACCGTCTAAGATTTCTTATCCAAGATATTTCGTGGGAAAAGTTTGTAGAACTTTATAAAGAAGAATTAAAAAGGTTGAAAGATACAGAATATATTAGTTTAAGATTAGAAAATGGACTGTCTTCACTACCTCAACTACAGTATGGTAATTTGATAGGTTGTTCAGAAGATAATGTTTATAATTTGTTTTTGAAATACAACACAACAGAACAAAAACAAAAAGGATACTACTTTGCACAAATAAGAATTCCGTTAGGCGAAGTTAATGCTAAGCAACTTATAAGTTTATCAGAAATTGGCTCTGAAATTCCCTATTTAATATTTAGAACTACACAAAGACAAAATATTGTTGTTTCGAATATACCTTATAACAAAATGTTTTATGTTTATGAAAAAATAAAATCAACATTTACTGACTTTCTTTATCCTGAAACAGTTTTAGATGTTGTTTCTTGTAAAGCAGCAACTACTTGTAATTTAGGAATATGTAATGCTATAGATATGGCAAAAGAAATAGTGAAAGAATTAAGTTCAAAAATAGATTCAGATACGATTGATAAACTTAAAAATATAAGGATAAACATAAATGGCTGCCCTAACGCTTGTGGTCAACATCCAATAGGGACAATTTCTTTTTCAGGATTAGCAAGAAAAGTTTATGATAGGACAGTTCCTTTTTACAAGATACATTTTGGTGGAGAGATAAATGCTGAAAATACAAAACTTGCACAAGAAGTAGGTATTGTTCCAGCACGTGTTGTGCCAAAATTGGTTTCAGAGTTGATAATAGATTTTAATGATAAACTTGAAGTATCAACTGTAAGTGAGCTTATAAAGAAATATTCTTTTGTCCCACAATATGATGAAGATAAAAGTTTTTATTTTGACTGGGGGAAAGACACTGAGTTTTCTTTAGATGGGCTTTCACAAGGTGAATGTGGTGCAGGAGTAATTGATATGATAGAATCAGATTTAGAATCAGCAAAACAATCACTACTTAAGGCAAAAGATAAAAACTTTGAAATACAAGAAATTAAAAATGCTTTAGTTTATTCAGCAAGAGCACTACTTGTTGTAAAAGGAGTTGACCCGAAAGATGAAAAAGAAGCAGTTACTTTTTTTGTTGAAAAGTTTATTAGTAGTGGTATTTGTGATACAAGGTTTGAAAATATAGTTGAATTTTATGAAAATTTAGTTTCAGGCAAAATTCAAAAAGAAGATGCATACAAATTTGTCTCAGATTTTTATAATGAAATAAAAAACATTTATTCCTCAATGGATAGCAACTTTAATTTTCCATTAAGATTTGCTCAAGTTTCACACGAATCACAAACAACTAACCACTATCAACTATCAACTATAATTTACGATTTACGAGGTACACCGTGCCCAATAAATTATGTAAAAGCAAAACTTAAACTTGAAGAAATGCAGGTCGGAGATATATTAGAAATTTATTTAGACGATGGTGCTCCTATACAAAATGTACCTAAAAGTTTACAAAATGATGGTCAGGAAATATTAGAAATTAAACAAGAACAAGATTTTTTTAAAGTTTTAGTAAAGAAAAAAGTATAAAAAATTTTTTTATAAAATTAAAAAATTGCTGGAGGGTTAAAAAAGATGGCTATAAAAATTTTAATAAATGGAAAAGAAGAACAAATAGAACAAGAAATTAGTATTTTAGAACTGTTAAAAAAGAAAAATATTCGTCCTGAAGTAGTAACTGTAGAGTTAAATGGTAAAATAATAAATCGGCAAGATTATCAATCTACGGTTATTAAAGAAAACGATGTGATAGAATTTGTATTTTTTATGGGTGGCGGAAATTAATGAAAATTGTAAAATGTTTAAAATTTATTGTTTAACCAATTAGGAACCTGGAGGATACTATGAATAGTAGTGAGAACAAATTAAAAAAATGTGGTGCAAAAATAGCAGATAATGTGTTAGAGTTAATTTTTAACACACCTATAGTAAAATTAAACAAAATTGTAGAAAAGGATATGGCAGAAATTTATGCTAAATTAGAGATGTTTAATCCTGGTGGTAGTGTAAAAGATAGGATTGCTTTTTCTATGATTGAAGATGCAGAAAAGAAAGGTATAATAAAACCAGGAGCAACAATCATAGAACCTACTTCAGGAAATACAGGTATAGGGTTAGCAATGGTTTGTGCAGTAAAAGGTTATAGATGTATTTTAACAATGCCAGAATCTATGAGTTTAGAAAGAATATATATTTTAAAATCTTACGGTGCAGAAGTAGTTTTAACACCTGCAATTGAAGGTATGGAAGGTGCTATAAAAAAGGCTAAGGAAATACTAAAAAAAACAAAAAATGCGTTTATGCCACAACAGTTCTCTAACTCTGCAAACCCTAAAATACATTGTGAAACTACAGCAAACGAAATACTTGAAGCTATGCAGAACAAAATAGACGCGTTTGTTGCTGGTGTTGGCACTGGTGGAACAATTACAGGTGTTGGCGAAGTTCTTAAGAAAAAAGTTCAAAATATAAAAATAGTTGCAGTTGAACCTGCAAGTTCTGCAGTTCTTTCAGGAAAACCACCGGGTCCACATAAAATTCAAGGTATAGGTGCAGGATTTGTCCCAGAGATACTTAATCGCGAAGTAATTGATGAAATTATTACTGTAGAAGATAATGAAGCATTCCAAACTTCTAAGTTATTAGCAAAACAAGAAGGACTATTTGTAGGTATATCTTCTGGTGCAGCATGTTTTGCTGCACTTAAAGTAGCGAAAAATTTAGGTAAAGGTAAACGCATAGTTGTAATTTTCCCAGACACTGGCGAGAGATATTTCAGTATAGAACAGTATTTTACTGCATAAGGAATAGAGCCTTTAGGCTCGTAGGAGTAGAGGCTTTAGCCTCGTGGAAATAGAACGTCGGAGTTCGTATAGAAATTATAAAAGTTGGAGTAGAGCGTTTACGCTTGTTAAAACGGAGTAGAGCCTTTAGGCTCGTAGGAGTAGAGGCTTTAGCCTCGTGGGAATAGAGCCTTTAGGCTCGTGGGAATAGAGGCTTTAGCCTCGTATAAAAAATGAAAATTTACCACAATCCTCCACACATTTACATTGACAACACGGTGTATTTTATCACAGCACATACGTATGGGGAGAAAAATTTTCTGAATACTGACGAGAAAAAAGGAATATTACTAAATAAAATTAATGAAAGCATTAAATATTACCAATTTAAACTTTATGGTTGGGTTATCATAGATAATCATTATCATCTGCTGATTAGAACAACTTGCGGAAATAATTTAGGAAAGTTCATTAATATGGTTCATGGAAGTAGTTCTTATGAGATCAATAAAATTGATAAATCTCAAGGTAGAAAAATATGGTACAGTTACTGGGATACATGTGTTAGATCAGAAAAAGATTTTTATATAAGATTGAATTATATCCATAATAATCCAATAAAACATGGCTTTGTTAAAAACTTAGAAGAGTTAGAATTTTATAAATTTTCAAGTTATCCAATTTATTTGAAAGAAAAAGGAAAAAACTGGATTAACGATATTTTTATGAAATTTCCAGTCGTGGATTATATAATTAACGAGCCTAAAGGCTCTACTCCTAACGAACTTAAAGGTAAGAATGCCCATTGAAATTCTTGGAGTAGAGGCTTTAGCCTCGTGGGAATATAGGCTTTAGCCTCGTAGAGTAAAATTTATATAATTAACGAGCCTGAAGGCTCTACTCCTAAATTATTAATGGAGGGTTAAAGTATGTATACTAAAGGATTAAAATGTAGAGAATGTGGTAGGGAATATCCTAAGGAACCACTTTATGTATGCGAATATTGTTTTGGACCATTAGAAGTAAATTATGACTATTCTAAAATAAAAAAGAAGCTGAGCAAAGAACTGATTGCTTCACGTGAGAAAAATTTATGGAGATATAGAGAATTATTGCCTATTGATGGTGAACCAATAGCTGGGTTACAATCAGGATTTACTCCGTTAGTTAAAGCAAACAATTTAGCTAAAGAGTTAGGTGTAAAAGAACTATATATTAAAGATGATTCAGTATGTCATCCTACACTTTCTTTCAAAGACAGAGTAGTTTCAGTAGCAATATCAAAATCAAAAGAATTCGGGTTTGATACAGTTGCTTGTGCATCTACTGGAAATTTAGCAAATTCAGTTGCATCCCAAGCAGCTCAGGCAAAAATGAACTGTTTTGTTTTTATACCTGCAGATTTAGAGTTAGGCAAAGTTGTTGCCTCACTTATTTACGCACCAAAAGTTGTAGCAGTTGAAGGTAATTATGATGAAGTAAACCGTCTTTGTACAGAAATAGCAAACAAATATAAATGGGCATTTGTTAACATAAACATTCGTCCATATTATGCTGAGGGGTCAAAGACATATATATACGAAATTGTAGAACAGTTAGGTTGGCGTGCACCGGATAATATTGTAGTACCTGTTGCTGGTGGGTCTTTAATTTCAAAAATTTGGAAAGGACTGAAAGAATTGAAAATGCTTGGTTTTATTGATGAACCAAACGACACTAAAGTAGCTACTTTGGAATTAGAACATTTACGCCCATCTACAAAAATATATGCTGCACAAGCAAAAGGTTGTTCTCCTGTAGTTACTGCAATAAAAGAAAATAACGAAATCATCAAACCAGTAAAACCAAAAACAATTGCAAAATCGCTTGCAATAGGGAACCCTGCTGATGGATATTACGCATTTAAGACAGTTATAGAAAGTGGTGGTTGGGCTGAAGATGTAACTGATGAAGAAATAGTTGAAGGAATAAAATTGTTAGCTCGTACTGAAGGTATATTTACTGAAACTGCAGGCGGGGTAACTGTTGCTGTAACTAAAAAACTTATACAACAAGGTAGAATAAAAAAAGATGAATTGACAGTTATTTCAATCACAGGTAACGGATTAAAAACTCAAGAAGCTGTATCGTCAAAACTTGATAAAATTATAAAAATTAAACCTAACTTAAATTCATTTGAGAACGAAATAAAAAATATTAGCTGAAAGGAGATTAATCATGAGTATAAAAGTAAGAATACCAACACCACTACAAAAATTAACTAATAACCAAGTTGAAGTTGAATGTGAAGCAAAAAATATTAAAGAATTGATTGAAAATCTTGACAAAAAATATCCCGGTATTAAAGAAAGACTTTGTGATGAGAAAGGCAATTTACGACGGTTCATAAACTTTTTCGTCAACGATAAAGATATAAGATTTTTAGATGGCGAACAAACAGAACTTAAAGATGGCGATGTTGTATCTATAATTCCAGCGATTGCAGGTGGGACAGAACTTACCGAACAACAGATTGAACGATATAGTCGTCAAATAATATTGCCTGAAATTGGTGGTAGTGGACAAAAAAAATTATTAAATGCCAAAGTATTAATTATAGGTTGTGGTGGGTTAGGTTCACCTTGTGCATATTATTTAGC
The DNA here is from genome assembly GCA_937928765.1 of uncultured Endomicrobiia bacterium. Lineage (GTDB taxonomy): Bacteria > Elusimicrobiota > Endomicrobiia > DTEH01 > DTEH01 > JANXDG01. The sequence continues at coordinate 7,056 of CALFVX010000003.1, forward strand.
ATCTGCAGGTGTGGGTAAAATTGGGTTAGTTGATTCTGACAAAGTTGAACTGAACAATCTACAACGACAAATTTTACATTTTACAAAAGATGTAGGAAGACAAAAAACAGAATCAGCTAAAGAAAAATTAAATTCTATCAATCCTGATGTTGAAGTAGTAACTTATCCAGTTAGAATTACTTCACAGAATATAATGGATATTATTAAAGATTATGATATAATAGTTGATGGAAGTGACAACTTCCCAACCAGATATTTAGTAAACGATGCCTGTGTTTTGTCTAACAAACCGTTAGTACATGCAGGAATATTAAGGTTTGAAGGACAAGCAACTACGATTGTCCCTTACAAAGGTCCATGTTATCGTTGTATTTTTCAAGAACCGCCTCCGCCAGGGATGGTACCTTCATGTCAAGAGGCAGGTATATTAGGAGTAGTAGCTGGAATTCTTGGTGTGATCCAAGCCACTGAAGTTATAAAATATATCTTAGGCAAGGGCGAACTTTTAGTTTCTAAACTACTTGTATTTAACGCTTTAGAAATGAGTTTTAGAAAACTTAGTATACAAAAAAATAATGATTGTCCAATTTGTGGAGATAAACCTACAATAAAAGAACTTATTGATTATGAACAATTTTGTCAAGTTCGTTAAAACTAAAGGAGGTTATTGTTTATGGTTAAGAAAAAATTAGTAAAAAAAGTTGTAAAATTAGTTTTTCCACAAGAGTTGATTAAAGAACCTGTGACGTTTAAAATGGCAAAAAAGTACGATATAATTCCTAACATTCGTCGGGCAAAAGTTACAGAAACAACAGGAGAATTAGTCCTTGAATTAGATGGTGAAGAAAAAAATATAGAAAAAGGTATTAAGTATTTGATAAAATTAGGTGTTGATGTTGAACCTATTGAAGGAGATATTGTTGATTAGTTTTTATGGTAAAGCTTAATATATAAGGTAAACTTAAAATGAGTTCACAAGGTTGGATTTTAATCAGTGTAGTTTTTTATATGTCAGTTATGGTTTTGATAGGATTTTTATCAAGTAGATTAATAAAAGATACGCTTGATTACATTGTAGCTGGTAGACGGCTAGGTATTGTATTGTCTGTAGTCTGTAGGGACAATTTTTGCTACATGGTTTGGTGCTGAAACATGTATGGGTTCGGCTAACACTGCGTATGAAAAAGGTATTCTTGGTATAATTGCAGACCCGTTTGGTGCTGGGTTGTGTTTGTTGATAGCAATTTTTTTTGTTGGGATTCTATATAGAGCCAACATAAAGACAATAATAGATTTTTTGAGATTAAATTTGGCAAAGATGCTGGAGTTTGGTTTTCTGTGTTTTATATTCCATCATATATAGGTTGGGTTGGTGCACAGATGTTAGCATTAGGGACAATTTTACATTCATTAGTTGGTATACCAATAAATACAGCAATAATTATTTCTGCATTTGTTGTGATATTGTATACATATTATGGAGGGATGTGGTCAGTAACAATCACAGATTTTATACAGGCTTTGATTTTAATTATTTGTTTTGTGGTTCTTTTAATAAAAGTTTATACAGTTTGTGGTGACGAGATATTAAAATCAATACCTCAGGATAAATTTCAGTTTTATCCAAAAGGAGGCGATTTTTCGTCATGGCTGGGATATTTTGAATCATGGATAATTGTTGGTTTAGGTTCGTTACCAGCACAGGATTTAGTTGGAAGAATCCTTTCAGCAAGAAATGTTAAAACAGCAAGAGTAGCACTATTTGTTTCAGCAATATTGTATTGGACAGTTGGAAGTATTCCTGTCTTATGTGGCATCTTTGCTGGCAAAATATTTAAAGAAATAACACCTAACGGTGTTTTGATTGATTTAGCAATGAAATATTTTTCTTTACCATTGATAGGGATAATGGTTGGCGGGTTGGTTTCAGCAATAATGAGTTCTGTTGATTCAGCCTTACTTGCTCCAGCAAGTATTATTGGAAACAATTTAATACCACCCATACTTGGCAAAAAATTAACAGAGAAACAAAAGTTGTTCTTATGTAAAGTTTCAGTACCGATCGTTGGATTTTTTTCACTTCTTATTGCGCTGTATTTTAAAGATATTTATCAGTTATGTTTAGAATCATGGACTGTACTACTTGTTTCTGTTACAGCAGCAATGATTTACGCTGCGTTAACAAAGAGAGCCTTTGCATTAGTTGCTATATTAGCCTCAATTTTTGGAGTAGTTGGTTGGATATTTTTAAGCAAAACCTCATATGTTTTACCTAATAAACTTGGTGGTTTTTTAGTAAGTATTATTACAATTTTTATCTTTCTGTTTTCAAACTATTTAAATTTCCCCACACACACGTTATGAAATTTAAGAGTTTTTTTGATACTAATTAGATATAAAAAGAACAAAATTATTCAGAAAGGAGGAAATTTTAAAAAATGACAAACAAAATATTTTCTCAAGTCGGTGAAAAAGAAGTTACAAGAGCTATTGTTAACGAGTTTGCAAAACAGTTTTCTGAATATGTAGAAAGTGATTGTATAATTGTTGGCGCAGGGCCTGCAGGATTAATGGCAGCAAGAGAGTTAGCAAAGAAAAAATTAAAAGTGTTAGTTATTGAACGGAACAACTATTTAGGTGGCGGGTTCTGGATAGGCGGATATTTGATGAACAAAGTTACTGTGAGAGCACCTGCACAGGAAATACTTGAAGAATTAGGTGTACCTTACCAAGAATTTACAAAAGGTTTATATGTTGCTGATGGTCCACACGCATGTTCAAAACTAATAGCCTCTGCTTGTGATGCTGGAGTAAAATTTGCCAATATGACTGTATTTGACGATGTTGTATTAAAAGAAAAAAATCGTGTAGCAGGTGTTGTTGTCAACTGGACACCTGTAGGAGCATTACCAAGAGAGATTACCTGTGTAGACCCAGTAGCTTTAGAATCAAAAATAGTTGTTGATGCTACAGGACATGATGCTTTTGTAGTAAGAAAATTATCAGAACGAGGAATAATCAAAATTGCTGGTTTTGGAGCAATGTGGGTAGAAATGTCAGAAGATTTGGTAGTAGAACATACTTCCGAAGTTCATCCTGGTTTAGTTGTTTGTGGTATGTCAGTAACTACAACTTACGGTCTTCCAAGAATGGGACCAACATTTGGTGCGATGTTGCTTTCAGGCAAAAAAGCAGCAGAAATTGTTGAAAAATTGATCTTCAGTAAACCATAATTTATATACGAAAAATTTGGATGCATGTCCCATCTTTTATTTATCTATATGACGGCGGAAAAACAGAAAGTTTGAATTTGAACGAAATTTCTGTATATCTCAAAAATATATTCAAAAAAACTGAAGTTCAAATAAGAAAGGAATTTATAGAATATTGTATTTCAAATCTAAGTTCTGAAGAAAAAGAAAAGTTGATAGATAATCTAGCCAGAGAAATATCTAAAATTAAAATCAGAAAAATAGAAAATAAAAATCTAAAATTTGAACCTTTACAAGGCGAAATTGAATACGAGAAAAAAAGATTGTCCAAACCTGAAAATAAATCATTCGGTATTTTATATGACGGTTTTGAACTTATAACAATTCTTTCTAAATTAATTCCCAAAGAAGAGTCAGGTTTTAACCATTGTCACATTATTTTTACTAACCAACTTTTTGCCACATGGGATGAAGAAGATATGAGATATCATTCCAGAGTAAGTATCTATAGTTTTCCATCAATTATTTCAACCACAGGTATAGTAGAAGCCCCAGCAAGACCAAGAGAGTTCTATTTAAAAAAACAATTAGGAGTTGATATTTATACTCTTAAAGAAGAATTCAAAGATAGATTTATTGACTATGATGACCCACGGATGACAGAAGTAATGAAAGGATATGTTCTACAAGCAATATTTTATCACATCACAGGAAATCCTTTTTGTGAAAACAAAAATTGTAGGTTGTATAACGCACATTGGCAACAGGAAGTTCTCCAAGCACAGATATATCGAAATAATGGCTCAGAAGAATTTTGTAAAAAACATAAAGAATTATTAGATTGTTTTATAAAAAAATGGTTTTAATTTTATGTTGAATTTTAGTTTAAATTTGTATAATAATAAATATATATGAAAAAAGTTTATCTTGATTACGCAGCAACAACACCTACAGATCCTGAAGTAAAAAAATTTATTCAACCGTATTTTGATGAAATCTTTGGTAATACCCAAAGCATTCATTGTGTTGGTCAAGAAAGTGCAAAAATAGTTGAACAAGCAAGAAGCTATGTTGCAAAAAATGTTAATTGTCAACCTGAAGAAATAATTTTTACCTCTGGTGGGACAGAGTCAAATAATACTGCAATAAAAGGTATATTTTTTTCTTTAAGAAAATTTTTAAATATTCATATTATAACATCTAAAATTGAACATCATGCTGTGTTAGAACCAATTAAGTTTTTAAAAGAAAATTTCAAAGAAGTAGAAGTTACATATGTTGATGCAGACGAGAAAGGAATAGTTAAAGTAAACAAAATTTTTGATAGTATAAAAGACAATACGGTTTTAATCTCTATAATGCACGCAAACAATGAAATAGGAACAATACAACCTATAAAAGAAATTACTGAAAAATTAGAAAAAGTAAATGAAGAAAGAAAGAAAAATAACAAACCTAAGATTTACTTTCATACCGATGCAGTGCAAACTTTTGGCCATATAAAGATTGATGTTGAAGAGTTAAAAGTTGATTTACTTTCTGCAAGTGGACACAAATTTTATGCACCCAAAGGTATTGGTTTTCTTTATATAAGAAAAGGAACAAGAGTTGAACCATTACTTCATGGTGGTGGACATGAGTTTAACAAAAGATCTTCAACTTTAAATGTTTCAGGCATTGCTGGTTTGTATAAAGCTACAGAGATATCAGAAGCTGTTATGGAAGAAGAAAACAAAAAAATAAAATTTTTAAGAGATAAATTGCTTGAAGGGATAAAAAAACAAATTCCAGACATAGTAATTAATGGAGATTTAGAGAATAGGTTGGTAAATAATCTTAACATTTCAATATATGGAATAGAAAGCGAAGCTTTGCTCGTCGCCTTAGATAGAGAAGGAATTTTTGTTTCATCTGGTAGTGCATGTAGTTCTGGAAGTTTAGAACCATCACATGTATTATTAGCTATAGGTATGGATCCTGTTTTAGCACGAGGAACTATAAGATTTTCTTTAGGAAGATTTACAACAGAACAAGAAATTGAATATGTCTTAAAAGTTTTTCCTAAAATAGTAGACAGATTAAGAAAAATATCTCCTTTAAGAAAATAATTTTTGAAAGGAGATATAAAACTCTATGAACTTAAATAAATTAGATGACTACAGATTTGAGTTGCCAAAGACCGGAAATATGTATGTTCCAGGAATTATTTATGCAACAGAAAAGACAATTAAAAAGGTTCTTGAAGACAAGGCAGTAGAACAAGTCCAAAATGTAGCAACACTTCCTGGAATAGAAAAATATTCTCTTGCTATGCCTGATGTACATTGGGGCTACGGATTTCCTATAGGAGGAGTTGCTGCGTTTAGAATTTCAGACGGTATAATTTCTCCTGGTGGTATTGGATATGATATAAACTGTGGTGTAAGATTGTTAAGAACAAATTTTACAAAAGAACAAATAAAACCATATATTGAAAAATTAATCTATTCATTGTTTCATAATATACCTTCAGGTGTAGGTTCAACTGGCAAGTTGCGTCTAAGTATTGAAGAAGTTAAAGATGTTTTAAAAAAAGGTGCAAGATGGGCAATAGAACACGGATTTGGCTCAAAAGAAGATCTTGAGTTTACTGAAGAAAATGGTTGTATGCAAGAGGCTAACCCGTATGTTGTTTCTGAAAAAGCGCTGAATCGTGGTAAAGAACAGCTTGGTACACTTGGTGCAGGAAACCATTTCTTAGAAATTCAGTATGTAGAACAAATTTATGATGAACAAACAGCAAAAGTTTTTGGTTTATTTAAAGATCAACTAACAGTTTTGATTCACACAGGTTCTAGAGGTTTAGGTTATCAAATTTGTGATGATTATATAATATATCTACAACAAGCTATAAAAAAATATAATATTTCCATACCAGATAGACAACTTGTCTGTGCACCGATAGATTCCGAGGAAGGAAAAAGATATTTTTCTGCTATGGCAGCAGCAGCAAATTATGCATGGGCAAACAGACAAATTATATCTCATTGGGTAAGAAAAACAATTATGGATGTTTTAAACAAATCTCCAAAAGAAGTTGGACTTGAACAAATCTATGATGTTGCACATAATATTGCTAAATTTGAAGAATATAAATCTAAAAAATATGTTGTCCACAGAAAAGGTGCTACACGAGCATTTCCAAAAAATTCTTCTGGTATACCACAGGCATACAAAGATGTAGGACAACCAGTTTTAGTTCCCGGTTCAATGGGAACAGCAAGTTATGTTTTAGTAGGAACAGATAAAGCAGTAGAGGATACCTGGGCAAGTACTTGCCATGGTGCAGGAAGAATCTCTTCACGATCTGCAATATTGAAATCTGTCCGTGGAGAAGAACTTGCAAAAGAACTTAAAGATAAAGGCATATTAGTAAAATCTGAATCATGGAAAACTCTTGCAGAAGAAGCTCCACAAGCATACAAAAATGTTGATGAGATTGTAGATATTTGTCATCAGTCAGGAATATCTAAAAAAGTTGCTCGATTAAAACCTCTAGGTGTAATAAAAGGATAAGATTGTTATAAATTTGTATTCTTATTGGTTATTGATTTTGGATATAAAATTTTATATTATAAAAACAAAAATTGATTCTTAAAATAACATATATGATTGATACAGAAGAACAAATTAATATAATTCTTCGTGGTGTATCAGAAATTATTTCTGTTGATGAACTAAAACAAAAATTACAGAAAAAAAAACAACTAAGAATAAAACTCGGAGTTGATCCTACCGCACCAGATATTCATATTGGCCATACCGTAATTCTTCGCAAACTTCGTCAATTTCAAGATCTTGGTCATAAAGTTATATTTATTATAGGAGATTTTACTGCAAAAATTGGTGATCCTTCAGGTAGAGATTATACTAGACCCATACTTTCTGAAGAAGAAATTCTTTCCAACGCAAAAACATATACACAACAAGTATTTAAAATTCTTGACAAAGAAAAGACAGAAGTTTTATATAATAGTCAATGGCTTTATCCTTTAGGGATTACTGGGTTGTTGCAGTTATGTTCTAAATACACAGTTGCACGTATGCTTGAACGAGATGATTTTAACTACAGGTATAAAAACAATTTTCCTATAACAATATTAGAATTCATTTATCCATTACTTCAAGGTTATGACTCTGTAGCAATAAAAGCAGATGTAGAACTTGGTGGTAATGACCAAAAGTTTAACCTAGTTGTAGGAAGAGAATTGCAAAAAGATGCAGGATTAGAGCCACAGGTAATAATTACAATGCCTTTGTTAGAAGGCACTGATGGTGTTAAAAAAATGTCAAAGTCGTACAAAAACTATATAGCGATAAATGATAATCCAAAAGATATGTTTGGTAAAATTATGTCTATTCCAGATAGTATTATGTTAAAATATTTTGAATTACTTACAGATGAGAATATGAATGAAGTTAAAAAAATGGTTCAAGAAAATCCACGTGATGCAAAATCTTATCTTGCATATTTAATAGTTAAACAATATTATGGTGAAGAAATTGCTAAAAATCAACAAGAAGAATTTGAAAGAGTATTTTCAAAAAAAGAAATTCCTTCTGATATCCCTGTAATAAATGTTAAAAAAGGCAAGTATGAGATTATAGATTTACTTGCAGAATTTAATCTTGTAAGTTCAAAAAGTGAAGCAAAAAGGTTAATTAATCAAGGTGGAATAAAAATTAATTCACAAAAAATTAATACACCAAATTATGTCTTAGATCTTTCTAACAAAAATGCAGAAGTTTTAATACAAATTGGAAAATTAAAATTTGCAAAATTACAAATAGTATAAAATTTTCAAATTTAGATTTAAATCATAGTATGTAAAAATTAACAAAAAAACCTTATAATATACCAACGAGGGAAAAATCTATGGCAAAATGTGGTAAGAAGAAAAAAGAAAAAAAATAATTTAAATAAAATAAATTAAAATTAGATACCAAAATTTTTTATAAATTTTTGAGAGAAGGGGGGTATTTTAATGTCAAAAAATTTTATAAATTTTTTATTAATTGTTGTTATTGGAACATTAATAGGAGCATTTATTGGAAAAGCAATATATAAAACTTTTCCGTCAGATTCTACAGTTAAAGAGATGCTTGCTGTAGAAATAAAACCAGGACTACAACCAACCACTATTGATTTAGGTGTTTTAGAATTAACATTTGGTGCTGTAGTAAAACTTAATATAACAGCAGTTATTGGACTTATATTTACAGCAATAATCTTCCGTAAATTAATTTTTTAAACAAAAAGTATGTTAAAATTTATTCTTGCATCTCTATCTCCAAGAAGAAAACAACTTCTTAGTTCTTTAGGTATAAAGTTTAAAGTTGTCTCACATCTTTATAATGAACCAAAAATAAAAAATCATACTTCAGCAAAAAAATTTGTTCAACAAATTGCTATAAACAAAGCAAAATCAATAAAAGAAAAATATAAAGATTATGTTATAATCTCTGCTGATACAATAGTTGTTTTAAATAACGAAATAATTGGAAAACCAAAAGATTATAAAGAAGCAGAAGAAATTTTAAAAAAACTTTCTGCTACAAAACATAAAGTCTATACAGGAATCTGTTTATATTATCCTTCAAAAAAAATTCTTTTAAGTGGTGTTGAGGAATCTATAGTTTATACAAATAAATTGTCAAAAGAAAAAATTAAGATTTTGTCTAAAAGACACCTAGATAAAGCAGGTGCGTATGGAATACAACATAAAAATGATAAATTTGTAAAAAAGATTGTAGGTGATTATTATAATGTAGTAGGTTTTCCAGTTGAACTTTTTTTAGACTTATATAAAAAATTGATACAAAAAATTTTTATTAAAAAAATATAAAATAATAAAGGACTAAAAATATGAAGAATAAAATAAAAGAAGTAAGATTAGATATGTTAGTAAATCATAACTCTCCATATGCTGTTTTTGAAGAAGTAAAACATAATTTTGTTTATCACTACAATATAAAGGAATTTTTGCCTTTAAGAGATATTTTTAAAGATTTTATTGATTTAATGGAAGGAAGATATCCTGGATATAAAAGATGTAATACAAAATTTCATGATATTCAACATGCAACAGATGCATTACTTTCTATCTCAAGATTAATAGATGGATATAATATAAAAAATCTACAAAAAAAGTTATCTATAAAAAAAGTTAAACTTGCACTTATTGCAACAATATTTCATGATATAGGATATCTTCAAACAATAGATGATAAAATCGGTACAGGAGCAAAGTATACATTTACACATCTAGATAGAACTGTAAAGTTTTTATCCAAATATTTTAAAAAGAATAAATTTAGTAAACAAGATTTTGAATCAGCAAAAAATATGGTAAGTTGTACTGGCGTAGAGGTAAATATAAAAGATATAAAGTTTAAAAACAAAGAAGAAAAAATTCTAGGATTAATGTTAGCTACAGCAGATCTTTTAGGTCAGATGTCATCAAGAACATATCTTGAAAAACTAATATTTTTATATTTTGAATTTAAAGAAGGTGGAATTAATAAATATTCTTCGGAGTTTGATTTGTTAAAGAAAACTTTAGAATTTTATAAAATTGTGAAAGAATTGTTTGAGAAAGAATATTGTGGAGTATATAGATATGCCAAGGAGCATTTTAAAAAAAGATATAATATTGACGAGAATTTATACATTAAAACAATAGAACGTGAGATTAGATATTTAGAGAGTATAAAATCTTCCTCTGAAATATCTAAAAAACTTCGTAGAAAAATATAATGCAGAATTTAACTGATGAATTTATAAAATTTGTTAAATTTGAGAAAGGTTTATCTGATAACACAATATTTGCATACAAAAATGATTTAAACCAATATATTTCTTTTCTTAAAAAAATTAAAAAGACAATAGATGATGTTACAAATGAAGATATTACAGAATTTTTGTGGCAACTAAAACAACAAAACATAAAACCAAATTCTTTATATAGAAAATCTTCTTGTATTACACAGTTTCACAAATTTCTTATTTCTGAAGGAATAACTAAAAATAATCCAATAGAGTTTCTGTCAAAACCAAAACTACAACGAAAATTGCCACAAGTTCTAACTTTAGAGGAAGTCGAAAGATTACTTTCATATATACCTAAAAAAAAATTTAATGATATAAGAAACAAAGCAATGATAGAGGTTTTATATGCTACAGGACTTCGAGTTTCTGAACTTGTAAATCTTAAATTTGATAATTTAGATTTAACAAATAGATATATTCGTATTATAGGTAAAGGTGGAAAAGAAAGAATTGTACTACTTAATAAAAAAAGTGTTCAAGCACTAAAAGAATGGCTAAGAATTAGAGAAAAAAAGTTTGCTTATAAATACCTTAAAGAATTTGATCAATATGTATTTTTGTCAAAACTAGGAAAACCTATATCAAGAATAGATTTTTGGGAACAACTAAGAAATTATGTGAAACAAGCAAAAATTACAAAAAATGTTTCACCACATACTTTAAGACATTCTTTTGCAACTCATATGTTAAAATATGGTGCTGATTTAAAAGTAGTGCAAGAACTTTTAGGTCATTCGGACATTTCTACAACACAAATTTATACTCAAGTTGACCGCCAACATCTAAAAGAAGTGCATAAAAAATATCATCCACGAGGATAAAAAATTTTTATTTTAATTCTTCAAGATATTTTTCATAACCTTTTCTTCCAAGAAGAGCATAAGTGTAGTTTTTGCCTAAAACAACACCCGGTTGGTTAAATGCATCAATGTTAAAAAGTTCGCCTGCATATGCAACTGCAAGTTCTAACATATATATAAGCTTACCAACAGTTTCTTCGCTTATCTGTGATAGAACAATACTTATATTAGGACGTTTTGCATGTGTGAGAGATGCAATTGTAGATTTTTCTTCTGCTTTAAAAAGTTCGTTTAATGTATGTCCACAAAGATAATGTTGTTCTAAAAATTTTGGAATTTTAATTTCGCAAGTAAACCTTTCTACTGATAAAAATACAATAATTTTATCGTTAGGACCTTCTCTGTAAAGTTGTAGTTGTGAATGTTGATCTGTTACACCTAAAGATTTTACTGGTGTTGGACCTACATTGACAATGTTTCCATTATTATCTTTTTCTTTACCTAAACTTTCAGCCCACAGTTGTCTAAACCAATCAGCAAAACCATATAATTTATCTGAATATGGCATCATTACACATATATGTTTCCCTCTTTGATAAAAAATATAATTTATTAAAGCAAACATAAAAGCAGGATTTTTTTTCATATCTTGCGGAGTTACATTTTTTCCTACTAGACAATATTCAGCCATATTTTTTGCACCTAAAAGAAGTTTTTTTATGTTTATTCCAGTCAATGCTGCAGAAACAAGTCCTACAGGTGATAATACAGAAAATCTTCCTCCAACATTTTCTGGTATTGTGAAATCGTATTGAGAATATCCTTTGTTTACAAGTTCACGAAGAAAACCCGTTTTTGGTCCTGTTGTAATTATTATGTGTTTTTTAGCTTTAGTTTTGCCAACCTTTTTTACAAGCAAATTATAAAGTATAAAAAATGTAGATAAAGTTTCTGCAGTATCACCTGCTTTTGAGATTACATTTATTAAAGTTTTTTTTAAATCAATATGTTTTAACAAGCTCTTTAAACTATCAGGATCAATATTGTCAAAAACATAAAGTTTTAAATAACCATTTCTTTGTTTTTTTGTTAATGAATTCCAGAATTTATCTCTTAATGATGTTTGCAACGCAATGTTTCCTAATGCAGAACCACCAATGCCTAAAACTAATAATGTATCAAACTTGTTTTTTACTTCTAACAACATCTTTAAAATTTTGTCAACTTCAAAATTTATAAAAGGTAGTTTTGCCCAACCAAGCATAAGTTGTTCATTATTTATTTTTTGATTTATAACACTATGAATTTTAACAAAATCATTTTCATAATTTTGTATTTCTTGTTGTTTTATTCCATGTTCTTTAACTTTTTCAAATAAAACATTCGAATATTTCAAATAAATCATTTTTACCCCCTTAAGGTTAAAGTTTTGTCTTTTTTTTCTACCTCCTATTAACACTCTTTCTCACTATTAACTACATAATATCACCTATCACCTAATTATTAAAGTATTTATAAATTCTCTAAATTCTTATTCCAAAGATCATCAAAAAGTCAACAAAACATAGGTTAAATATTTTTTAAGAATTTTTATTATTTACGAAATATTTTTATTTTTTTCAATTATGAAAATTTGATTTTAGCTATTAAAAAACATTGATAAATTCTTTAAAGCTTTCAATTTTTCTTTACCTTCAATCTTTGCTTTATCAATTATGCATTTGAACAAATTTAATGTTTTATCGTAATTTCTTATATCTACCGGATATGGATAACCATCCTTACCACCAAACGCAAATGAAAATCTTGCAGGATCTTTTGTTGATACAGGATAGCCATAAATAACTTCTGAAATTAACCCTAAAGCACGCAGTGTTTTTTGTCCTACACCATCAATTAATAACAAATCTTTAAATGAAGATAACTCTGTTGCTTTTATCTTTCTAAATATTTTATAAAGTTTTGTGGAATTAAAATCATCAGTTAATATATAATGTCTTTGTGGCAAAAATAAATCAGGTTGAAGTTTTGTCGACGAAATTTTTTTTATATCACTTATGATAGCATCAAGCTTTTGTAAGCTTATATATTCAATTATGTTGTTTTGTAATTTATCAGAATTCTCATCTACAAAATTTAAAATATTAATTTCTTTTTTCTGTGTAGCAATACCAATATGTGGTGAAACAACAAATTTTTGTGATTCTGATTTTGTAGTTTTATTAAACCAGTGATACCTTCTTGCATATTTTAAATTTGTATTCATACCCTGTTGTATAACACACCAATTGTTATTTTTATCTACAAAAATTGTATGATGATAAATCTGATATCCATCCTGAATACATGAATTATCAACTTTTGCAGTAAGTTTTGACAAAATTATAAAATTCTCGTGATTAGAAATTTTTTTACAGGATAGAATTTCTTTAGGTGTATTTATTGCAGTTTTACCTTTTCCACCGAAAATGTAAATCCCATATTCAGGATGGTTTTTAAACATTTCTTTTATTGCAGCAGTAACTGTTGTAGTAACACCTGAAGAATGCCAATCAAAGCCAGAAATACAACCTAAAATTTGAAACCACACAGGATCTGAAAGTCGGTTAAGTAGTTCTTCTGTTGAAAATTCTAAAATTATAATTCTGCAGATTTCAAACAAAAGTTTTTTTTGTCGTTCAAAAAGCCACTTTGGCGCTTCGCCATAATGTAGAGGCAAATCAGCAATTTTGTGTTTCATCTTTAACATCAGTTAATTTTTTTATTTTGAGATTGCAATCTTGCCATATATAATCAAATTCAAATGATAACAAGGTTTTTTTTAAAATTTCATCATTTGTAGATTTAATAAATTCAATAATTTTGTTATATATGGTGGTTCTTATAGGTCTTGAATATCTAAATTTAGCATCTTGACAGAGAAACATTTCAAAAAAACATAACTTACTTTTTCTCTCTTTTAAAATTTTAAATTGTTTTTTTGTTAATCTTAGAGTTGACATTGTTATTGAATGTATTTTTTTTAAATTGATTGTTTCAAGCACAAGTTTTATTAAACTTTTGTATTTCTCTATAATGTTTTCTACAGAAAAAATAATATCTTCGTATTTAATTCCATAAACAGGATAAATAATAATAGGTTCTAATCTTATGGCTAAATAAAATCCTAAACTTTCTGCAAATTTTAATGATTCAATCCGTTGGTTAAGTGTTGCTGTATTATGTTCAAACTTTTTAATTGTTTCATTTAAAGACAAACTTGATGCGTAGATTAATTTCATGTTTTCAAAAAACAAATTTTTATTTAATTTCAAAATATTATTAGTTTTTGTTCTCAATTCTATATAACAAAATTTTTTATATTTTTTTGCTAAAAAAGAAATTATTTCTATAATTTTTTGTAAAAATTCGAAATGTTTTTCAGTAAGTAAGGAATCAGTTGTTTCTCCAAGATTAAAATAAAATAATTCTCTGTCCGAATTAGAAAACAAAACTTTAGCCTCCTCTTCTAGTTTTTGATAATTTTTATAAATTACCGGAATAGTTGGTGTTTTTGAAAATTTTAAATAACAATATTCGCAACCTAAATTACAATTTGTTCCAAAAGAGATCACATATTCATTTAAATCAACAACATTTTTGCCATAATCATACTTGTTTATAAAAAAAGTTTTTCGTATCATAGTTTTGTTAATATTCCTTTTATCTCTGAATAATTCTTATGATTGCCAAACAATTCGGTTTCGTTAAATTCAAGGTTAGAAAAACCAACTTTTTTATGTGTTAAAAATTTTTTTATTTTTTGTATTTTGTTAAAACTTACAGGATAGCGTAGCTGTTGTATTGAATTAAAAAATTTCTTTTCAGCCTCAAACTTGTTTTTAGAACATACAGCTTCATTATACTTTTGTAGAAAAATTTTTTCTACTTCATCTGAAAAAATTGAAAGTATATCAAAAGTTTCTTTGACAAAATTTTTTTCAGATTGTGTTAAGTGAATTTCATTAGAGTTTAAAATTTTTTCTAAAATATTCATTTTTTCATTTTTACAAAATATAAAATAAACATTGCAATAAAACCTAAAAATAGAAAAATTAAGGTTGAAAAAAATTTGTTGATTTTGTAATTACGGAATGCTTTTTTTAAATTTTTGAATATAATTATTTTCCATAAAAAATAAATTAGCATAATAATTTATAAAACTATGATATCTATAATCACTCTAATTTTGGTATTTATTTTAACTGCTATACGACAAGTTGGAAATTTAAAACTACAAATTTGGCAGATAATGTTTTTTGGTGCCTTAGTTGTTTTAATTACTAAAGAAATCTCTTTTATTGATGCTTATAAAGAAATTAATTTTGAAGTATTATTGTTTTTATTTAGTATGTTTGTGATAGGTTGTGGTATTGAAAGAAGCAGATATTTATCTCATCTAACATATAAAATTTTTAAAAAGACAAAAAACTTTAACCAACTTATATTATTGATACTTTTTTTAATAGGTTTGTCTTCAGCAATTCTTATGAACGACACAGTTGCAATTATTGCTACACCGGTAGTTCTTTTACTTTCAAAAAATACAATATAGAACCTAAATTACTTATTCTAATATTAGTGTTTGCAATAACTATAGTAAGTGTTACAACACCAACAGGTAACCCACAAAATTTTATTATTGCTACAAATAGTGGTATAAAAAATTCTTTTTTAGTTTTTATAAAATATCTTTTTTTACCTACAATTTTAAATTTAATTTTTACATTTTTTGTTTTAAAATTATTTTTAAAAAAATATTTTAAAAATTTTAATTTTGTTGTTGACCATTCACAAGAACCTATAAAAAATCATAACCTTGCAGTTTTGTCAAAAATTTCTATATATACTCTTTTGATATTAATTATTTTAAAAATTATTGTTTCGATATTAAAACCTAACATAGATATAAAATTGGTATATATTACAACAATTTCTTGTTTACCTATAGTTGTTTTCAGTAAAGAAAGATTTAAAATTATCAAAAATGTTGATTACTATACATTTGATAAAAACTTACGCAGGTGTTAAAGAATTGATGGTTTTATCTGCAGCAAGTACAACAGCAGGTAATTTTACAATTATAGGTGCTGCAAGTAATGTTATAATAATTCATACAGCAGAAAGAAAACTTAGAAAGCATAATATTATAAAATTTTTTGATTTTATAAAAGTAGGTATTATAGTTACATTTATAAATTCGGCGGTGTATTCAATTTTTATATATTTGGTTTAAAAAAAATTATACCTCAGGGAACGGAAAGAAAAAATATTGTGAAAGCAAATATCCATCATTAAATCTTAATGCATATAATTTTAACATCTCAACAATTGCAACAAAATCAAATTTAGAATTTTTATATTTATCTATCAAGTTTAAAAAATTCGTTTTTTCTTGTTTTGAAAGATTTTTAGAAATATGACCAAACATATGTATTAAAGTGTTGGTTAAATTACTCTTTCTAAAAGGAAGTTTTAACAATTCCTTTAAAGTATCTTCATATTCTTTTAGAGTTTCTAGAAAATTTTCTTTTTTATGTTTTGCAAGTAAAGAACCTAAAATTTTTAGATGTTTCTGCGATATGCTCATAAAAATATACTTATACTTTGTATGAAAATCTATTAAGTTTTTAATATTTGACTTTGAATTTTTAAATCTCCAAAACATAAAAACTTTTGTTAAAAATTCCCAGAATAAATTTTTATTTCTTAATCTTCCTTCATCAATTATTGGTATATATGGCAAATTTTGTTTTAAAATTTTTGCAAAAACTCCGTATGTTCTGCCATAAACTTTACCATCAACATAAAACTTAGAATTTGCAATACCACAACTTGGAGATTTTGCTTTAAGTAGTACACCGTGAATTTTATTTTCATACTTCTTTATAATTTTATAAGAAAAATCTTCGAGTTTATATGTAACATCAAGGTTTGTATCTTCTTGAATAACTTTTATTTCTTGATTTATTTTATGTAATCTTATAGGTTTTCTTGGTATTCCGAGACCTATATCTACTTCAGGACAAACGTTTATTAGGTTAAACAAAGGTTTGATTTTTTCTACGACTTCGTCGTTTGCAGAAGAACCGTTATATCTATATTCTAATCCGTTAAGGCAAGCACTTATAAGAACTGTTGGTTTCATAGAAAAATTTTCAAATTTTATTTGCGGTGAGTAAGAAGTATATTTCTTTATATTTTTCAGATGTAGTTTCTATAACTTCTTTAGGTAAATTAGGTCCTGGGTAGGTTTTGTCCCAACCAGTAGATTCTGTATAATCTCTGACAAATTGTTTATCAAGCGAAGGTTGAGGTTTTCCTTCTACGTATTTTTCTTTAGGCCAGAAACGTGAAGAATCCGGAGTTAAAATTTCGTCAATCAGGATAATTTTTTGTGTTTTTTCGTCAAACCCAAACTCAAACTTTGTGTCTGCAATAATGATGTTTCGTGTTTCAGCATAATCTGCTGCTTTTTTGTATAACTGTATAGATTTTTCTTTTATAAATAAGGCTTTGTCTTCTCCTATAAGTTCAACTGTCTTTTCAAAAGTTATATTTTCGTCATGGCCAACTTCTGCTTTTGTTGACGGTGTAAATATAGGCTGGGGAAGTTTTGAAGATTCTTTTAATCCTTCGGGAAGTGGTATTCCACACACACTGCCAAACTTTTGATATTCTTTTAAAGCACTGCCTGATAAATAACCACGAACTATACATTCTATTGGTAAAACTTTAGTTTTTTTTACCACCATAGTGCGTAGTTGTAAAATTTCTTTGTGCTTTTTAAATTCTTCAGGTAGAGTGTCAACTCCAAAAGTTATTACATGGTTTTCAATAACATCTTTTAAATATTCACACCAGAATTTTGTAAGTTGTGTTAAAACAATACCTTTATAAGGTATAGGGTCGGGTAATACAACATCAAAAACTGAGATTCTGTCTGTTGCAACTATTACAAGTTTATCGCCGAAGTCAAAAATATCTCTTACTTTACCTTGTTTTTGCGGATTTAAACCTAATTCTTTTGTTGATATTAAAGGTTGCATTTTTAGTTTTCCTTTCTATTTTGATACAAACTTTGAATTTTTTATTACAAACCTCCAAAGCCAATTTTTAGATTTTGTTGCATAATCAATATTTATTCTTGGCGTTTTTAAAATTTCTGATTTTTTAATTTTTTCCCCCTCGGTGATATAAAGTTCAGAATTTACATCCAACATATTTATCCCATTTAGAGATTTATCAATTTTTAGTGCTTTACATACTTTCCCAGGACCGTTTAAAAGTTTAGTAATATCAAAATTTTTATTTTTGTTTAAATTTTTTAATATCAGTTTTATTCCTTCAACAGGTTCACATGCACGAATTAAAATCCCGCCGGCTTGATTCGGTCTATGACAAACAATGTTTAAACAGTAGGTTTTAATATGAACAGAATAAATATACGCATGGCCAACTTCACTAAATAAACCTTCCGTACGTTTTGTTCTACCGAAACGTCCTACATGACATGCGTCATCTTCTTTTCCGCCGTATGCTTCTGTTTCAACAATTTTTGCTACAATTTTACCTTCAGGTAATCTTCTTACGAGATATTTACCTAAAATTGATGCTGCTACATTTTTAGGATGAGAAGCAAACAGTTCATAAAAGAACATTTTGTCACCACACATAACCAAGTTGTATTCCAAAGTGTGTTATTCCGACTCTGTTATCTAACTCGGCTGCTTTTTTATCTTCAATTTTTATAATCAGTTCCGATTTATATCCCATACCCATACTTAAATCAACTAAAAAACCTTTTTGGAAAACTTTTTTATAACCAATATCAATTTCTACAAAATAACTGTCTACAGAAGTAGACTTGTTTTCAGGTTTATATTTAGCATTTGTTTTTATTAAAGTATATGAAGGCATAAAATATACACCACGAAGTGTCTCTCCGTATCTACCAGAAGGATAAATTCCAATACCAATTTTGTAAAAAATGTTAAAAATTGACCAACCTCCTGATGAAGAAACTTCATATAACTTATTACCAGCACCTAAACCTAACATAACTGAAATTTTGTCGTCAAACAATCTTTCATAATTTACATTTATTTGACTGATAAGTAAAGGAGCAATATTTATATAAATTGCATTTTGTTCATTACCATAAATTTTTTTAGTTTTTTCTTTAGCTATTAAAGGTAAAAATGTTACTATTAGCAAAATTATTACAAAACTTTTTCTCATTTTTGTTTACCTCTTTATTAGTTATATTCTGTTAAATTTATTTATAAAAATTTTATGATTTATAGAAGATAAAATAGTATGATTAATCACTCCCTTGTAATAAAAATATCATTGTAGCCGATACTTAAGTATCGGCTACAATATACATTTTTTACACCCTTTTAAAATTAATATATAAAATTTTCAACAAAAGATTTAATATTTTTTATACCTTCTTCTATATCTTGCATAGATGTTGCATAAGAAATTCTTATATAATCATCGTTGCCAAATACACAGCCTGGTATTAGCGCGACTTTTGCTTGTGTTAAAAGAATGTCTGCAAGTTTTATAGAATTATCAATAGTTTCTTCTTTAAACTTTTTATTTTTTAGTTTTGATATATTTACCCATACATAGAAAGCGCCTTGTGGTTTAAGACAAGAAAGAAAAGGAATTTTGTTGATTTCATCAACAATATAATCTCTTCTTTTTTCAAATTCGTCAACCATCTTTTTAATATACTCTTCAGCATATTTTATTGCATCAACACAAGCATATTGGACAAAAGATGTTATGTTAGAAGTTGAATGGTCTTGTAGATTGTTCATTACTTTAATAATTTCTTTCTCAGCACAGGCATATCCTACACGCCAACCTGTCATAGAATGTGATTTTGAAAAACCATTAACTACAACTGTGAGTTTTTTAATTTCATTACCGAGCGAAGCAATACTTGTGTGTGTTAAGTTATCATATACAAGTTTTTCGTAAATTTCGTCTGATATACAATAAATTTGGTGTTCAACTAATACTTTAGCAATAGACAATAATTCTTCTTTAGTATATACCATACCGGTAGGGTTTGAAGGCGAGTTTAAAATTAAAAGTTTAGTTTTTGCTGTTATATATTTTTTAAACTGTTCATCAGTAATTTTGAAATTCGTTTTTTCATCCGTTGGTATTTCTACAATTTCTCCACCGGCAAATTTTATCATTTCAGGATAACTTAACCAGTAAGGTTTTGGTAGTAAAACTTCGTCTCCTTCATCTACTAAGGCCATTATGGCATTGAATATAGAATGTTTTGCACCACAGGAAACTAAAATTTCGTCTTCTTTATATTCAAGATTGTTTTCTTTTTTAAGTTTTTCAGAAATAGCTTGTTTTAACTCTGAAATTCCAGAAGTTGGAGTATATTTCGTAAGTCCTTTATCTAATGCTTCTTTTGCTTTTTGTTTAATAAACTCTGGTGTGTCAAAATCTGGTTCACCTGCTGCAAAAGAAATAACTTTAACACCTTGCGATTTTAACTGTTTAGCTTTTGCTGTTATACCTAAAGTTAAAGAAGGAGAAATTTTTAGTATTCTTGAAGATAAACTTTTCATTTTTGCTTCTTTATTGTTAAGTGTTTTTAAATTTTATTTTTGTGCAATTACAAGATAACCATGATTATGAAAGTGAGCACTAATTTTTTTGAAAATTATATTAAGAAATTTACCAAATAAATTTAAAGATGATTTTAATCCTTCTTTTAATGAAAAATTTTGGGTCACAAATTGTCCTAAATCCTCAATAAGTCCAGATTCGTAACATACGGGGAATGAGTTTAAAATTTGAAATCCGTTTTCAGTTAATTCTCTTTCCAAAACATTCCTTTTATAGCGATATTCAAAAAATAAAACACCTTTTTCCGGATCAATACCAAAACTTGCATATTTACCTTTTGCTACTTCTTGCTTGGCAAGTTTTTTTTGTTGAAAAAAAACTTGCTTAGATTTCATTATATTATAAACTATCTTTTTTCTACCAAATAACCATCGGAAGAATGAATTTTCCTTTATTAACCTACCAATGGAATCTCTTAGTGTATATTTTATTTGCCTTAAGTAATTATAAGCTGGCACAAAAACAATTGCAACACCTCCTTTTTTTAAAACTCGAAACATTTCTTTAAGTGCCTGATATGGACCTTCAATAAAATGTTCAATTACACCTATAGAAATATATGTGTCAAAGTAACTTTCAGGAAAATCAAGCTTATTAACATCGCCTTGACGTAGATCAATTTCTGGATATATTTTCTTTACTGTTTCTACGCATTCTTTAACTAGTTCTACACCTACAATTTTATAACCAAGCTGAGAAAGAATAAAAACTAATCTACCATACCCTGCTCCTCCCTCGAGAATTAACCCGTTCTTGGGAATATATTTTAAATATATAGACAAAAGTTCATCTTTACTATCTATTTGTTCAAAAAATGAAGTATTGCTCCATATTTTACGCCACTGATATAGTAGTCTTTCTAATTCATTCATTTATTTTAGCGTTATTTTTTTGGATTACAGCTTCTGCCATCTTAATCTTATACTGTTTAAGTTTTTCTTTTAGTTCAGGATATTTAATAGCCAGAATTTGGACGGCTAAAATTGCAGAATTTTTTGCACCCCAACTTCCTTTTGATACAACTGCTACTGGTACACCAGGCGGCATCTGTAACATTGAAAGTATAGAGTCAAACCCGTTTAATGGCGAATCCATAGGTACACCTATCACAGGCAAAGTTGTGTACGAAGCAATTACTCCTGCAAGATGTGCAGCACCACCTGCCGCTGCAATAAAAACTTCAGTACCTTGTTGTTCTTTTTGTTTTATATATTCTTTTAATTCCTCTGGCGTTCTGTGTGCAGACAAGATTTTTATTTCATACCCTACATTGAACTCGTCTAAAATTTTTGCTGTATCTTTCATTGTAGGAAGGTCAGAATCTGAACCTATTATTATACTTACAATTTTTTTCATAATTTTTACTCCGTTGATTAAAATAGTCAAATTTTATTTTTTAATATATTATTTAAGAAAACAAGTCAAGTAGTATGTTAAAACTAAACCTTGTATTTTTAAAAAATTGAAGCTGTTAAAATTTTATTTTTTTTAGATAACAGTTCTTTTTGTAATTTTTTTATAGCTACTTCTTTAGCTTTTGCTTCAACTTCTATAGTAATGTTTAGTTTTTTCCATTCTTTAGGAAAATCTTTTATATCCACATAATCTGCATGATGACATTTAAAGTTATGACCAACAGTAATTTTTTTGCTTGAAAGATGAAAAACTGGTTCTCTATTCCAAGTTTTTAAAGCAAGTTCGGTTGCTTGTTTAGTTGTAAAGTTATCAGGGTTACAACGGTGGTGAAGAATATCGTATAAAAAAGGAATTTTATACTCAATACAAAAATTTATCAAATCAGAAGGAGTATAAATTCTGTCATCATTTTCAATAGTAAGTTTTCTTATAATTTTTTTGTCTAATTTTGATATTTCTTCGAATAACCTTTTAAGTGAAGTTTTTTTATCTTTATAAAATCCACCAGCATGAATATTTATTACATCTGCTCCTACTAACTCTGCTATTTCATTGTGATATTCTAGTTCTAAGATTGACTTTCTTACTATGTCTTTGTTTGGAGAATTTAAAATTACAAACTGGTCTGGATGGAACGTAAGTCTGATATTATACATAGAAGCCATTTTACGACATAAAAAGATTGTTTGTTTGATTTTTTCTATGTCTGGTAAATCGTCAATTTTATAACCTACTTCAGGATGAGTTTTTAATGGGAAGAATCTACTTGTTATTCTGAAACATCCAATATTATTTAAATGACAAAAATTTATTGCTTTTAAAAGTGCTTCTGAATTATGAAGACAAATTGAAGACAATTTTTTTAACCGTTCTTTATGATTTAATTCTTTTAGATATCTATAAGTAGTATCTTTGAACTTTATCGGAGTTTTGTAAAATTTACATACTAAACCTAATCTCATAACTTATTTATTTTATTCTACAATTTCGAAATTCTCAGGTGAGATATAATTACCAAACTTTTTTTGTGCTTCTAACAATCTTTGTTTCTGTTCTTCTAAAACTTGAAAAATTTCTTTAGGGACAGTTTCTTCTTGTTGCCAGAATTTTTCTACTCGGTCAATTTTTGATAAATTTTCTACTACACGAATAGTAAACTGTTTTATATAATCTTCTTTTTTATAATCTTTGTTTAACAACGATTTAAATAAAGGTAATAAATCTTCATACAACGGTATTAATCCTGTAGGAGTTTTTCTTGCTTTAACATCTTTGTTTACTCTTAATTCCATCCATTTAATCCAGACATGTTTGTCCAACCTTGAATTTAAAAATTCGCCTGTTTGTAAATCACTTAAGAAATAATTCACTCCGAAAATTATTGGTGGGTTGACTAAATTTTTGCCAAATTCAATATAGTTTTTTACATATGTCCCTAATGGAATTGAAACAAAATCTTGTATACTCATTATGTTTATCTCGTATTTTCCTTCTTCACCTACTATTGCAAAAGTAGTTTCTGTTTCTAAAGAAGCGCCAAAAGCTACAACACCGTGTGTCCAGTCAAAACTTTGCTGCACAGGAACATAACCTTTGTAATCTCTTCCACCAAACATTATACCGGAAAGTTTTACACCGTTAGTATTTTCAAGTTCTTCATCACAGTTTGACAACGCTTTTAGTGAGACAGTATACCTTGCATTTTTATGTGCAGGAGGTATTTCATTACCATTTTCGTCTTTTTTACCTTTATACCAATAGCCAGAAAAGTTTATACCTTCTTTTGGCAATTCACAACCCATACCAAGCCACCAAGGTTTAGCATCTTTTATTAATACATTTGAAAATATAACCTCGCCTGTAGAGTTTAAAACTTGCCATATTAAAGGGTCATCTTTGGAATTTACATCCTGAATTATACCAAATATTCCTTTTTCTACATTTACAGCACGACATTCACCATTTATATTTCTTACATACGCCAAATCGTCAGCTAAAATTGTCTCACCAGGTAACATTGCAGTAGAAGTTTTACCACAAGCTGACGGGAAAGCGCCTGCAAAATATGTTTTTCTACCGTTAGGACCTTTTACTCCTATAAGCATAAAATGTTCAGCAAGCCAACCTTCTTTATGCGCTTTCCTTATTGCTAACCTTAAAGCAAGTTTTTTAAACCCGACGGAATTTCCTGCATACTGTGTGTTTACGCTATATACTGTATTTGTCATGTAATCAATATAAATCCTTTTTTTATCGTAATTTTTACTTACCATATTTTCGTCAACTTCGCCTGAAGAATGTAAAGTTTTAAAAATTTCTGCATTATCATCAAGATTTAAAAACATCTGGTAACCTTCTCTGTAAAGTAAATCTACTGAATGTGCAACATACCAACTGTCAGTACATTCCATACAAGGAATTGAAAACACAGAATTTGCTGGTCCTAAGGTTAAGAAACGAACAATCATAGTTTTGTTTTGCATAGAGTTCTTTAACAAACCTAAAATTTCGTTTAACCCTTCTTCTCGGTTAATCTGGTTTAATTTTTTTGAAAGTTTATCACCTTTTGGAACTAAGAATTTTGTTACTTCGCGGTCACGACCTTGATCATTTATACCGTCAAAATGGAAAGTATGTCCTGGGATAAGAAGAGCAGCAGATTCTTCTTTTGAAACAATCGCCATGTTTTTTATATACGCAATTTCGTCCGTCGTGTCAGAACAAATAAAAACATCTTTGGGATTGCATACCTCAATTGATTTTAAAACAAACTCGTGCACTTGAGTAGTTCTTATTTTCTCTAATTTTTTATATTCAGATTCTTTTAGAACACTTTTTAGTTTGTTTAAAACCTCGTGCATATAGCCTCCTTTCTAATTTTATTTTCGGGTTGTATTATATAAAAAAATTTTGAAATTCAAGTAGGAAGAAAAAAATTTTAAAATAATTAGTCTGTTGAAAACAATCTCCAAATTTTTTTAAAAAATTCTATGTTATGATAGAAATAGATGGTTCAATAGGTGGTGGCCAAGTTTTAAGGACAGCGTTAGGACTTTCGTGCCTGTTAAAAAAACCTTTTTATATAAAAAACATTCGTGTTTCTCGTCCTAACCCTGGATTACAAGAACAACATCTACAATGTGTTTTAGCATTAGCCAAAATTTCAGACGCAAAAGTTGAAGGAGGATATAAAAATTCTAAAGAACTTTATTTTGAACCAAAAGAAGTTAAACCAAAATTTATAGATATAAAAATTTCAACAGCAGGTTCTGTAGGTTTGATATTACAAAGTCTGCTAATAGTAGGATTTAAATATCCTATCAATTTAAAAATTTTAGGTGGAGCAACTTATGGCAAATGGGCTGCATCTTTAGATTTTATTGACAAAGTTTTAGGATTTTGGTTAAGAAAGTTAGGTATGGAAATTGATATAAAAGTTTTAAAACATGGTTTTTATCCTCAAGGAGGTGCTGAAGTTGAAGTAAAGATTTCGCCAACACAAACAAAAGAAAAAATTTTTGTTGAAAAAATTGGTGATGTAAAAAGTATAAATATTTTATGTGTAGCATCTTTAAATTTAAAAAGAAGAAATGTGTTAGAAAGAATAGTTTCAACTACACAAAAAGAGTTAACAAAACTTACTTCTAACCTCAATACAAAAATAGAGTATCAACAAACACTTTGTGATGGTTGTGGAATAACAATTTATGCTCAAACAGAATACGCTGTTGTAGGAAGTTCTTTATGTGGCGAGATCAAAAAAACAGCTGAAGACGTGGCTAAAGAAGTAACACAAGTTTTTTTAGAAGACGTAAAAAAAGGTTCGTTGGATAGATACACTTCAGACCAAATAATCCCATATTTAGCCTTATTAGGTGGAAAAATAAAAATTGCAGATTTTACCGACCATGTTAAAGCAAACATAAAAGTTGTAGAAAAATTTTTAAACACACAATTTAAAATAGATAATACAAAAAATTTTTTAGAAGTTTAACTAAGTATTGAAAAATTTTTATAAATTACACTTGAAGTAAGGGGGGTAACATATGAAAGAATTATTTAAAAAAATAGTTAGTCTAATAACAGTTGTGTCTCTTATTGGTTTAACAGGATGTTATAGTGTAAGGGTTCTTTCTGATAGAGATACACCTATAACACTAGCATCCAGAACAGACACCTTGCCTTATAAAGAAAGTTATAAAGTATTGTATGTGTTGTGGGGTTTAATATCAATATCTGACAATACTACAAATAAAATCCTTGCTACTACTAAGTTGAAAAAAGTAAGAATAACAACCAAAATGGATGCAGATGACTGGTTGATAAGTTTAATTTTGGGCGGATTTCTTACAATTTGTACTTAGACGTTAGTAGTTGAAGCTATAGAGTAAAATATTTATTTAAGTTTTTATGAGTTTTAGCTCTAAAGAATTTGTAAAATATAATTTATGCTAAGTTTTGTATTAATTCAAGCAAATGTTTATCTATCTGTTTTTCGTTATTTGTTACTTCTTTTATATCTAAAGATTTTACTTTGTTGTTTTGTATAACTACAACTTTATTTTTTTGATTTTTTTTAATAAGTTCAACTGCATGCTCTCCAAAAAGTGATGCTATAATTCTTGACCTTGCTGACGGAGAACCTCCACGTTGAATATAACCTAAAGAAGAAACACGTGTTGGTATTTTAGTTTTTGCTTCAAGTTTTATAGCAAACTCCTGTGGATTGCCACTACCTTCTGCAAATATTATTATTTCAGAAGTTTTACCTTTATTTTTGTCTTCTTTTACTTTTTTTGCTATTTTCTCTAAATCATATTTTATTTCTGGAATAATTACAATTTCAGCACCTGAAGCTACTGCACAAGATAAAGCTAAAAATCCGTGTTCTCTACCCATTACTTCTACCACAAAAATTCTTTCAAAACTTGTAGCAGTATCTCTTATTTTATCAATAGCTTCAACTGCAGTATCTATTGCAGTATCAAATCCTATGGTTTCATCTGTCCCAAAGACATCGTTATCTATACTTGCAGGTATACAAATAACAGGAATGTATTTTGAGATTTTTTCAGCTGCTTTTATTGAACCGTCACCACCGATAACTATTAAATAATCAATTTTCAATTCTTTAAGTGTTGAGATAGCTTTTTTTAAACCAGAATCAGTTTTTATCTGTTCACAACGAGAACTTTTAAGTATTGTTCCACCGTGTTGAATAATTCCACTTACAGATCTTGAGTTAAGTTGTCTTATATTTTTTTCAATCAATCCTTGATATCCAAAATAAACACCAAAAACTTTCCATTTTTCTTTTAAAGATTCTCTTACTACAGCACGAATTGCTGCGTTCATCCCAGGAGCATCACCTCCTGGTGTTATAACTGCTATTTTTAGAGACATAAATTTTTACTCCTTAATTCATTTGATCTCTGCAATAATATTAGATTTTAATTTTTAAAAGTTTTTTTCACAATACTTTTTAATCACACATTTTTCACATAAAGGTTTTCTTGCAGTACATATTTTTCTTCCATGGTTTATAAGAAGATAAGGGAAAACCAGCCATTTATCTTTTGGGACAATTTTCATTAAATCTTGTTCAATTTTTGGTGGATCAGTATTTTTTGTTAAACCGATTCTGTAAGACAATCTTCTTACATGTGTATCAACAACAATACCTTCAACTTTACCATATGCATTGTTTAACACTACATTAGCAGTTTTTCTTGCAACACCAGGAAGTTTAAGTAGATCCTCCATATTATCTGGTATTTTACCTGAAAATTTCTCTTTTATCATCTTTGCTGCATTGATTATATTTTTAGCTTTCATTTTATAAAAGCCAGTTGATTTTATTTCTTGTTCAAACTTCTTAATGTCAGCATTAGCATAATCATCAACAGTTTTGTATTTTTTAAAAAGAGGTGAGGTAACTTTGTTTACACGTTCGTCAGTACATTGTGCAGAAAGTATTGTTGCAACAAGTATTTCAAGCGGATTTGAAAATTCTAATGCTGTTTTTGCCTCTGGATATTCTTTTTGTAGAAGTTGTATAATTTTTGATATTTTACAATTCATATTTATCTCATCCATTAAAAGTTCGTGGTCTTATATCACTTGACTGTGCATAAGTTGTTTTAGCATCAGGTTTCATAACTTATTACTTATATAAATTTAGGATGGTATTTCTTCATTCTTTTATAAGCAACTTCTGCTATTTCAGGGTTTATTTCGTAACCAACACCATTTCTTTGTAGATCAGCTGCTGCTAAAAGTGTTGTCCCAGAACCTACAAAATGGTCTAATACAGTTTCTCCAACATAGCTAAAAGCTCTAATTATTCTAAAAGGTAATTCAATAGGAAAAGCAGCTACATGTAACCTTTTGTCACCACTTCCTTCTGGTTTCATTACCCAAACATCACTCTTTTTAATTTCTATCCAAAATTGTTTGTCTAATTTTGATTTCTCTTTTTGTTCTTTACTTAGATGAGAATATTTGTCAAATCCATTTTGCTCTGGTTTTTCAAACTCAAGTATAAACTCATGAGTGTGATTTATCAAAATTCCACCAGGATAAGGATAAGTTCCAAAATGTGCTCTTACAGAGTTTGTTTTCTGCCAGATTATATCTCGCTTAAAAACAAATCCTATTTTTTCACAGATATCAATCGTTTTTCCAACTAAGTTTAAACTTTTGAAACTACCGTTTTCTAATTTAATAGGGAGATTCATTATATTTATAAATGCTTTTCTTCCCGGATGTAAAACCCTAAACACTTCACTCCATACCTTAGAAATTTTTTCAAACCATTCATCAATATTATGCACATCACCTAAGTCATTTTCTATTGGTTTTTTTGAATACATCTTTGTATCAAAATAAGGCGGAGAAGTGACCATAAGATGAACACTATTATTACATAATTCTGACATATTCATTGAATTTTTAACAAAAATTTTTTGTGTAGTAGAGTTTATTTCTAAAGAATAAAATTTTTTATGTTTTTTCGTTATTATTTCTTTATTACAAAACATTCGTTCGTAACTTTTTAGATCTTCAATATCAAACCGCATTTGACCGCTTGTGGCAATTTTTGTTTTTATAACACCAGATTTTACTAATGAATGGAGTTGTTTAACATCGATACCTAAATAATTAGCAGCTTCGGAAGAAGAAAGATATTTTCTTTCAGCATAGTATTTTGCTATAATTTCTTTTACTATTTTAACCTTTTTCATTTCTTGCTCCAAATTTTTGCTAAAATTGATGCTGTGATAACACAAAAAGTAGCAAATGCAGCTGACGGTATTGAAGTTTCAGAACTAAAGTGTTTTAATGACAATACTGCACCTAATCCTGCATTTTGCATTCCTACTTCTATCGCTAAAGTGCGTCTGTGGTTTTCTTGAAGTTTATAAAACATCCCTGCAAGATATCCTAAAATTAGTCCCCAAAAGTTTAATACTAAAACTGATAAGATTATGCTAAAGCTTGAGGCAGCTATAGAATTTTTGTTTAACGCAACCACAACTCCACAAATAAACGCTATAAATATGGTTGACAACGCAGGAAAAATATTTACAAAATTTTCTATTTTAGTTTTAAATTTGCTTTTTATTAACAATCCAGCTATAACTGGTATAACAACCATCTTTAAAATACTAAAAGACATCTTCCAAAATTCAACCTTTATAAAACCTGAAGCGTAAATATAGATAAACAACGGGGTTAAAACCGGAGATAACAAAGTAGATGTTGTGGTCAAAGATATAGAATAAGCAACATCTGCTTTTGCTAAATAAGATATAATATTTGACGCCATTGCTCCAGGTACGGCTCCCGTGATAATAAAACCTAGCCTCAAAGTATCATTTAAATTAAAAATTTTTCCTACCAAAAAACCACCCAAAGGCATAATTATAAACTGTGCTAATGTGCCTAACAAAACAATATGGAATCTTTTAAATATATTGATAAAATCTTCAAGATTCAACACAAACCCTATCCCAAACATTGTTAAACTAAAAAACCAGTCATTGTAATGTTTAAGTTTTAAAAGTACTGCTGGATAAATATAACCACAAATTACACACAGTATTAGCCATAACACAAGATTTTTAGTTATAAAATTAGCAATTCTGTTTGTCATCTTTATAAATTTGTTTGTCTATTAATTTTTATGTTGTAATAAATTTCTTTTAATTCCTGTGTTTCTATCAATTTTTCAAAGAAATACGCGATTATAGGTTCAATTGTGAAATAATAAAATTTACTTTGCCAGATAAATTCTTGTAAATATTGGTTAAAATAATAATTTAAATTTTCTTTTATAGGCTGTGGTGAAAGTTTTATTTTTTGGTAAAATGTAGTTGTTATATATTTATTTAAAGTTTCAATTGACGGAAAAGAATCTTTGAATACATATTCCTTTATATTTCCATATTGTAAAAAATATAACTGTTGTGTTGAAGTATTTATGAAAATTTGTGTATAATATAAAAAAAGTTTTATGTTTTCAAAATCTATTGTTAGTTTAAAAATATTTTCACAAATTTTAGAATTTAATTTTTTAAAAACTAAAAAGTATTTATTAAAAAATAAAATTACTGAATTGATATTTTCAAAATTTCTAGAATAAAAATATTTTAACCATGGAATTAAGACTTTATGTTTGTTTAATAACAGCTCAGATGTAAGATTTAAAGTTTCTATAATTTCTTTCTCTAGTAATGATTCGAAATTTACTGAATCGTAAATTTCTTTCTCTATGTCATTAAATGAAAAAATTTTACTATATTTATACTCTTTAAGTACAGAAACTAAAGATGACAAATTTTTTGTCAATTTTAATTCTTCTAATATATTTTTAGGAATAATTTTTTTTTGCCTAAAAGTATTAAGATAAGCAACTTGAAATGTGTAGTTCATTTTTATTTTCAGAAAATAATTTTGTTTATTTCTTCTTCACATAAAGGTTTTATTAAATCAACAATCGTATCTAAAGAAAATTCTTTTGATTTTTTATCTGAAACAATTTTTATTCCAAAACTAAAATTTTCTTTTGTGTCTTCCTTAATATCAATCTTAGTGGAAGGATAATTTTTAGAAATTTCTTGTATAATTTCTTTTATTAAATTTTCTTTTTCATCTTTTTTTAATATATCAGAACTGTCAAATATTACATAATTATGCTCATTAAGAAACAAACTCTTTAACAAAAA
Organism: uncultured Endomicrobiia bacterium; assembly: GCA_937928765.1. GTDB lineage: Bacteria > Elusimicrobiota > Endomicrobiia > DTEH01 > DTEH01 > JANXDG01. Next base: position 38,287 of record CALFVX010000003.1, read on the forward strand.
ATTTTTTAACATTTTATAATAATCAGTCTTGCCGATATTTAAAATTGATTTTTTAATTTTTTTTAACAAATCATTAAATAATTGGTTTTTGATTTCTTCAATTTTTTTGTTATATTCTACAAACTTATCTGCATAAATTCTCTTTTTTGATAATTGTAAATTTTCTTCAAATTCTTTTTCTAAAAAATTTTTTTGTTCTTCAAATAAGTCGTTATATTTTTTTTGCAGTTCAATTTTTTTTTCTTCAGTAGATTTTTTAATTTCTTCTATCTTATTTCTTACTTCAACATCTATTTTTTGTATTATGTTTTCAATTTCTTTCATTTTTATTATCCTAAATTTATGTTTTGTAATAACAAAATTGTAGATATTAATCCTAGTATAGCATAAGTTTCAACTACAGCACCATAAACCATGGCTTTTGCAACTTCCTGAGGTCTTCTTGCAACAAGGTTTACTCCACCTGCACATACTTTACCCTGAAATATTGCAGAAATAAGTCCTATAAGTCCAACAGGAATTGCAGCAAAAACTATAGCTAAACCTTGAGAAATAGATATCTGTGTGATCTCAACACCAACTAATTTGCCTAAAATTAAAAACATTCCAACAAAACCATAAAACCCTTGAGTCCCTGGTAATGCTTGTAATACAAGCAGAAGCCCAAATTTGTTAGGATCTTCTGCGGTTACACCAGTTGCAGATTCGCCGACTATACCACAACCTATTGCAGAACCACATCCTGCAAGTCCAGCAGATATTGCTCCACCTAAAATTACTAACATAAAACCTAAATATTGTTGCATTTTTAAATCCTCCTTTATTAATTTATATTAAAAATTTTATTAAAATAATACAAAAATTATAAAACAAATTCAAAAATATTTAAAAAAATTTTGTTTTTTTATATAATACTAAAATTTGTTCAGCATATCTTAAATTAGTTTTAATCTAAAACTATATTTATAAAAAATTTCCCAAGGAATTATAAACTGTTTTGGTAAAAAACCTAATATTGCTAACAAGGATACAAAAATAATTATAAAGAGTAAACATACGCCACAGGTTAAAATAATACTTTGTATAAAAAATGTTTGTATTTAAAATATATTTCAAGGAATCGTAGTTTTACCAAAATAGTCTAATAAAACATCTGGAATTTTTAATGTAGCATCTTTTTGTTGGTAAGTTTCAAGAATACATGCAAGCGTTCGTCCTACTGCTAAACCTGAACCATTTAATGTATGAACATAATCTTTTTTGCCATTTTTATATTTTATTTTGATATCTAACCTTCTTGATTGAAAATCTTTACAGTTTGAACAAGAAGAAATTTCACGCCATTTTTTTTCTGCTGGCATCCAGACTTCTAAATCATATGTTTTAGAAGAAGAAAATCCTAAATCTCCACTACATAATAATATAATTCTGTAGGTAAGTTCTAATTTTTCAAGAATTTTTGCTGCATCTTTTACTAACAACTCTAATTCTTTATCTGAATCTTCTGGTTTTGTAAATTTTACAAGTTCAATTTTGTTAAACTGATGCAGGCGTATAAGTCCTTTTATATCTTTTCCATAAGAACCTGCTTCACGACGAAAACATGCTGAATAGGAAACATATTTTTTTGGTAGTTCATCTTCAGAAATAAATTCGTCTTTGTGGAAATTTACAAGTGTAACTTCTGCTGTAGGAATTAAGTATAAATCGTCATCTGTACATTTATAAAGTTCTTCTTCAAATTTTGGCAGTTGCCCTGTTCCTGTGATACTTTCTTTTGTAACCATATATGGCAACCATATTTCTTCATAACCATTTTTTATATGTTCATCAAGCATAAAATTTATAAGTGCTCGTTCTAATTTTGCACCTAAATTTTTAAGTGATACAAACCGTGAACCAGAAATTTTTGTTGTTTTGTCAAAATCAAGTATATCTAAAACTTTGCCTATTTCCCAATGTGGCAAAACATCAAAATCATACTGTTTTACTTCGCCTGATTGGTATACAACTTTATTATCTTTCTGCGATGTTCCATAAGTAACGCTTTCATCTGGTATATTTGGCAAGTATAAAAGTTCTTTTGTAAGTTGTGTTTCTACATCTTTAAGTTTTGTTTCTATTTCTTCAAGTTGAAGTTTGAGTGTTTCTATTTCTTTAAGTAAATTATCTGGCTGCTTATTTTCTTTTTTTAGTTTACCGATTTCTTCTGAAAGATTTTTTCTTCTGTTTCTTAAAATATCTGCCTGTTGTTGAAGTTTTCTTTTTTGTTCATCAAGAAAAACAATATTTGACAGATCAATTTTTTCTCCACGAAGAGAAAGTTTTTCTTCAACAAATGTTCTGTTGTTTCTTATAAGATTAATATCTATCATATATTTTACTTAAAATTATATCTTTAATTTCAATACAATTTTTTGTCTCAAAATTCAACTTAATATATGGAAATTAACAAAAATTTATTGTAATAAAATTTTATGATTAAAAAAATTTATATAAAAAAATTTGCAAAGTATTTTATAATACAATTACTCAGTCTAATAAGTTTCTTATCTTTTTCTTTAACACAAGATTTTGATTCTAACAAATCAATAATATATGCAAAAATTATTTATCCTTCTGATTGGATTTCTACAAATTCTCAAACAACTAAAAATAATATTCAAAAAATTTTAAAAACTTCAAGCGAAAACAATTATAATACTATCATATTTGTAGTAAAATGGAGAGGATTTGTTATTTATAAAAGTTCTTATGTAGAAACTTCTCAACTTTTTGGTTCAGAAAATATTAAAGAAGATTTTTTATCTTTTGCAATTGAAGAATCAAAAAAATATAAATTAAAATTTTTTGTTCTTATGGATTTATTTAGGACAAATACTAATTTTAAAAAATCATGGTTGTGTAAAAGAAAAGATAGAAGTTTTTATGAACCATATTTTTTAAGTTGTAGCAATCTTGAAGTACAGACATATTTAAGAGATATTGTTAAAGAATTCATTTCTTTATACCAAGTTGATGGTGTTATTTTTGAAAACTTATTTTATCCTTCAAGAGATACAAGTTATGACGATGTTTCTTTAAAAAGATTTTATACTCGTGGTAATCCACAAGTTTTAGAATATGAAGACTTCCAAAGAGAACAACTAAACAAATTTATATCTGATTTATATTCTGAGATAAAACAAAAAAGAAAAGATTTACTAATAGGTGTCGTTGTTGATAGTATCTACAAAGATTCTTTCACATTAGAAGGAAGTTTTTATAAAAATTTTCAAGATTATAAAAACTGGATAGAAAACAACCTTTGCGATTTTATTCTACCGAAAATTGAATCTAAAAATTTTAAAAAAATAGATAATTTTTTAAAAATTTTTCAAAAAGAAAAAGTTGTTTTAGGAATTAAAGAAAATATTAAAAAAGAAGACTTTGATCTAATATACTCAAAAAATATTTTAGGAGTAGTTAATTTTTCAACTACAACTTTAACTCTACAAACCACTCCTTCTTTCCCAATAATCAAATTTAACAATTCTATTTTGTTAGGTAAAATTTTAGATGAAAAAAATTTTCCTATTGAAGATGTTTGGGTAAAACTTTTATATTCTAATGGAAAAACACTACAAACTTTTACTTCTTATGACGGACTTTTTTCTTTTGTAAACATTTCAACAACACAACTTTTAAGTTTAGAGTTCTATTACCCTTATTGTGGAAAAGTTTTTATCTCAAGTATTACTTTTAACGAAAATAAAATAAAAGTTTTAGATCCTATAATTATTAACAACGCTTCTTCTGAAAGACAAAAACTTTTCTTTCACATTATAAACCCAAAAGATTTTTATACTACAAAATCTCCTATACATATCTTAGCAAGAACTTATCCTACAAACAAAGTCAGTGTTTTTTCTGAAACAATTTCAAAAAATCCAAAAGTTTTCGATACTGGAATTTTCGTAGTAGACAAAATAAAATTAAAACCACAAGATAACATAATTAAGTTTGTAATAACTGATAACCTTAATAAAAATATATCAACGCATTTTATAACCATAAACTATTCAACAAAAACAGAAATTATACAACAACAAGAAACAAAACAAAAAGAAGAGTTTATTCTTATACTTCCTAAAGAAGATCTTATGCTTTTCACAAACGATGTTTTAGAATTAAAAGTAAAATTTCAAAGTGGTAAAAATCTATATGCTTTATGTTTTGACAACAACGAAAAAATTTTCCTTGACGAAATTGAACCTGGAGTTTATTATAAATCATATCTTATACCTTTAAATTTTTCTTCTAAAAAAACAAAATTAAAATTTTGTTATGATTACAAAGAACCTAAAAAGTTTTTCTTTCAGAAACAAAAAGTTAAAACAAAAGTTTACCCAACAGATATAAATATTGAAGTTTGGAATTCAGCATATCCTTTGATTGCAAAAACAATATCTACAAAAACACCTATAAATTACGGCTTACATTATGTTCGTCTTGGTGGACCTTATATAACAGAATTGCCAAAAGATATAAAATTACAAATTATAGGAAAACAAAAAAATAATTATAAAGTAAAACTTTCTTATTCTTTATCAGGATGGGTTGAAGAAAAAAATATTTCTTTTACTAAAGAAAATAAAATTTTACAAAATTATTTTAATAGTTGTTCTGTCCTTGTTGGAGATACATCAGAACAAATTCTTATTCCATGGAAAGAACAAACTCCGTTTTCAATCTCAAGTTTTGTTGATGATGACCAAACTTATATCATTGTAGATTTTTTCAACACACATCTTGCTACAACATGGATTATACAAAATCCAAACTCAAAAATTGTAAAAGATATAAAACTTACACAGATTGAAGATGGTTATGTAAGGATGAAAATTAAAATAAAACAAAAACAATTATGGGGTTTGTGGTTTGAAACATCTCAATCAGATTTAAAAATATATTTGAAACATCCACCAAAAATAAATAATAAAAATCCACTTTATGGAATAAAAATAGCCTTGGAAGCAGGCCATGGCGGAGAAAACAATACAGGTGCAGTAGGTCTTGCTGGAACTAAGGAAAAAAATTTAAATTTATTTTTTGTAGAAACACTAAAAAAATATTTTGAAAAAGAATCATCAAAAGTTATTCTTATGCGACAAGGAGATACAAACCCATCTTTTGAAGAAAGATTAAAAGTTGCATATGAGAGTTCTGCAGACATTATAATTTCTATTCATACAAATGCAGGTAATACTGAGAATGGTTATTTAAACTCAGAAAGTGGCCCAAGTGTTTTCTATAAACATGAACATTCTAAAAATTTTGCTCAAAAAGTGTATGTTGAACTTTTAAATTTATGGAAAAATAAAGGAAGTGGTCTTGTAGCAAATTTTAACTATCCAATATTAAGACAAACAAGAATTCCTGCTATTTTGATAGAAATAGGATATTTGACACATCCTGAAGATGAATCAATTCTGTTAAATGAAGAATTTTTACACATACAAGCAAAAAAAATAGTAGAAGCAACAAAGAATTTTTTATTAGAAAATAGATAAAAAATTATTACAAATTTATTTAAAAATTAATAAATCAACCTTTATATTTTTTCCAAAATTCTATCTTACTAGTAACAACCAAAATATTGTATGAACATCTATTTTTTAATAGATTTTATTTCTTTATACTTTTTTCTATATCTGAATTTAAGTCTTTTTAAAAGATGGTTAAATTAAAACTTTATTTATTCTGAAGTGATAAGGATTTTAAAGTTAACATCTATATTATTTATTTTTTCTTTTTTAAAATTATAACCTCTATTTTTGCCTCCTTATAAAATTCAAAAAGATATTTATTAATTGCTTCAATCTTTCTTATGCAATTTTTAAATCTAATTAATTGTGGATGATTTTTATATCATTTAGTTTTAGCTCCAAAAACTTTTTTAGATAAAAGTCCTTCTATCTAAAACTTTTATAACCCTTTTATATCAAGATATTTCTGATGAATTGACTAAAGATGCATATATTATAGATTTTTCTTTGAGTTTTTTTAAAATTCTACTTAATCAAATTTAATATTTCAATATTTTTATCTATATAAAACAACTATTAAAAAATTTTTTCTGTTGAAAATTTATTTTTTTTTATGTAAAAAATTTAGATTTAAAAACTAACTATGAACAAAAAGATAATAATTATAGGTGCTGGGCCAGGTGGTTTGACCGCAGGAATGATTCTTGCAAAAAGGGGTTTTGATGTAACGATTTTTGAAAAAGAAAAAATTGTTGGTGGAAGAAATGCTTCTATAGAAATTGATGGATATACTTTTGATACAGGTCCTACCTTTCTTATGATGAAACATATATTAGACGAAATGTTTTACGAAGCAGGAAAAAATTCTTTAGATTATTTAAAATTTGTTAGATTAAAACCAATGTATAGATTAAAATTTTTTAATAAGGAAGTTTTAATGTATGATGATCACAAAGAAACTGAAGAAGTTATAAAAAAGGAATTTCCTGGCGAAGAAAAAAATTTTTATAGATACCTTTATAATGAAGAAAAAAGATTAAAATATTTACTGCCATGTCTTACAAAACCATATAGTTCTTTAAAAGATATGTTTTCAAAGACTCTAATTAGAGCATTACCTCATCTTGAAATAGGCAGAAGTGTATATCAAGTTTTAAGCTATTACTTTAATGATGAAATTTTAAAACTATGTTTTACATTTCAATCAAAATATCTTGGTATGTCTGCTTGGGAATGTCCTGGCGCGTTTGCTATGGTTGCTTATGTTGAACACAAATGGGGTATTTATCATGTAATAGGTGGATTAAACAAAATTTCTTCTGCAATGGCAAAGGTCTTTGTTGAAAATGGTGGAAAATTAGTTTTAAACAAACCTGTAGAAAAAATTGTGAATCGTTCAAGAAAAATAGTTGGAGTTAAACTCAAAGATGGTAGTTTTGTTGAAGCAGATGATTTTATTATAAATGCAGATTTTTCCTACGCAGTAACTAATTTGATTGATCCGAACTATGTTAAGAAGTATTCTGCAAAAAAACTTTCTAAAAAGAAATATTCTTGTTCTACATTTATGATTTATCTTGGAGTAAAAAAGAAATACAACATTCCTCATCATAATATATTTTTTGCAAAAGAATATAAAGAAAATGTTGATGATATCTTTAAAAACTTTAGATTGCCAAAAAGTATATCTTTTTATATTCAAAACGCTTCTTTAACAGATCCAACAGTTGCTCCTAAAGGGAAATCAACAATTTATATTCTTGTTCCTGTATCAAATCTTAAAGCAGAAATTGACTGGGAAAAAGAAAAAGAAAATTTTAAAGATATAGTTTTAAATGAAGTTATAAAAAGAACAGAACTTAAAGATTTAAAGGAAAATATAGAAATAGAAAAAATTATCACACCACTTAATTGGCAAAATGATTTTAATGTTTACTATGGAGCAACATTTAATCTAGCACATAATCTTTCTCAAATGTTATACTTTAGGCCAAGAAATAAATTTGAATGTTTTGAAAATTGTTATCTTGTTGGTGGAGGAACACATCCAGGAAGTGGTTTGCCTACAATATTTGAATCAGCAAGAATTACCGCAAATTTAATCTCTGAAAAATATGGATTAAGAATTAAAAATATATCTAATTTTATGTTTCATTAAACTTATAAATTACTGAAATATTTCTAAAGATCTTCTTAAACCATTTTTTAGATAGGCAATAGTTATACCATAGTTTGTTATAGGAACATTTTGTGATTTTGCTTTATAAATTCTTGAAAGAATTTCTTTTCTGTTTGTCATACAACCACCACATTGAATTATAAGCTTATATTTTTTAAGATCTTCAGGAAAATCTTTTCCAGAACAAGATTCTATTTTTATTTCTTTGGCTGTTTTTTGTTTTATCCAACGAGGAATTTTATTTCTTCCAATATCATCACCTATAGGATGATGACTACAACTTTCAGCAATTAAGATTATATCGTTATCTTTAATTTTTTCTATAGTTTTCACTCCATTAATATATTCTTCAAGATCACCTTTTATCCTAGCAAAAAGTATTGAAAACGTAGTAAATGGTATATCTTGTGGAATAATATTTAACAGTTCTTCAAAAACTTGAGAATCGCTTACAACAAGTTTTGGTTTTTGGATTATTTTTTCTAATGAATATTTTAAATTTTTTTCATTGGTTATTAATACATTGATTTTTTTGTCTAAAAGTTCTCTTATAACCTGTTGTTGAGGCAAAATTATTCTTCCTTTGGGAGCTTCTTTGTCAATTGGAATTACTAAAATTACAAAATCTTCTTCTTTTATCAAATCGTCAGGAATTAAAGATGAGGGTTTTATAAAATCTTCTGGCAGTAGTTCTATAAGTTTTGATTTTACAATATCAGTTGTTTGCCAACTTTTTTTAATACTACTTGTTTTAACAAAATTTATATTTTTTTGTTTTAAATATTCTAAGATTTCTTCTTTAGGTTTTATCATATCAATTTTATTTAAAACAACAAATAATGGTGTATTATATTTCTTAGCAGTGTTTATTACAAATTCTTCATAATTAGTCCATATATTTGGTTCTATTACCAAAATAATTATATCTGCTCTTTCAAAAACTTTTATTGTTTTTTGTATCCTAAGATTCCCTAAACTGCTTATATCATCAAGTCCTGCTGTGTCAATAAAAAGTACAGGACCTATTGGTAAAAGTTCCATCGGTTTTTCAACAGGATCTGTAGTTGTCCCAGGTATAGATGAAACTATAGAAACATCTTGTTGAGTTAAACAATTAAGTAGAGATGACTTACCAACATTTGTTCTTCCAAAAATTGCTATATGCAATCTTAAACTTTTTGGTGTTGTTGAATACATTTTTTTAATGAATCTCCTCTTTGAAAAGAAATTTCTAAACCTAAACTTTCTGCTGCTTGTTTAACTATCTTTAAGTCCAAAGATTTTCTTTGATCATAAATTTTATAATTTTTTTTATAATTTTCTGGAGTAAAACTTAACATTACAACATTTGCTCCTGATAAAAAACATTTTTTAAGTATCTCAACTTTTTTCATTTCGTCATCAAATAATGAAACTGTAGCTGTAGTAGCAGGAAGGTTTGGTGTTTTTAAAACAATTCTTGTTATTGCTAAGGTTTTTAAAACTAAATTAAAGTCTCCTTTAGGAAAACCCTTAAACGGGGTATCTTTTTGTGGTATAAAAGGACCTATCCCTGCCATATCAACATCAAGTTCTTTCATAAATATTATATCGTCTATAATATCTTCTAAATTTTGTGCTGGAAGACCAACAATATTTCCTGCACCTACTTGAAAACCTATTTCTTTAAGTAAAAACAAGATCTCTTTTCTTCTTTTAAAATTCATATCTGGATGAATTTTATTGTATAATTCTTCATTAGAAGTTTCATGTTTTAACAAAAATCTGTCTGTTCCTGCATAATAAAATTTTTTATAACTTTCATTTTTTCTTTCACCTATAGAAAGTGTAATTGCTACATCTTTTGAGTATTTTTTTATCTTTTCTATAATTCTACAGATCATATCTTCTGTATAGTAGAAATCATCTCCAGATTGTAAAACTACTGTTTTTATACCTAAATCAATAATCTGTTTTGCAGTTTGAAAAATTTCGTCAATATCCATTCTGTATCTTTGAAGATTTTCATTATCTCTTCTAAGTCCACAATAAAAACAGTTTCTAACACAATAATTTGAAAACTCAATTAACCCACGAACAAAAATTTTTTTATTAAAATATTTACTTGTTATCTCAAACGCATTTTTTACAAGAAGCTCATCTTCAATATTAAAAAGTTGAAGTATATACTGTTTTTTCATATTTTTGATTTCTTAAAAATACAAATCTCGTTCACCTTTGGAGATCCTTTCATAATAATCTATAAGTAAGGGATATAAGTTTGGAATTTTTGTTTTGACTTCTTTTAACTCTTTTTCTATCAAAGGTTGAACTTTCATTTTTGTTTCTTCAGAAGCAAAATCGTCAACCCATTCTTTAAATGTCAAAATTGCATTTAATTTGCAGAAAATTGCTTCTTTGCCACATTTAATTAAGCTTAAAATTTTATCTCCGGTGCGGCCACATCTGTATCCAGCAGTACAAAATGAAGTAATATATCCCTTATCAGCTAAATCTCTTACAAGTTCTTCTAAACTTCTTGTATCTGATAAAATAAACTGTTGAATTTCTGGTGTTTGTTGTTCAAAATTTTTGCTATAAGCACCAACTCCTATTTTTGATGAAGCATCTGTTTGAGTTATACCTAAATTTATTGCTTCGTTTCTAAATTCTTTTTTCTCTCTTGCTGTAATTATCATACCAGTATATGGTATTGCTAAACGTATTATAGCTATAATCTTTTTTAGAATTTCATCAGAAACTTTATACGGAGTTTTTTCTACAAAAGGTGTATTTATTGCTGGCTCAAGCCGAGGAAATGATACAGTATGCGGTCCTACACCAAATCTTTCTTCTAACTCTATTGCATGAAAAACTAAAGAGATAACTTCAAACCTCCAATCATACAAGCCATAAAGCACACCTATACCAACATCGTCAACTCCTGCTTCTAATGCTCTGTGCATACAATAAAGTCGCCATAAATAATCACTTTTTGGTGTACCTTTGGAATGTAGTTTTTGATACATCTTTGGATGATATGTCTCTTGAAAAACTTGATATGTTCCAATACCTGATTGCTTTAACAGCTTCAGTTCTTCTATACTTAAAGGAGCACAGTTAACATTTACTCTTCTAATCGAAGCATAAGAATTTTTAGTTTTTATTTTTACTGAATATATAGTGTTTAAAACATCAGTTATATACTCAATATTTGAATACTGTGGATGTTCACTAAAAACAGCAATTAATCTTTTGTGTCCAGTTTTTCCTGCTAAAGTTTCAGTTTCATTTTTTACTTCTTCTAATGTCAAATTTTTTCTTACAACATTTTTATTTGTGCTTCTAAAACCGCAGTAGACACATTTGTTAACACAATAATTGCTTAGATATAACGGTGCAAAAACTACAATCCTGTTGTCATAAACTTTCTTTTTAATCTCTAATGCTACTTTAAATATTTCTTGCCAAAAATCTTCATCTTTTAAATTTATCAAACATGCAACTTCATTTGGAGTTAAAGTTTTAACTGATTTAGATTTTTCAATAATATCTTCAATCTGTTTTTTAGACGGATTTTTGTTCTTCTCTATAACATCCCAAATTTTTTGTGGATCAATAAATGTTTTTAGTTGTGTAGTTTTCATTCTTTATGTTTCCTTTTATATTCTTTTATAATTTGTGGTATCATCTGTGGTGTTAAATTACCATAAATCTTGTCATCAATCATCACAACCGGCGCTAAACTGCAAGCACCTAAACAGCGTGCTTCTTCAAAACTAAAAAGTCCATCTTCACTTACTCCACCTAAATCTGTTTTAAGTTCTTCTTTTAGCTTTGCTACAATTTCATCTGCTCCTTTTATATAGCATGCTGTACCCAAGCATACGGAAATAATATGTTTGCCGGGCTTTTTTAGTTTAAAATAATGATAAAAAGTTGCAACACCCCAAATATGTGAAAGTGGTACCTGAATTATTGTAGCTACTTCTTCTATTGCTTCTTTGTCTAAATAACCAAAAAGTTCTTGCACTTTGTGTAGAATTGTTAAAAGGTTTGATTCTGCCCTTGATCTGTTTTTAAACGACTCCAAATATTCTTTTAAAATTTGTATATTTTGTTGTTTTTTCTCTTGAACAATATCTTTTATTTGCATAAACCACTCCTTTATAATATATATTTGGTATTTATGTTTAAGATTTTAATATGTTATTCAAAAATTTGCTCTGATAGAACTTATATATTTATCTGCTAAAATATATGTTAGCAATTGTAATATTTCATATTTTTAAAAATTGTTAACAGAAGAATTTCCTCTGTCTCAGTTTTTGTTTATTATCTCAGAGTCATCTCTTTTGGAATTATACCTTTTGGATATTTTGGGCTATAATGTGTATGAAGAAGTTTGTGAGCTTTTTCACTTAATGGTTTACCTAAAAATTCTTTATACAATCTTCTTATAGCAGGATTGTTATGTGCTCTACGAATAGTTTTTTTTCTATCTATTCCATAAAGTGCTTCTGCCCTTTTCATTAAAATATTCTCATCTAAAGGAATAGAATTTGCTCCAGCGTACGGCTGTCCTCCACCACCTATACATCCACCAGGACAACCCATAATTTCTACAAAATGATATTTCTGTGGTTCTTTTTTTATTATCTCTAAAACTTTTGATGCGTTACCTAAACCATGTGCTACCACAACATTAATTTTTTTACCATCTAATTCTATACTACCTTCTTTGATACCTTGCATCCCACGAATTTGGGATATCTCTATTTCCATAAGTGGTTCACCAGTGTAAATCTCATATGCTGTTCTTATAGCTGACTCCATAACACCACCAGTAGTACCAAAAATTGCTCCACCACCACTTGAGATACCTAAAGGATTGTCAAACTCTTCTGGCTGAATATTTACAAAATCAATCCCTGCAGATTTTATCATCCAGGCAAGTTCCCTTGTAGTTATAACTATATCTACAGCAGATAATCCGTTAACCAAAAGTTCTGGCCTTTTTGCTTCATACTTTTTTGCTGTACAACACATTACCGCTACACTTAAAATCTTTTCAGGATCAACTTTAATTTTTTCTGCAAAATATGTTTTTATCATTGCACCAAGCATAGACATAGGAGATTTACAAGTTGATATATTTTCAATCATATCTGGATAAAACTGTTCCATAAATTTCATCCATGCTGCAGAACAAGATGTTATCATCGGTAGTTTACCATTACCTTTTAACCTTTCTAGAAACTCGTTTGCTTCTTCCATAATAGTTAAATCAGCACCAAATTGTGTATCAAAAACATAATCAAACCCTAATTTTTTTAATGCTGCGATTGTCTCTTTTTCTTTGGATATACCTGCAGGAAAACCAAAAGCTTCACCAATTGCTGCTCTAACAGATGGAGCAAATTGTACCACTTTTATCAAACCTGGATCACAAAGTTTTTCAAACAATTCCTGTGTATAATTTTTCTCTAAAAATGCTGCTGTAGGACAAACATTTATACATTGGCCACATGAACTACAAACACTCTCTGCTATTGGTATATCAAAAGCTGTTGTAACTACTGTTTTAAATCCGCGATATGCATAAGATAAATTAAACACACCCTGAATTTCTGAACATACTCTTACACATCTGCCACACAATACACATTTTTCTGGATCTCTTATCACAGCAACTGAAGATACATCTTTTTGATACCTCTTTCTTTCACCAACAAAATGTCTTTGTTTTATTCCCATAGCGTAGGATAATCTTTGTAGTTCACAATTATCATTTCTATCACAAATATGACAATCCATTGGATGATTATCTACTAAAAGTTCAACGATATCTCTTCTTGCACGACGAAGTTCTGGTGTGTTTGTACTTATCTTCATAGCATCACTTATTGGATATGCACAACTTGCTACAAAATTTCTCATACCATCAACTTCTACTATACAAACTCTGCAAGCACCTTCTATTGAAAGTTTTGGATGATAACACAACCTTGGAATATGATATCCCAGCTTGTCTAAAGCCTGCATTATTGTTTGTCCGTCTTCCACTTGGTATTGTTTATTGTTTACATATACAGTTATTAATCTAGCCATAAATTTTTCTCCTTAATTTAAAAATTTTTATAACTAATTTCTTGAAATAGCATCAAACTTACATACACGCCAACATCCACCACATTTTATACATATATCTTGTTTAATCTTATGTATTTGTTTTGGCGAACCTGAGATCGCTTCAACTGGACATACTTTTTTACATGCACCACAACCAATACAATTTTCTTTTATCTCATAAGTTAAAAGATTTGTACAAAATTTTGCTCTACATTTTTTATCTCTTATATGTTCAACATATTCATCTTTAAAATTTTTTGTAGTGCTTAATACAGGATTTGGTGCTGACTGTCCTAACCCACAAAGTGATGATTTTTTTATCATATTTCCTAATCTTTCTAATTTTTCTATATCACCTTCTTGACCCTTACCTTCAGTAATCCGTGTGAGAATTTCTAACATTCTTTTTGTACCTTCTCTACAAGGTGTACACTTGCCACAGGATTCGTTTTGTGTAAATTCTAAGAAGAATTTAGCCACAGCAACCATACAAGAATCTTCATCAATTACTATCATTCCGCCAGAACCCATTATTGATCCCACAGAAGTAAGTGATTCGTAATCTACTTCTGTATCAAGATGTTCTTCTGCAAGACAACCTCCAGAAGGACCTCCTGTCTGTAGCGCTTTAAACTTTTTATCTTCTATTATACCACCACCTATTTCATCAACTATCTCTCTTAATTTTATACCCATTGGAACTTCAACTAATCCTGTATTTTTAATCTTTCCAGCTAAAGCAAATACTTTTGTTCCTTTACTTGTTTTTGTCCCTATTTTATTAAACAATTCTGCAGAAGAAATTATTATAAAAGGAATATTAGCCCATGTTTCAACATTGTTTATCAAAGTTGGTTTATTAAAAAGTCCTTGAATTGACGGGTATGGTGGTCGTGGTCTTGGCATACCACGATGCCCTTCAATTGAATGAATTAATGCTGTTTCTTCACCACAGACAAATGCACCTGCTCCTAACCTTATCTCAATATCAAAACTGAAATTACTTCCTAAAATATTTTCTCCAAGAAAACCTTCTTTCTTTGCTTGTTCAATTGCTTTCTTAATTCTTTCAACTGCTAATGGATACTCTGCTCTTATATAAACAATACCTTTGCTGCTACCTATAGCATAACCTCCTATTATCATACCCTCAATAATACTATGCGGATCACCTTCAATCGTACTTCTATCCATAAAAGCACCAGGATCTCCTTCATCTGAATTACAAATAACAAATTTTTCATCTGAAATTTCCTTTGATGTAATCTCCCATTTAACTCCTGTAGGAAACCCAGCACCACCTCTCCCACGAAGACCTGACTTTTTTATTTCTTCAATAACCTGTTTAGGAGTCATATAAGTCAAAACTTTTGCTAATGCTTCATAACCTCTTACAAGTAGATATTCATCAATATTTTCAGGATCAATTATTCCACAGTTTCTTAAAACAATACGTTTTTGTCTTTTAAAATTTTTATAATCCCCAAGAATTTTTATAAACTTAAAATATCCATTCTGTAAAACATTGACACCTTCTGCTTGTTTAGAATTGATAATATCTTGTTCAATAATTAATTTCACATCTTCTACTTTAACATTAGTATAAATTCTATTTTCAGGATATACAATTACAATTGGTCCTTCATCACATAAATCAATACAACTTGAGAAACATAACTCTACTTTGTCTTGTAAATTTCTTTGTTTTATTTCTTTCTCAATTTCTTCTATAACATCCTCAGTTTTTTGGTTTAAACAAAAAGCACCTCTGCAGATAACAATACTTTTCTGTTTACTGCCAAAATAAACATTTTCTTTAACAATTTGTCCTTTTTTTATATGTTCTTCTATAATTCTTTTTGCAACATCAGGAGTTACTTTTATATATCTTGTATGCATCTTTCCTTTTTCTACAATATCAACAGTTGGTTCTACACTACACATACCAACACATCCTCTTTGAGTTACATAAGTTGTGATTTGTCCTTTTTTAACTGCATCTTTAAAAATCTCCATAACTTCTTTTGCACCAGCTGCAATTTCACAACTTGCCATACCAACATATATAACTTTATCTGAAAAATATGTTTTGTTATAAATTCTGTCAATGGCTTCTTGTTTTTTCTTTTTTAAAATTTCAATTGGTGTGGTCATCTTTATTCTCCTTATTAGCAAAATTTTTAAATTCAAACTTTACAGAATAAATAAGATTTTCTAACTCTGCTTCAATATGTACATCATTTACTATACAATCTTTAACTTTCAACCTAACAGGAGAAAAATTAAGTATGCCTTTAATTCCATAACTTATCATAAGTTCAGCAACTCTTTGAGCAGCAACTTCAGGAACACTTAAAACGCCAATTTTTATTTCTTCTTTCTTTAAAACTTCTTTCATCTTATCTAAATGATAAATTGGTATTTCAGCATCTTCTTTAATTTTTTTAGGATCAATATCAAACCCTGCAACAATTTTTATTCCAACATTTTCAAATCCTGGATAGTTGATTAGTGCAGAACCAATATTTCCTACACCAACAATTATTACTTTCTCTACACCATCTTTACCTAAAATTTCATCTATTTTTTTTATTAAATAATCTATATCATAACCACCCTTGTTTTTACCTTTTATGTTCAAAAAAGAAAAATCTTTTCTTACTTTTACAGGATTTATACCTAAAGCATCAGCTAAATTAACAGAAAACACACGAATAAAACCTAGTTCTTTCATTTTTGTTGCAATCTTTTTATACCTTATTAACCTATTTAATAAATCTTTGTTCATAAAAAACTCCAAATTTTATATTTTATTGTTAAAAATTAGAACAAAAAATGATATTTTTAGAACAAAAAATGATATTTAAAAATTTTAATGTATATTTTTTTACAAAAAATTATTGTTTTTGTCAATATGAGAGAAAAATTAAATAATTAATAGGATATATTTGGTAAAATAAAATATTTTTATCACAAGAAAAGTTATTTTATACTTAAATTTCTATAAATTCTATTGAACAATTTTGTGGTGAGAAAATCTCAAATTCGACTTCAATTGCTTTTAATATTGCCTGTGGGACAACACAACTCGTTCTACATACATATTTTGAACAGACTTTATGAACCTGTGTTTCACACATTTTTAAGCTAAGTTCTTCTCCAACTTTGATATTTCTTAATTCTTTTTTTGCTTGGTTTATATAATCACAATTTGTTTCTACATCAACTTCTGCTAAAGAATTAGAAAGTTTTTTAATTTTTATTACTACTTCTTTATTACACTGTCCTGCATTTACATAAACTACTGATTTCATAAATTTATTTGAAAATTTTTATTTACTTTAGATAAAAAATTTTGATAAATTATATATGAACATTTAGAATATAATTTGCAAGTTCAGAATGATTCCCTAAAACTACATCTGCAAGAGATAATTTCTCTTTAGGCAATGTTGTAGCAATTGCTATACAATACAATCCTGCGTTTTTTGCAGATAAGATTCCTGTAGGAGAATTTTCTACAGCTAAACTTTCTTCTTTTTTAGCACCTAGAAGTTCTAAAGCTTTTTGGTACGGTTGAGGATGAGGTTTTCTGTATTGAATTTTATCTGCTGTGATTATTACATCTACTAAATTTGATATTTCTTTAGGTAAGTCCACATCAACAATATCTTTATCTGAACCAGTGATTATTGCTAATTTTTTATCATAAGATTTTAATTTATAAAATAATTCTAAAATACCATAATAAGGTTTTACCTCTTTTGCGTATTTTTCAATAAAAATTTTTTTATGATTATTAATAATTTCAAAATATTTTTCTTTAGTTAGAAAAACATTTGAGTTTTTTGCTATTTCTTTTAACAACTCATATGTTATAGCACCTTCGTTGTTTAATATAATTTCTTCTGAAATATTTATTTCAGAAATAAAACATGCTTGTTGCATAGCTTTTGTATGATATGGCATACTATTAAGAATCACACCATCTAAATCAAAAAGGAAAAATTTTTTCATAGAACAAAATTTTATTATTTTTCAATTTAAGTTTCAACAAAAATTATAAATTTCTATAAAAAATTTTATTGTTATTTACAGATTTTTGAAATCCTATTTTTTTAAGATACTTGTTATATTTTTCGTTTTCAGAAAATATAAAAAGTTGTTTTATATGTAAATCTTTAAATTCTTGTTTAATTTCTTCTGAATTAAAAAATGCAGTTGCATTTTTAAAATCTCTATATTCTTTTGTTACATAATCAACTAAAATCTCTGCTTTTTCATTTTCTTTTTTGAAAATAAAGATTCCAACTAACACCAAATTTCGCAATATTAAAAAACATTTAACATCTTGTTGCAAAATCTTAGTACCAAAATCAGGGAAAAAATTTTTTATATCTTTTAAGTTATAATTTATAAAAAACTCTAAAATTTTATTTTGTTGCTCTGACTTAATAAATTTAAAAACATCTTTTTTTGTCTTAAGTACAAAAATATAATAAATATTTATAACCGCAATAAAAAAATTTAACAAAAACACAGCCGGAGCTTTAATTAACAGTCCATAAGTTGAAAACAAAATCGCTCCTATACAATTTATAATTCTTAATTTAAAAATGTTGCTCATCAATAAAGATATTGCTATTAAAAAAGAGCCAGAATATCCTATGATTTCATATACTATCATAAAATTTCTCCTTCTAAATCATAGATATATTTTATGTTTGTGATTTTTATTTTTTCAACAATTTTATTTGCTGAATTTAAAAAATATGTTTTGCCATCAACTTCTGGACATTGAAATTCTGTATGGCCAAAATTTTCTTCATCAACTAATATTTTATATATTTTTCCAACACGAGATTTATTTTTTTGATATGTTATTTTTTGTTGTACTCTCATTATTTCGTCTAACCTTTGTTTTTTTGTTTCATTATCAACTTTTGGATATATCTTTTCTGCTTTTGTATTTTTTTGTTCTGAGTAGATAAAACATCCCAACCAATCAAATTCAAGTTGTTTTATATCTTCTAAAAGAATTTTAAAATCATCTTCTTTCTCTTGTGGAAATCCTACAATAGTTGTTGTCCTTAATGAAATATTATCTAATTTTTTTCTTAGTTTCTCTACAAGAGCAAATATTTGTTTTCTTGTAATTTTTCTTTCCATAAGAGATAAAATTTTATCAGAAGTATGTTGTATTGGAATATCCAAATATCTACAAACTTTTTCGTTTTCTTTTATTTCATAAATAAATTCATCATAAAAATGTGCTGGATGTGTATAAAGAATCCTTATCCAAAACAAATTTTTAATTTTTGACAGTTCTTTTATAAGCTTATGCAACATCTGTTTTTTATAAATCTTTATTCCATACAAAGTTGTATCGTGCGAGATAAGAATTAATTCTTTGACTCCAAAATTTACAATATTTTCTGCTTCTTTTAAAATATCTTCTATTGGTCTTTCACGATAACTACCACGTATTTTTGGTATTAAACAATAAGCACATTTATTATCACATCCATCTGCAACTTTTAAATATGCATAACTTTTAGGAGTGGATAATATCCTAGGAAGTTTATTGTGAGGAACAAAATTTTTTTGTAAAGAAACTTCTATAACTTTTTTTTCTAAGATAATTTCTTTTTTATCTTTTTTTTGTGTTACACATAAATTTTTTATAAACTTTGGTATTTTTGTATAGTCAGAGATGCCAAAAATTGCATCAATTTTTGGATACTGCTTTAAAATTTTTTCTTTTTCTAATTGTGCAAGACATCCTATAACTATTAAATTAAAATTTCTGTTTTCTTTGAACTTTATCAGTTTGCTTATATAAGTTTTTGCTTCTTTTCTTGCTGAAGTTATAAAACTACAAGTATTTAATATCACAACATCTGAATCATTTGGATTATTAACAAAATTGTAGTTTTCTTTTGACAACAATCCTAAAAGATATTCACTATCAACTAAATTTTTAGAACAACCTAATGAAATTAAATTTATTTTCACTCTGGTTAAAACAAATTTTTTTAAGAAATTTTATGAATTAAACATTTTTACCATGAACTATTAGATGCTGGAACAAATTCCCAACTTTTTCTTACAAGAACAACATTTAGTGAAGGCAACTCTAAACTATCATTAAAAAATAATATTGAATATTCAGAAACTCCTGTTCCTCTTGATACATTACCTACAACCCATGCCGCACCATATATATCCATAGGACCTTCCATATTATAATTTCCGCCTACATACAAAAATCCTGCAAGTCCAACATCTGTATTTGCTGCAGTAGGACCGCCGGTCCAACTTTCATTACCGAATCTAAATATTGCTCTAACTCTTCTATAACCATAATCAGCAGGATATTGATTAACAGCTTGAGTATCAATTTTTTGGTATTCAAGGTATGCTTCAGAAGGAACTTTACATTCTTCGTCAGTAAGTCCGGTCTCTTTATTGCCTGTCCAGGAAAGGTTATCTCCTGTATAATTTGTGAAATTCCCTCTTATAATAAGTTGTCCCTTTATACCACAACCGTTTTCAGCTGTCCCTCCAGTCATTATTAGATCGCCGTCATAATACCAAACACGGTTTGCAAGCTTTGCTGGATGCCGCCATGGATTTTGTAGATGCGGCCTTCCATCATGATTTTGTCCAGGGTTAAGATTACAAGTTGAAAGGTTTTCATAAGAAACTGAAAGATTACTTTTTCTTACTCTAACTCGTTGCCAATATTTCGGTCCTTTATAACTATTCATTGAAGAACAAGCATAAAAATTTAAAGTATTAATTGTTGCTGAACTCATAATATTAAGCGTAGGATGGACATATTTAATCCATGTATTTGGCGGTTGTGCATATAATGGATAAACTTTATTCCACATAAAATAGTTATAAGTACTATCTTCTGAAACTTTTTCAAGATATGTTGCTACATTAACTGCAGCAGAAGATCTTAACTCAGCAAAATTTAAAATTGGAAGGTCTGCTACAGGATAATCAGACCACCACTCAAGATTATCAGTGTTTGGTGGATCTAGTCCATTTATATCTCTTGGGTAAGAAGGAACCGAAGATACTACTCCTCGGGCAAATTTTCTTGGATAATATTTTCTTGCTATAACCGCATCTGTGATATTAATATTTCCATGAGCCATTATAGGACCCCAATGGCATTCGAACGCGTTACCAAGGTAGATGTTACCTTTTGATATTATTGATCCTGGAATTGTTTGATTTTTAAATACAGCTTTAATAGCAATCACTTCAGATGTCTTTTTGTCTTTCCCTTCAGAAATTACTGTTAGATTTCTAAACTCAGGCCCACTTGAAAGTTTTATTCTGTAAAATCCGCCTTCTATGTCGTCATATATTACATCAAAATTATATCCATCAATAGTGTTGCCTTTTAATATTTCATCCCATGTACTTGGAGATGTGTTTATTTTCCAAACTGCACGAGCAATCCCTGCTTCAGCTAAATTTGTTGCTATTTTTTTTGCTTGAATTTTAATAGATGTTTTTGTTTGTTGTTGACTCCATTCTATTATTGTTGGAACTATTATTACTAAAAGCAACATTATTGCTATAACTATTGGCAACACATTGCCTTTTTTATTATTTATAACATACATTAAAATCACCTCCAACAAACTTTAGTTCTTTTAAATTTTTTTGTATAATCTTTCTTTCATGTTAATCACTACTTTATACCTCTTAATTCATTATCATAACTTTTTCAGAAGCCATATGTAATGCTTTCTTTTTTAATTCATAAACATTTTTTTCAAGTGTTAATGCAACCGATACAATATTTTGTTCATATGATTTAGGCAAAGTTATTGCAAAATAAGTGATATTTTTAGAAAGTATTTTTAAATTCCCATCTATTTTTTGATACAACTTACGATCAATTTGATAATAACTAACTCGGTGTCCATTTATTGTGTAAAAACTTACTCTTGAATAATATGGTTGGGTATCATCATATCTATCAATAACAATACTATCACTTATGCCATTTCTTAAATTTTTCGTTATAAGTTCCATAATAACTCTTGTTTCTTCTTGCAATTCTTTTTGTGCCCATGTTAGACGATAAAACTGCCAAATATGGCTAAACATTGATGATACACTAAGTGTTAATATCCCAAACATTGTTACCACGATTAACAATTCAACTAATGTCCATCCTTTAGCGTTTTTCATATTTTTAAAAATTTAAATCTTGGTTAGATGTTTCCATACCAGGTAAAACTGTTATTGCTGTAATATTTTTTGATCTTATAGTTGGTTTTTGTGTCACTATATCATATGTACTATAATACCCATACAAATTATATTTTGTAGTTGTTGATCCGATAACTTCTAAAATATAGCTTCCGTCTTCATAACTGCTTGTAAGAAAATAAGCAGTACCAAAAACTGTAGATGAAGATATTATTGGTGGTGTTGTGATTGTAGATGTTGATGCTATGATCAACACACCTGTAGAAATTGGGGTTCCTAAATATTTTACTTTTCCTGTAATTTTTCCCATAGCATTTGTTATAGTAAAAGTTCCTGCAAAAACAGTTAATCCTGCTTGCACAGTAACTGTACTTACTGAAGGTATACTTTGTTCTTTACTACTTAAAACTGGTTTTACATACCACAATCCTGCTGGAATGTTGCCTATAACAAACCTTCCATTATTATCCGAAACTTCTTCAGCATAAGAATATCCTTCTTGTGTTAAAACTTGTACTACAATACTTGCTAAAGGATTAATTTTATCTCTTGAAACAAACCCAGAAATTTTTCCTCCTTTAGATAAAACAAAGTCTACGCCAGATGTTATTATTCCTTCTTTTACTTCAACATTTGTTCGTGTAAACGAAATATACATTGGATTTTCATTATTAGGATTTGCAACTACACTGTATACTCCGGTTGCTATTGACATAAAATATATCCCTTGAGAATTTGTATAAACCTTTGTATCTCTTACTTGAACCCCAATATTAGACAAAGGAAGGTTTGTGTTATCCAAAACTTTTCCTGAAATAAATCCTTCAGTAGTAGATGAAATAACTTGTAAGTAATGGTAAGGATAAATCCACACTGGGTTTGTGAAGTTGTTAAGTATCCCAGTTTTTGCATTTGTCTCAACTTTAACATTACTAACAAATATAGCTTTGTTATTTGTTGAAACAACTACATTCCAACTACCAGTTGCTACTGAAATTAATTCAAAATATGCAACTTCTGGAGGAGATGTTTTATTTGCAACTGTTAAACTTGAAAGTCCGTCATTGCAGGATATAAAAGCGCCATCTGCTGGTCTTCCTGTCAAAGGAGGAAATATATCTGAAGAATTACGTGGTGGAATTTGCATTGGTTTTCTTACACTGCTAAAATTTAAGTTATTGTTATCTGAATCATAACAATTTCCAAAACCATCTATATAGACTGCAAAAGTTGATACTTTTCTTACAAACTGTTCATTTTCTTCAAGACCAATATTTTGGTCAAATCCGTCTTTTTCATACACTGGTGCATATTTTTTGCCACTAACACCATCATTATTTCTTGCATCCCAGCCAAAAATGTCTATTATATTATTTGATATTTTATTATATAAAACGATAGATCCACCAGCATAAATCTGTCCATTTTCTTCAAATGTTTTTAT
Organism: uncultured Endomicrobiia bacterium; assembly: GCA_937928765.1. GTDB lineage: Bacteria > Elusimicrobiota > Endomicrobiia > DTEH01 > DTEH01 > JANXDG01. The sequence continues at coordinate 61,790 of CALFVX010000003.1, forward strand.
TATATTAGGATAACCAGGATTTGTTTCTAAAAACACAGCATCTGCTTGTTTTGTTAAACCACAAGCAGTAATAGTTGTAGTATTAGCAATTAGATAATATCCATAAGGAGGAATAAAAAATGTTTTGTATTCAACAACCACATCTTTTAGATAATCTTGTGGATGTGTAGATTGATATTTTATACCTAAAATACCTAAATATGGGCCTGAAGAAACTAATACATATTCTGCCGTAGGATTATAAAGTTCAACATATTCTTGACTAAACCCTTCTAAAGTAACGGTTGAACCTACTACTTGAGAAATTACAACTCTATCATTTATCCATACATAACCAAAAACTGTTCCTGAAGACATCGGCTGAAGATCAAAATCAACTGTTTGTGGAGAAGCTCCTATAGAAACAAATTTTATTTCAGGAAAAAAACCTCTTTTTGTAGCCATCAAATTGTAGCTTCCAAAAGGGGTTTTTATAGAATAATCTCCACTTGTATCAGTATAATCCATACAACCAATATTTTCTGCAAGACAAACCAACGCATCTTTAATTGCTACAAAATTTGTTTTATTTCTTACTTTTCCTTTAACAACTCCTCTAAAAGATGATATATCAGGATTTGCAATTGTGGTGTTTAAATAAACAACTTTTTCTCCTAAACCAATATTGTATACAACCGAAATTTTTATGTATTTCATCCCACGATCAATTGATGTAGGTGGTAAGGGCTGCAGTTTTCCGTTTATTTCATCTACAGGACAAACATAAGTATATCTTGTGAAATATATCCCACCTTCTAAAATTCTTTCTGGAGGAAAATATTCTGTATCATAAGGTATATGAGGATAAAATTGTGTTAAATACTGAGGTTGTGGAGTAATAAGAACCTTGTAATACGGCATCTGACGAAGAATCTGAATTTTTTCCTGTGCAAGATTTGTAGCTAAACTTTTTGCTTTTGAACTAACAAGCGCTTTTGAGATATTGTTAAAACTGCCAACATAACCTAATATTACAACACTCACAATTACTACTGCAACAAGAAGTTCTACTAATGTTACGCCTTTAGTTTTTGTATTCATTTATTTATTTTTTATTATTAAAAATTTTATAGTAAATTCAACAATTTAAGTTTTTGTAAATGAATTTTTTAAAGTATAAATTGAAAATATACTTATTCATCAGTTGGATTTTAAAGAACAGAAAATTTGTGTGTTAAAGGATTAAAAACTTATTACTCTTTTCCTAATTTAATTATATATACTAAATTTTCTTTTTGACAACATAGAAAAAATTTTTTAAACAGGTTGTTTTTTATAAATGTTTTTGTTATTTAATTTTTATGTTATTAGCAAACTTTTTTGTTTACTTATCAACCATTTTAAAACTTTTGTTAAACCATCTAATTAACATTCCTTTAAACTTACTTGCTGGATTGGGAAAATTTTATGTTGTAATGATTGCTTTTATAATTGATATAATTCAGTCAACAATATACACAAAAATTCTTGAAGGTAATAAAATTTTTGATAAACTTAAATTTTTTAAAAATTTATTACCAGAAGAAAGTAAAATCCAACAAAAACCTTTTTTTACAAAATTCAGAAAGCCCCAATATTTAGGTATTTTTATTTTAGCATCACTTCCAGTATATACAGGTGGGATTTGTGCTGCTGCAACATTAAGATATATATCTAAAAATCTCAACCCTAAAAAATCTCTTATAGTAATGTATTTAGGTAGTTTATTAGGATGTATTATATGGGTATTAGGGATAAACTTTTTATTTGAAGTTTTTAAATTTATATTTAAAGTATAAAAATTTTATTATTAAATAACTTAACTAAATTTTTTTATTAATAAAAACTGCAATATTTTTATAATAAGCAGATTAATTTATTACAACATTCCAAATAACCACCCTGCAATTGTAGACATTAAAACAACAAGGATAACATAAGTTAATGCCTTCTTCCATCCTAATTCTCCGGCTATAACAAGAATTGATGGAAGAGAAAGCGAAGGTCCTGCAAGAAGTAGTGCTAAAGCAGGCCCGTGTCCCATACCAGCGCCAATAAGTCCTTGTAATATTGGAATTTCTGTCAATGTGGCGAAATACATTAATGCTCCAGATATTGAAGCAAAAAAGTTAGCAAAAATCGAATTACCACCAACAAGATTTGCCACCCATTCATTTGGAATTAAAGCTTCATAGCCTGGTCTTCCAAGCAATAATCCAGCAACAATAATCCCGACAAACAAAAGTGGTAAAATCTGAAGTGCAAAATCTCTGGTAGCGGTAACCCAATCTTTTAATTCATCTTTTTTAAACCAAAATATAAGAATAAATATTAACACCACAAAAAGTAATAAAGATATTATCCATTTTGCTGAGTAAATAAAATCCCAGATCGGTATGTTACCCTTTGATGGTGCCCAATTCAAGAAAATAAGTATACCTATCATAACAGCCATGTAAACAACTTCCTGCCATAGTTTTCTTGGTATTTCCATAGATACTGTCTTAAACATCCCCTCGTCTGAAAGTCTTTTTTCATCTTCCTTTCTATAGATAAAATGCATGATAAGTCCTATTAAGACAGCAAATATTATAGCTCCAAATGTTCTTGCAAGACCAAGCTTAAGCCCTAAAACTTTAGCAGAAAGTATGATAGCTAAAATGTTTATTGCAGGACCCGAGTAAAGAAAAGATATAGCAGGTCCAAGCCCGGCACCCTTTTTGTATATTCCTTTAAAAAGTGGCAAAATAGTACATGAACATACTGAAAGAATAGCTCCCGAAACAGATGCAACAGAATAACTTAAAATTTTATTTGCTTTTGGTCCAAGATATTTTATAACTGCCTGCTGATTCACAAAAACTATAATTGCTCCTGCAATAAAAAACGCCGGAATCAAACATAGTAAAACATGTTGATGAGCATAATCAGAAAGCATAAAAAATGCTTCATTTATAGCCTTTAAAACCCTTTCACTTTCTGCTGGAATAAAATATATAACAAAAAATATTATAGTAAAAAACAACAACCTTTTATTCGGCGAAATTTCTTTATTTATCATAATTTTCTCCTAGGTTAACTTTTTATATAAGAAAAAAATAAATTCCTGTGAATAAAATCAAAATTCCACAAATCTTTCTTAAAATTATTGTGCCTTTGGACTCTTCTGTCCAGTTCAAATAATTTTGCACCAGGTTTATAAATGTTCCTGCAAGTACTATCACAGATATATGCCCAATTGCAAAAGAAATAAGTAATATTGAAGAATATATAAAGCTTTTTTGAGCAACCTGAAAGACTACTAAAAGAAGTGGCATCATAAATCCAAATGTACAGGGACCTAAAGCAAGACCAAATATCAACCCAAGTACAAAAGCTCCAATGGTTCCCTTACCCTTCATATTTGGACTTATTGTTTTAATCTGGGGTAGTGGAATTAAATCTAAAAGCCACACTCCTACAACTACAAAAACTATAGCAACAATTATTTTGCCTATTTTTCCTATATCTCCGAGCATTCTTCCAATTGCTCCTGTAATAAAGCCAATAACGATAATGCTTAAGAGTATTCCCAGTGATAAGATTAAAGAAAGCCACAAAGCTCTTTTTGTCTTGAGTTTGCCACTCCCGTTAATATACCCAATTACAAGTGGAATACTTGAAAGATGACACGGACTTAAAACAATACTCAAAACACCCCAGAAAAACGCAGCAAAAACTGCAACTAAAATATTTGATTGAAAAAATTTTGTAAAATTATCAAAGATATTTATAAGAAAATTCATTTTCCTTCCTCCTTAATCTTCATCTCAAGTACTTTAATCAGCTCTTCTTTCGGAAAATAACCCTCATGTCTAAAATATTCTTTTCCATCTTTATCAAGAAAAACCTGTGTTGGTATTACTCTTATACGATAATATTCAGCATATGGCCTACCATCTTCTGTCCATACATCATAAAAAACCACCTTAACAATTCCAGCATATTCCTTCTCAATCTCAGCCATAATAGGCTGCATCATTCTGCAAGGAATACATCTAACTGAACCAAGCTCGATAAATGTAACAAGGTGGTTTGCTGAAGATATAGAAGATGAATTATCAGTTTGTGAAATTTGCTTTTCTTTTTTAGCACAGGATAGAAGGGCTAACATAATAAGCCCTGAAAGAATAGTAAATTTTACAAAGTATCTCATATAGTGTCTCCTTTATTTGTATTTATATCATTTATCTGAATTCCAAGTATTCTTACTCCATTTTCTGACCATAAAGAAAAATTCGCCGGCCCGGAGATAAGACAATCTCCTTCTTTTATTGTAGCCTCTTTGTCGTTAATCTTTACATTAACCTCTCCTTTAATGACATAGAAAATTACATTCTCATGCATAATACAGTCCGGTAGCTTTTCTCCTATGCTAAGTTCAATAAGACGTGTCTTGAAATTATCTTTTTTAAAAAATACATTTTTGTTTCTCTCTTCATAAGGATAAACCTTCATTTCTTTTAAATTAAACACTTTCATTTCTCCCTACTTAAACTGTGTTATTCATTTTAAATTCTTTTCCAAAGATTTTCTCCATTATGATGGCAATAACAATAAAAACAGGAAGGGCAAAAAAAGTCCTAAGCAGTGAAAATTTTAAACCTAAATAGCCAATCTCAAATGTAAGCATCGGAATTTTAATGGTAGTAAAAGCACCAAGATACACAAAAATATTTCTTACACTTGCTCCCTTCCTCCACAAAAGATATGCAACAGGAAAAGCAGAATACAGAGGTCCCATCTGTAACATCGCAAGAAGTATAACCCAGAATATTCCCATCGCACCGGATTGCTTTCCTATATGTTTCTCAATAATTTCTCTTGGAACCCATGCTTCAAAAAGACCTAATAGTATAAATATTAACGGCATATAAGAGATCATTTCGATAAAAGAAGTCTTTAAATTATTTATCACTTTGAATCCGAAACTAAAATTACTAAAATATGTAATTATTGCGAAAATAACAAAAATAGCAATAAAAATTAAATCATTTCTGTTTTTAGCAAAAAACTTTTTCATATCATCCTCCACACAAAAGCAATAAGAAGCCCAATTAAAACAGCTCCAATAAAACTTAAAATATTCCTTACAAGAGCTACCTTAAAACCAAAAAACTTCTGTTCCAGTGGAAGAGTAACTATTACTACCATCATAAGTGTTGTGATAAAAACAGCAATTATAGGATAGGCTGCACCATTTTTTATTAAAACAGAAGATAACGGATAAGCCACAATTCCAGGAATAAGTGAGATAGAACCAAGAAGGGCAGCTATAACAAATCCTATAGCTCCCGATCTTTCACCCAGAAGCCTTGCCAGTGCCTCTTTCGGCAAAAGTGCAAGCAAAAAAGCTACAGCAATCAAAATGGTTAAAAAAGAGGGCAAAATATTTACCAACAAATTCCAGGCTATTCTCAAAGCCTCTTTTGTTCTCTCTTTATCAAGAAATAGAGAGAGTAAGAGCAGTATGAATGTCACAATAATAAGAAGTTTCATTTTTTTCTCCTCTAATTCATATTTGCAGTTTCGAGTTAAACTCAACTTCCATTAATTTTTAAGTTTTAAAAAAACTTCAACAAGCTTTTTCCTTAAGATATTTCTTATCTCTTCTTCATCATCCTTAAGTGGCCTTGCTGGGATGAGATTGTATGCATCCATTCCGTATTTTAAGTAAACATCCATTGAGGCTGGAATAACCTCTTTTAAGACCTCCCTAACTTTATCTTCTTTAAGACCAAAGTTAAGTCCAAGTTTAAATAATTCATCCCACATAAACCAGAAATAAGTAGGTAACATTGCAGAAATAACAGCATACGCCTCTAAGGTTTCTTCTTTTACAACTGGAGTTTTGCCAATATTGTTAAACAGAGAAACTACTTCCTCTCTTTCACTTTCACCAATTTCATCAGAAAGGCATACTGGATTATAGCCTTTATTTACAATTGAAGTGAGGTTTGGATTACACCTTGCGATGCGTCCGAAACCACCAAGTTTTCCCTTTATTTGTGAGATTGTTATCTTTGGAGCAAGTGATAAAATGATAGTTTTTTCCCAAAGCAAAGGTTTGATCTTTTCAAGAGTTTCCATTATTACCGGTGGATGAATAGCAAGGATTATTAATTCAGAATTACAAACTTCTTCAACTGTGTTTATTATTCGTACTGTAGGAAATGCTTTTAAAATACTATCAAGAGCCTCTTTACTGCAATCGTAGGTAGAAATCGATTCAAGGTTAAAATTCTTATTTTTCAATCCTTCTAAAATTATTTTTACAATTCTTCCAGCACCAATAAAACCAATATTTTTAAATGGCATAAGAAATCTCCTTTTTGCTATTTCTTTTTTATTACGAGTTTGTTTTGTTCTTCCAATACTTTTTTTACCTTTGGCCAGATATTGTGTTTTTTGTAAAATTCTCTTAGTTCATTAATATCCGGGAATGTTATAGCGTTTCCAAGACAGAGATTGGCACATGTAGAGCAACCTACCACACAGCTATAAGGTCTTGCTACTACTGCACCATTTTCAGTCTAGTCGTAAACCTCTTTACCACAATTCATACATATGCCACATTTTAAACATTTTTCTGAATCAATTGTAGGATACCAATTTACTTCTTCTCTTTTTACTCCTGCAAACCATGGCATAAAAATCTCCTTTTATAAAATTTTCTTAATTTAATTTTTTATTTTTAGTTTGCAAATTTAATACTTTATCTTCAATTAATTATATGTTTTTTATATATTTTAATAAACTAATTAAAATTGATTAAAACTATTTATTTAAAACTTTCATAATATAATGTTTTATATGTTCTTTATCCCATATATGTCCTTCACAAAGTATATGATCATTAACTATCAGTGCTGGGGTGACTATAAGATCGCATTCTTCTAGTTTCATTATTTCCTTTATATCATGTATAACTTCTAGCTGGCATTCACATCCAATCTCTTTTATAGCCTCTAGTGTATTTTTCAAAAGATGTTGTTGAAAAGTATCTTCTTCTCCTACTATTATAATTTTCATAAGATTTACCTAACCCTTATTTTTAAAATATTATATTTCAACAATATGTAAAATTTAAATTATTATCTTTTAACGAAAAAGTATGTTAAGAAATTTTTTCTAAAATATATCAATTTTTTTATTTATTTCAATTTCATCTACTACTTGATGTTTCCTGTTTAATTTTATTTATAGATTCTAAAAGTTGTTGTCTTGTAGGAAATTTTATTGCTTTATTTGAGCAAAGGTTTGCACATGAAGAACATCCTACCACACAATTGTAAGGATTAGAAACTATAGGATGGTTATTATCATCATCCCATTTAAAAACTTTATTTCTGCAAAAATTAAAACATTCTTGGCAACCTGTGCATTTGTCATAATCAATAGTTGGATACCACGGAATTTTTTCTCTCGATATTCCACTGAAAAGACTCATTTTTAACCCTCCTTTTTTTCATATTTTGTTCTTACCTTACGGAGCATTTCTTTTAATTCTTCCCTTTTAGGGAAACTAATTGCATCATAAGGACACTGAAACCTGCAGGACTCATCTCCGACATTGCACTCATAAGGCTTCAAAACATCCACAAAACCGTTCCCATTATGAGAAAAAACGCCAAAGGGACAAAATTTTACACAGATAAATCCGCACTCATCAGGCCTACATTTTTTCTTATCAATTTTAGGAAACCAGTCTATTTCATTTTTTGGCAATCCAGTATAAGTCGATCTATCCCGCATAAATTACCCTCCATTTAATTTGAATTTATATATACAAGATCAAACTTTTTGTTAAGATTCTGTCTTACATATTTATTTTAAAGATTCTATAGTTTCTTTAACCTTATTCATAGCATCTTGTGCTGACATATTTCTGAGATCTAAAGAAATAACCTGTTCATCATAATTCCCGCCAGCATCTGCAAAAGCATCTTTTAACATCTTTCTTTGCATTTTATGGTCGCATGCTCCTATGACATATCTTACACCTGGTTTGATATAATCTTTGATAAACCTATCTCCATCGTCAACACAAAGTTGTGGATGAACAATAGCATATTCTACATCAAGTTCTCCTCTTACATAGTTTATTAATTCCCAGACATTCAAGCTTGCAAATCCTGGGCACTGTCCTGTGCAGATACACATTAGAAATCTTGGTTTTTTTGCATAATTTTTCCCTCCTTTTTTAAAAATTTTTCTATATCTATTGGGCTATATTATACCTTATTTAATAAACAATATTGAAAAATGAAAAACAGAATTTAATATTAGCCACTGAGAAAACTTTTAATACTATGTATTATCAATCTTAAAGAAACATAAAATTTAAAAATTTATTTCAAAATTTCAATAATCTGTTGTTTTGATAAAACCTTACCTGCAGATTTTATTATTCCATCAACTGCTAATGCTGGTGTAACCATAACACCAAATTTCATAATTTCTTCTATATCAGTAATTTTTTCTATTTCAGCATTTATTCCAAGTTCTTTTATTGCTTCTCTTGCATTAGCCTCAAGTATTTTACATTTTGGACAACCTATTCCTAAAATTTGTATCTTCATAAAAACTCCTTAACATTTTTATAAATAAATTTAATTATAATAATTTACAACCTAATCTCTTTCTAATCCTTAATATATTTTTCATCCTTTTTTTATCTGTTTTAAAAATTTCATCATCAACAGAATTCAAAAAGTTAATTAAACTATAAATAAATTTATCGTTTTTATCTTTTAAAAAATATTTTATAAATTTTCCATCTCGTTGTTCTTCAAGTATACCTGCATTTTTTAACTCTTTAATATGTCTTGAAATACAGTAAAAAGGTAAATTCAAGGATGAAACTATATCACATACATAAAGTTGACTAGCTTCAATAATAAGTTTTAAAATTCTTATTCTTGTTTCGTCCCCAAGTGATTTAAGTTTTTTAACATAATCTTTCATAATTACTAAAATCTACTGTTTATATTTTTTAAAAATACAACATATAATTACACATTTGTACTAATATACAAATATACAATTAAAAAATATAAAAGTCAAGAGTTGTTTCTAAAAATTATTTCTTATTCTTCACTAAGATTATCACCTAAAGGAAATTTACGCTTAATCTGTTTTAATAAAAGATGTTTTGGAATAAAGAAGATCCCTGCAATCAAAGTAGGTAAAACCGCACTGCCAATTACTACTGCAACTAAAAAAGAGTATTGATCCTGCGTTACTATATTGTGGGTGTAACCATAAAGTGCCGATATTGTTCCAAAAGTCAACCCCGTTGACATCATCATAGTATAATACCACCTCTCATTAAACTCGCGGCGAAATGTGCTGACTACAGGATAAAGACCAAAGATTTTAGTAAGGATTTTCCCGCCCAATAAAACAAGGAAAACAATCGGTGCTGAAATAAGCGCCGGGATTGAGACAAAAGTACCTGCACGGATAAAATAAAATGGTGTCAAAAAACCTACTGTAAGTGTTCTAAGTCTTCCAATCCATGCTTTATCTGCAGTTGAAAATTCACTAAGAATTATCCCTACAAGGTAAGCTGGAAGTACTGCCTCACTACCAGACCAGATTGCAAGCGTTCCAAGACCAAATAGAACAAAGATTACCCACTTTGTCCTTATAGCAGCAGTTCTATAAGCATAAGTTTTTCTTAGCCATTGACTTAAAAAAGGCAGAATTGCAAGAACAAGTACCGTAACTCCAATAAATATAATAGTTTTATATGTAAATGGTGCAAAGATAAGCCCTAAAGCTATTACTGTTGCAAGGTCATTAACAAAACAGGCTCCAAGTATACCCTTGCCAAATTCTGTTATGTTAAATCCTGTTTCAAGCATCACCGAATAAACAACAGCCATTGAGGTAGTTGATAATGCAACTCCACACAAAAGACTTGCTTTAATATCCCATTTAATTAAATAGTATGCTAAAGCAGAGCAGCCAAGAAATGGAGCAAGAAAACCAACAAGACCTACCACAGAAACCTCTTTAAATTTTTTTTGTATTACTTCTGGTTCAAGCTCAGCTCCTGCAAGAAAAGTAAGAAGAACAGCTCCAGAAGATGAAAGAAATCTAAGCCATTCTGAATTTGCTCCGATTGAATTAATCTTACCAATTAAATTTGCCACATAAGCAAACGCTACACCAACACATATTTCAACTAGTGCTATCGAAATCTTTAAATGATAGGCAATTATTGCAGATAAAACTGCTAAGGCAAGCCATACTGCTGCAGTAAAAAATATCTGTTCCATATATTTTCCTCCTTATAAACTAACATTTTTTAAATTGAATTTTTATAACTAAATATTAATATGTATAAAAATTATAAAAACATTTCTTATCTGTAAATTTCTAAATAAACTCAAAATTTTAAAATTTTTAAGAATATTTCCTATCGAAGAATTTATTAAAATATAACAGATTCAATAAACTATAAAAACTTCAAAAAAATTGTATATTAAATGGCTGTCTATTGTATCGTAAAAAATCTTAGGTAGGAGTTATCAGCCTATGAAAAGTTTTTGGCGGTTAAGGTGAACCCCATCACCTTTTAGATTTTTATAAAATAAAAATCATAAATTTTCAATACATAAATCTAAAAATTTTTTCTATCCTTATCATTTTAACAAGCCCTGTATAATCAATTCAGTTGCTTCATCCTCAGTTAATCCGCGAGAAAGCAATGTCTCAAGCTGTTTGGAGTCTACAGAGCCTATCGCTGCTTCGTGGGTAACATGGGCTTTTGGATTATTAACCTCTACAATTGGTATAGCTCTTGCTTTTGCATTACCCTGAACTATTTCCTTACAGTCAACATGTCCTCTTGAAAATGCTGCATCTGCAATTATTTCATTCTCAACAATTGCAACTGCGTTATCTTTTAATGCAATGTGGCTTGTTAAAACACCGGTAGAATTTTCTCCGATAAGATGTGCTTTTTCCTTAATATGAATACTATCATTCATTCTGCCAAATATTCTTGCTTTCATATTAGTAGTGGCGTTTATACCTATCTCTGCTTCATATTTAATCTCTATTACACCTGCGGCACCTTTTATAAGCTCAAATTCTGTAGAAAATCTACCATTTTCTTTAACCAAAACCTTTGTATTGGGCACAATTGTAACACCACCATCAGGACCATGAACATGCCTTTCAAAGTATGAAAGGCTTGCGTTTTCTTCAATGGTTATGAAAGCATCCATCAAATGCTGTATATTTTTGGCGTTTGGAAATGTACAGCTCGCTATGAAACTTGCAGAAGCATCCTTTTCAACTGTTGTATTTATTATAATCTTTTGAATTCCGTTTGGTGGGATCATTCCAAAACAAAATCTCACTGGATTTTTTATAACTTCTCTTACTTTTATCTTAACATCAACTCCATCCTCAAAACTTTTTGCTTCAACTTCAAGTCCTTTAACAAGATGGGCATTAAGCACCTCATTACCATGAATTTCTATATGGGCAACATCAGGCGGTAGCTTATGCTGGTTTATACTCGAGAGAAGTTCATAAAGAAGTTTCTCTTTGTTTTCTTGCATTTTCTATGTCTCCTAAAAAATTTAATCTTTACTTGGTTTACCTATATGTTTACAAGGAGAACATTTGTTAACAAAATACTCAAAAACTTTTTGTGCATCTCCTTTACAAACAATTTCTCCACCACATATTAAAAAGGCATGGTCTGCTTTTTTTAATACTTCAGGGCTATGAGTTACAAGAACTACTGTTGATCCTTGGCTTTTCAACTCCTGAAGTATATCAAAGATATACTTTAAAGAATCAATATCCACTCCACTATCCGGTTCATCCATAAGAAGCAATCTTGGCTTCATTGCATAAACAGAGGCCAACTCTATCCTTTTTCTTTCTCCACCGGATAGAGTTTTGTCAACTGCTCTGTTTATATATTTAATTGGGTCAAGTCCTACTCTGGCTAAAGCCTCAATTGCTATATCTTTGGATTTTATTTTTGAACCTGAAAGGATAAAATCTTTTACTGTAAGTCCTTCAAAACGGGCAGGTTCCTGAAAAACTAAAGTTATACCGAGTCTCGCTCTTTCATCAATAGAAAGATCTTTTATAGATTTTCCATCAAAAATTATATCTCCGCTAGAATCTCTATAACCAGAAAGACCCATTATCGTGTTTGCAAGAGTAGATTTTCCAGCACCATTTGGTCCAACAATTGCATGGATATATCCATTCCAAATTTCAATAGTTATACCCTTAAGTATTGATTTACTCTCTTTTAAAAGAGATACATTATTTAACTGAAGAATTTTCAAAGTGTTCTCCTATGTTTTAAATTTTAAAATAAATATATAAAAATCAAATAAACTCTTCATTTTGCAACAATAAAGTTGAATTTTTATTATAAGTAAATTATTTCAATAAAATTTTTAGATGCAAAAAATTTTAAAATGTTTCTTTATTTGAATCAAAAATTTAATTAGTAATAAATCTTTGTAGAATTTTTAATCTTGTTTTGAAATACTTATTTTAAAAATTATTTTATTTTTTATTTTAAAATCAATCATTTTTAATTATAATCTTCCTCCAAGTTTGTTCATCAATATAATCTGAACTTTTCTAACTGCTTCATTAAATAATTCTTTTAGAATCTTCTGTTGTTTTAGTACATCCAAAGATGGATTTAAAATAATTTCTTCTAATTCCATTTTTCCATTAATTTTAATTCTTATACCATCCTTTTCTACAACTACACTTTCTGAAGAAACTAAATCATTAAGTTGTTTTAATTCTTTTAAATTTTTAAATAAATTAAACATAATACCTCCTCATTAATTAAAAATTTATGTTGACTTTTATAAATTTAATTTTATATTTTTTAATTACAATCACAAAAATTATAATTTGACTACAAAATTTGCATAATTTTTTAATAATAAATATCTTTTTAACAAATTAATGTTTCACATGAAACATTTTTATTAAAATAAAATTATTCTTGTGCATTATCTCCAAAAGTGTCTTTTTCATTTAAAAATTTATTTTTATAATCTTCAGCATAAATTTTTAATCCTAAACCTGTGGCATACTTTATATTTTTTTCCTTATCAAGATAAATTATAAATTTTAGTTTGAAATATGGAAGTATAGCTTTTATCTTATAAAATCCTTCTTTTGTTTCTCCCAAATATTCTAATTTTAAATCTCCTAATTTTAAATTGTCTTTATCAATAAATTTAAAATTTATATTTTTCTGAATTTCAAAATTCCATAAAGTTGTAACTAAAGGAATAATATTGCCTGGAGTTAAAACAGGAGGAAAAAAATCAAACTTTATTTCTTTAATCTTCTTACCTTTTTTTATTATAGAATATCCAAACAAATTATCCTCTTTTTTTATCACATAGGTAGAAGTAATATTTTCTTTCCTACCATCAATATAAATAAAAGACGATCTTATAGGAATAAAATTTTTATCATAATACTCAACTTCATAATTTTCTGTATTTCCTATGAAAAACAAAATTGGTATATCTGCAAAACTTTCTATTTCTCCGCGAAAAAATTCCTGCGAACTTTCTGTTGTAGATATAGATGATATCTTTATATGTACATATCCTACTTCTTTTTTAGAACTATAAATTTTAAATTTGTATTCTCTTAAAAACATTGCGTATTTATGAATTACATCATCAAAACTGTCTATCTCTTGAGAATATGTTATATTTGATAAAAAAAATATTTGAAAAATAAACAATTTTAAAATTTGTTTCATGTGAAACATATAAGTTTAAATAACTAATTTTTTTATAAATTTTTATTCACCAATAATTTTTACTAAAACTCTTTTTTGCCTTTGACCATCAAATTCACCATAAAATATCTGCTCCCATAGACCCAAATCAAGTTTACCATCTGTTATTGACATCACAACTTCTCTTCCCATTATTGTTCTTTTTAGATGCGCATGAGCATTATCTTCACCTGTTAAATTATGTTTATATAAAATTTGATCTTTAGGAGCAAGTTTTTCTAGCCATTCTTTAAAATCTTGTTTTAATCCTTCTTCTTCATCATTAACAAATACTGAAGCTGTTATATGCATAGCATTTATTAAACATAATCCTTCTTTTATTCCACTTTTTTTTACTATTTCTTCTATCTTTTTTGTAATATTTATAAATTCAATTTTATTTTTAGTATTAAAAATAAGATATTCTCTATAACTTTTCATATTTTTTAATTTCTTTTGATTTTTCAGAAATTTTTATAATGGAAACCTCTTGCTCTGTAAGCATCTGTCTCAATTTTTCAACTAAAGCTTCTTTCTTATTTGTGATTTTGTTGTATAAATCATCAAACTGGGAATAGATTTGTTTTTCTATATAAGTAACCTCTTCTTCGTAACTGTTTATATCTTTTTTTACTTCAGAAATGTTTTTAACAATTTCTCTTATCTGTGTTTGAAAAACACTGAGCCTTTCTTTCTGCGCTAATATTTTTAAACTCTTTCGTCTTTTTTCTCCATTCAAAACTGCTATTTCTTCAACTACTTTATTTTGTATAGAATCTACTTCAGAATTTAACTCAAACAAAATTCTTTCATATTCTAATTGAGATTTTTCAATATTTCTTTTGATTCTTTCTTCTCTTATATTTCCTCGTTTTTTAAGTTCTAATATTTTATCGTTATAATTCTGTAATTTTTGCTGTAGCGCTGTTTTAAGTGATTGTATTTTCTGTTTAATCTCATCGTATACTATCTCCATCCTAGAAATATTTTTTTTGATGATATTTTCGAATTCTGTTTTTTTCTTCTCAAATTCTGTTTTATCTTTGTAAATTTTTTGTTGGAGATCTTTTTGCTGCTGAGAAAATTTTTCTTTTATTTCTTTTTGTATATTTAACAATTTCTCTCTTCTATTTTTTAATGTTTGAATGCGATTTTTGAGTTTTGCAATTTCTTTTTGATAAAACTCTTCTTGTTGTTGCCATCTTTTTATAATTTCATCAATTTCTTGTTTTGTATAGAGTTGAATTTTTTTTATGCCCTCAGCTTTCTTATACGATAATTCTTTAAATTCTTTTTTAATTTCATCATATTCTTTTTTCAAATTCTCTATCTCTATTTTTAAAGAACTCTCTTTTAATCTTAAAAAATTTATTTCGTTTTGACGAAGTTTTAATTCTTTCAATTCATTGTTCAATTTTTGAACAATATCTGATTTCTGTCGTTGTTCTTCATATATAGATTTAACAATTGATTTTACTTCTAAATCCAAAGATCTTTTCTGTTCTTCTAACTGTTGGATTTTGGTTTTAAGATCTAAGAGTTCTTGTTCATTTTGTTGTTTTAATGAAAAAAGTAAAATTTTTATTTCTTCTGACTTTTTATTTAAAACCTCGTCTAAAAAACTTAATTTTTGTTGGGAATTTTGTTTTAAATCGTTATATTCTTTCTTTAAGTTTTCTAATATCTGTGTCTTCTTTGAAATTTCAATCTGTAGTCTACCCGATAATTCTTCAGGATAGTTATGTTTTAAATCTGTTATTAACTCTTTAAGATTTTTTATTTCTATAGAATATTTTTCTACAATATTGTTATATTCTGTCTCTTGTTGAACAAGATATTTTTTTAACTGATCTCGTTGAATAACTAAATTATCATAATCAATTTTCAAAAGTTCTTTAATCTGTTCAAAAACACCAAATGTTTTTTGTATTTGTTCTTTTAATTCTTGTTTTTTTTCAAACTCATCAAATCTATATTTTTCTATATTTAAATCTATATCTTTGATTTTCGAAGATATTGTTTCAATCTCTTTCAAAATTTCTGTTTTTGTGATAACTTGCAATTTTTGTTGTAATTCAAAAATTTTTTTGTTAATCTCTCCAATCTGTTGTTGCAGGATAGCAAATATTATTTCATTCTCCTCTGTTAAGTTTTGTATCTTAGAATTTTGTTCTTGTGATCTTTCTTTTTTTAATTTTATGGATAACTTTTTTTCTTTATCTAATGAAATTTTTATCAAAATAAAAATACTAATGCAAAAAATTATTGTGGATATAAAAATATATAATATCATTATTTTTTGTTTAAATAAAAATGATTATCTTCTTAAAAAGATTGTTTTTTTGGATAAAAAAATTTAAACACAAAAATTATATGAATTTTCGTGAAAAATTTTTTACAACTATACTAATTCTTTAAGTGGATATTTTATCACAAAAAACACAAAAATTAAATTTTAATATAAAAATTTTCTTTGTATCCAAAAAAATAAATTTTTATCCAAAAAAAATCCAAAAAATTATCCACAAAAATTAAGTGTCAAAGATTATTGTTGTTTCAAACAAACCATAAGAATTTTTTTTAATTTTTATATTATGAAAAGTAACAGATTTCAGTTCTATTAAATGTCCATGTTTATTCTTATTATATTCTTCTCCATAGCATACAAAAGTTATTAAATGGTCTGACTGAAAATTTTTCACTTCAAAATTACAAAATAGAATTTTGTTAACAAATGTTTGATACAATAAATCGTTTAGAGAACTAATAATTAAAGATTCGTTATCAAAAGATGTTATAGTATTTTTATATTTTTGTTTTGGTAAAATTTTTTTAAATTTTTCGCAGATCACGTTATACATACCAAACGCTGAGTTTATAAAAAGTTCTTCCAAAGTTTTTCCATAAACTCTTATACCGATGTCTGCTGTATGGTTGATAAATTCAAACTTTTTTTCTGTCATAATTTTAAATAAGTTATTTATAAAATTTTTGTTTCAAAATAAATAGTTGAAATAATAATACAGATTTTGATAGAATATAAAACAAATTAATGCTAAAATTTTAAAACATATGCAAGAAAAAAAACTTGTAGTTGTGTTAGATGACGAGGAAAATATATTAGAAATTATAAAAATAAATTTAACAAAAGAAGGTTTTGATGTTTATTGTTTTGAAACGCCAAAGAAATTTTTTAATTTTCTTCAAGAAAAAATCCCTGATTTAATAATTCTTGACATTATGCTTCCGCAGATGGATGGCTTTGAAATTTGTAAGAAAATAAAATCAGACCAAAGGTTAAGTTCTGTTGCTATAATTTTTCTTTCAGCAAAATCTGAAGAAATTGATAAAGTTTTAGGGTTAGAACTTGGTGCTGATGATTATATTACAAAACCTTTTTCAGTAAGAGAACTTATTGCAAGAGTAAAGACAGTCTTAAGACGACAGGATATAAAAAAAGAAGGTAAAATTATAAAAGTTGGTAATATTTTATTTATTAATCCTGAAACATATGAAGTTTATGTTGAGGATGAAAAAATTGATCTTACCACAACAGAATTTAAACTACTTTTAGTACTTGCAGAAAATAAAAATAAAGTTTTAACAAGAGACAAACTTTTAGATTATCTTTGGGGGACACAAAAGGCTGTTATTGACAGAACCATAGATGTGCATATCACTCATCTAAGAGAAAAATTAAAAAAAGCAGGTAAGTTTATAAAAAATATTCGTGGTGTAGGATATAAAATTTCTGAATGACCAACTCAATTTTTTTAAAAATTTTAAAGTCATACATTGTAATTTTAATCATATCAATTTCTTTTCTTCTTTTTTTAAAAAAAGAGATTAAAAATTACTATATAGAAACACTCATATCAAAACTTAAGGATTTAAACTACACAATTTCACAGATAATAAAATCAACAGATACTAAAAATTTTTCCAACCTTAACTTTATAACAAAAAGTTTAGCTGAAAAATTAAAAATAAGAATAACAATAATAAATAAAGATAAAGTTGTTTTATCAGATTCTGAATATGACGATTTTTTTACGGACAAAAATTTTCCTGAATTAGAAGAAGTTTTTAAAAAAGGTATAGTAACTTCTATAAGATATAATCCTACAATAAAAGAAGATGTGGTTTATGTTTCAAGTTTGATAGAGAAAGAAAACAATTCTTTTATTTTAATAACAAGTTGTCATTTAAAAGATTTAAAAACTTTAATAAGAAAACTTGTAATAAATATTTTACAGTTTTTGTTTTTAGTTGTTTTGATAGTTATTTTAATTGTTTTTATGGTTTCACATTCTATAACAAAGCCGATATCACAACTTACTCAAGTAACAAAAAAAGTTGCAGAAGGTAATTTTGATACAAAAGTTTCTTTCTCTACAAAAGATGAATTTGAGGTATTAGCAGAAAATTTTAACACTATGGTTTCAAATATAAAAAATTTGATAAAAGAAGTTTCTTTTCAAAGAGATAAAATAAAAAATATATTTTCTTCAATTCAAGAAGCAGTTGTTTTGTTAGACAAAGATGGGAAGATTATTTTTTATAATGAAAAGTTTAGAGAGTTATGTAAAGTCTTTCCTGAAGGAAGAAATTATTTAGAAGTTTTAATTTCTTCAGAGTTTAATGAAATTGTAAAACAAGCAATAAAAGAAAATAAAAATCTACTTAAAGAGATTAATATTTTAGATAAAATATATCTTTGTAGTATAAGTTTCATCTCAGATGAAGAATTAGTTGTATTGTTAGCAGATATAACAGAACACAAACAACTACAGACGCTAAAAAAAGAGCTTGTAAGCAACATCACACATGAACTAAAAACTCCGCTTGCTATCATTAAAGGTTTTGCTGAAACAATTTACAGTGAAATTGTAAACAAAGAACATAAATATTATATTGAGAAAATAATTTTTAACACAGATAGGTTAATAAGAATTGTTAATGATTTAACTACATTATCACAACTTGAGTATAAAGAATTTAAGCTTGAAATAGAAGATGTTGATTTAGAAAAATTGGTTAATACAATTAAAGAAATTTTTGAACAAAGTATAAAAGATAAAGGTTTAGAATTTAAAATTGAACTTCAGAGGAATCTTAAAACAATAAAAGCAGATAATTTTAGGCTTCAACAAGTTTTGATAAACTTAGTTGAAAATTCTTTAAGATATACAGATAAAGGATATATAAAGATTTTAGTTGAACAAGATCTTAAAAATACCTATATAGAGGTAGAAGATACAGGTATAGGTATACCTAAAGAATATCATTCAAGAATTTTTGAACGATTTTTTGTAGTTGACAAATCAAGGTCAAGACAGACCGGTGGAACAGGGTTGGGTTTATCTATAGTAAAACATATAGTAGAACTTCACAGAGGTGAAATTTTTTTATATAGCGAGCCAAATTTGGGAACAAAATTTAGGATAATATTAAAAAATGAGTTATAAAGTTCTTCCTTATTAAAACTTCTATTCTTAATTTCCTTTAATTTTTTCTCCAATAATTCAAAATATTTCTTAACACAAAATTAATTTTTTGTTTATATTGTCTTAATATTTGTTTTGTATACTTTTAGTAGAAAAAAATTTTAAATAAATTTAAAAGAAAAATGTTAAGTTATACATCTAATAAATATATTAATAGTGATATTGCGAGGTTGGTTTATTATATTGCTTTTAGTTATAATAAAAATTTTTTAGATTTTGATGATTTAATTCAGGAAGGATTTTTAGGGTTGTATAAGGCATACAATAGTTATAACCCTTCAAAAAATGTTTCATTTAAAACATATGCATATTATTGGATAAAAAAACAAATTTCAGAATATGTTAAAAAAAATAGAAAAATAAAAATATTTGAAGAATTTGAGTTAGATAATTTATATTATGAAGAAAAGTTTGATTTTGATAAAAAAAATATTGATTTTAAAACTGATGAGTTAGATTTTTTGGAACAAAAAGTTTTAGATTTATTTTATAACCATAAAAAAACATTTAATGAAATTTCAGAAATTTTAAATCTTAAAAGAGAAAAAATAAGACAAATCTACAGTAAAGCGTTAAGAAAAATAAAAATTAACAAAAAATTAACACAAAGTTTATTAAAAGTTAATCTTTGAAATGTAGAATAAAAAAATGATATGGTGAGAAAGTGAAAAAGATTGTTGATAAAAACATCCACTTTAGAAATAGGTGGCAGGTAGGTGTGTATATAAACACCTTCCTTAATTCCTACTTGATAGTAGGAAATTAAAACAAGAAGTTTTTTAATAGCAGAGAAATTAAAATAAGAAAGTTAACAAAAATTATTAAAAAGGAGGACAAAAAAATGAAATACAAAAATGTAAAAACAATAATATATATGATGATATGTTTAATATGTTCAGGCAGAATAATTGCTCAAAATGTTGCAGATCCGTTGTTAAACAAACTTATTGAAAAAGGAGTAATTGAATCATATGAAGCACAAGAAGTAAGAAATGAAATAAGTAATGTGATTAAAAAACAACTTGATGAAGAAAAAAAGAAAGAAGAGGAACAAAAAAATAAAGATAAGTATAAACTAAAAACTGGTGGATATTTTCAATTAATGTATACTTTAGATGAAACAACTTCACCAGTATCTTCTCAACCAGGCCATTATAGAGATCCTATATATATAAGAAGAGCAAGGGTAAGTTTTAAACAACAAATAGCTGATTGGATAAGTTTTACTTTAACACCAGAATTTGCAAAATGTGCTGATCCGTTAGAGGTAAGTAATACAACTGTGGTGTCATCTACAAGTCCTTATAGAACAACACAAGTAGTATCAAGAATTTCAAGAGTGCCAACTGTTGAACTGAAGGGTGCGTATGTGGAATTTAATTTTAATTATTTTTTAAACTTTAGGTTAGGACAGTTTAACCAACCGTTTGGGTTTGAAAATGTTTATTCTTCATCAAAAAAAATATTTCCAAATGATGCTGTACAATATATGAATAAAAATGTTTTACATTCAGATTATGACTTTGGTTTACTCTATTTTTTAAAGTATAAAAAATTAGCTTCGTTAGAGTTGGCAGCTTTAAATGGTACAACTTATCAAAGAGAAACCAACAATAAGAAAGATTTGTTAGCTAAAGTAGTTCTTAGTGGAGATTTATTTTTGTCAGTTCTTAAAGGAGTTGAAGTTTCTTATTCCTACTATGACAGATACTACGGAGAAATTATAACTTCAACAGTTACACCTAAAAATGGGCAACATTATAATGCATACATTAAGTTAGAAAAAACACTTTTAATTCCTGTATTTTTAACTTTTGAATATGTGTGGGGAAAAAATGAAACTCTTGTTAAAGATGTAGAAAATCTTATTACTACTTTAGAAATAAAACCTTTTGAAAAAACAATATTAAAAGGTTTATCTCCGTCATTAAGGTATGAAAGTTGGGATCCAAACAAAAATACATCAAACGACGAACTTG
This sequence comes from uncultured Endomicrobiia bacterium, assembly GCA_937928765.1. GTDB lineage: Bacteria > Elusimicrobiota > Endomicrobiia > DTEH01 > DTEH01 > JANXDG01. Next base: position 83,137 of record CALFVX010000003.1, read on the forward strand.
AAGTTTATACTATTGGTTTAAATTACTATCCACATAAAAATGTAAGATTACTCTTAGACTACAGAATGCCAAAAGAAAAACCTTCAGATTTAGCCAACAACAGATTGAATTTTATGGTCCAAGTATCGTATTAAAGGAATAAACTAAGTTTAAAAAGGAGGAGCAAAACTATGAAAAAAATAAAAAAATATATAGTAGCAACAATACTAAGTAGTATATTTACTCAACAAATTTTTTCACAGAAAGTTGTGTTGATAAACGGTGCTGGTGCTACTTTTCCTTATCCTTTGTATTCAAAATGGTTTTACGAATATGCAAAGATAGATAAAACAGTAAACTTTAATTATCAATCAATAGGTTCAGGTGGTGGTATAAGACAAATTATTGCAAAAACAGTAGACTTTGGTGCAACTGATGGTATAATGACACAAGAACAAGAAAAACTTGCAGGTGAAGAAATATTACACATCCCAATGACAGCAGGTGCTGTAGTTTTAGCATACAACATTCCAAATTTTAATCAACAACTTAATCTTACAGCTGAGATAATTTCAGGTATATACTTAGGAAAGATTACTAAATGGAACGATGTAAAAATTAAAAAAGAAAATCCGGATATTGACCTACCAGATAAAAAAATAGTAGTAGCACGAAGGTCAGATGGTTCAGGAACGACTTATATATTTACTGATTATTTATGCGAAATTTCAAAAGAATGGAAAACAAAAGTAGGTAAGGGAACATCTGTAAACTGGCCAGTAGGTTTAGGTGGTAAAGGTAACGAAGGTGTTGCTGGGATTATAAAAAATACTCCATATTCTATTGGATATGTTGAAATATCTTATGCTATACAAAATAAGTTGTTTTATGCAAAAGTTAAAAATAAAAGTGGAAAATATATAAATCCTTCAGTTGAGTCAATAACTGCTGCTATAGAAAGCAAGGCAAAAAATATGCCTAAAGATTTCAAGGTTTCTTTAGTAGACCCTGAGGGAGAAAATGCTTATCCTATAAGTGGATTTACTTGGATTTTAGTTTATAAAAAACAAAAAGATAAAGTAGTAGCAGAAAAATTGATACAATTTTTAAAATGGGCTGTTACAGATGGACAAAAATACTGTGCTGATTTAATTTATGCTCCGTTATCTGAAAATTTAAGAAAAATGGTTTTAGATGCTATAAATCAAATAGAATATTAAAAATTTTAATTGTTCTATTGAATAAGAAAAAGAAATTCAATAATATATTTCTAAATCAATACTGATAGTTTTTTAGAAAAAAGATGGGAAATAAAAATTTTGCTGATAAATTGTTCTTTAGTGTCACAAAAGTTGCTGCTTTTATAAGTTTTGCACTAATAGTTCTTCTTTTCATAATGTTGATAAAAGAATCTGGTTTGTCATTTAGTAAATTTGGACTAAGATTTTTTATAACAAAGGTGTGGGATCCTGTAGTTGAACAATACGGTGCACTATCTTTCATATATGGTAGTGTAATATCTTCACTTTTAGCATTGCTTATTTCTGTTCCTATTTCTTTAGGTATAGCATTATTTTTGTCAGAGTTTGCAAGTAAAAAGTTAAAAGAGTTTTTAAGTATTATAATGTCACTTCTTGCAGGTATACCAAGTGTAATTTATGGTTTATGGGGGATATTTGTTTTAGCACCAATTCTAAGAAATTACATTGAACCTTTTCTTCAAAAAATTTTTGGGTTTTTGATTTTTTTCCAAGGAGAACCATATGGACTTGATATGCTTGCTGCAGGGATAATACTAAGTATAATGATAACACCTACAATATCCTCTATCTCTAAAGATGTTTTTGAATCTGTACCGAGAAATTTAAGAGAAGCAGGATTGGCTCTAGGTGCAACAAAATGGGAGATGATAAAAATAGCAGTTTTAAAAACTGCAAAACAAGGTGTTATAGGTGCTATAATTTTAGGTTTAGGTAGAGCAATAGGTGAAACAATGGCTGTTACTATGGTCATAGGCAATGTACATGAAATATCACTTTCACTTTTTCATCCTTCAGCAACATTGGCTTCTGTTATAGCAAACGAGTTTGCTGAAGCTACAACTGATTTATATGTTTCAGCTTTGTTTAAAATAGGGTTAACACTTTTCTTTGTTACTGTAATTTTGAATATTTTTGCAAAATTTTTAATTTATTCTACAACTAAGAAATATAAAGTATGAAAAGAAAAATAATAGATAAGATTATGCAGTTTCTAATTTATACTTCAGGAGTGTTAGTTTGTTTTGTTTTGTTGATTATTTTGGGCTATATAGTTTTGAAAGGTATATCGTCATTAAGTTTAGATTTTTTTATTAGATTACCTAAACCTGTTGGTGAGGTTGGTGGTGGTATGGTTAATGCTATAGTAGGAAGTTTTATTTTAGTTTTGTTATCAACTTTATGGTCAGTACCGATAGGAGTACTTAGCGGTGTTTATCTTGCTGAAAGTTCAAGTTCTGCAAAACCTTCTAATTTTTCTTCTGTATTAAGATTTTTGTTAGATGTTCTTTCAGGAGTACCGTCAATAGTTATTGGTATTTTTGCTTATAGTTTAATAGTTTTACCGATGAAAAAATTTTCAGCAATAGCAGGTTCTTTTGCTTTGGGTATAATAATGCTTCCTACAATAACAAGAACAGCTGAAGAAATGATAAAGATGGTTCCAAGAAGTATAAAAGAGGCTTCTTTAGCGTTAGGGATAAATTATTGGAAAACAGTATTTTTTGTTATACTTAACACAGCAAAACCAGGTATTTTAACAGGAATACTTATAGCAGTAGCACGTATTTTTGGTGAGACAGCGCCACTGCTTTTTACTGCTTTTGGGAATAGGTTTTGGCATAGAAGTTTGTTTGAACCGATTGCAGCACTGCCACTACAAATTTTTGCTTATGCAATATCTCCATATGATGACTGGCATAAACAAGCCTGGGCTGGAGCTTTGATTTTGATTTTGATTGTTTATATTATTATTTTTATGAGTAGAAAAATTTTGTTGAAATATAGATAGAAATTTTTAATAAATAGGATATTCTTATGCTTGAAACAAAACTTGAGATAAAAAATCTTTCTGCTTGGTATAGCGAACATCAAGTGCTTAAAAATGTTTCAATACCGATATATAAAAATAAGGTTGCTGCAATAATAGGGCCATCAGGATGTGGTAAGTCTACATTGATAAGATGTATAAATCGTCTTCATGAGATTGTGCCGAATGCAAAAGTAGAAGGACAGGTTTTACTTGATGGTAAAAATATTTATGATATAGATGTTGACCCTATGGAAGTAAGAAAAAAAGTAGGTATGGTATTTCAACAACCAAATCCGTTTCCTACAATGACAATATTTGATAATGTAGCAGTAGGACTTAAACTTAACGGTGTAAAAGATAAAAAACTAATTCAGTCAACTGTAATAAATGCTTTAAAAGAGGCAGGATTGTATGAAGAAGTTAAAGATAAACTTCATCATTATGGCACACATCTCTCAGGTGGACAACAACAAAGATTGTGTATAGCAAGAACATTAGCATTAAGGCCAGAAGTTATACTTTTTGACGAACCTTGTTCAGCATTAGATCCTATATCTACTGCAAAAATAGAAGATTTGATATTAGAGTTAAAGAAAAATCATACTATAATTATTGTAACACATAATTTACAACAAGCAGCACGTGTTTCTGAATACACAGCATTTTTGTATTTAGGTGAACTGATAGAGTTTGGTCTTACTGAATCAATATTTACTGCACCTAAGATGAAAAAAACAGAAGAGTATATTATGGGAAGGTTTGGATAATTTTATGAAAAGAAAAGTTTTATTTATATGTACACATAACTCAAATAGATCACAAATAGCAGAAGCATTGCTTAACTATATGTATCCAGAGAAATACGAAGCTTACAGTGCGGGAACACAACCATCAAAGGTTAATGAATACGCAATTAAAGTTTTAAAAGAAATTGGTATTGATATAAGTAAAAACCGGTCTAAAAGTATAGATGAGTTTGAAGGAATTTTTTTTGATTATGTTGTAACAGTTTGTGATTCAACAAAAGAAGCCTGCCCATTTTTCCCTAATGCGAAACATTTAATTCATAAAAGTTTCTATGATCCTTCAAATTATATTGCTACAGAAGAAGAAAAATTAGAAAAATTTAGAATTCTAAGAGAAGAGATAAGAAATTTTTTAATAGAAACTTTTGGTTATTAAAATTTTAATAACTTATTGGGGGTTTTTATGTTTGAAGAGAAGATTTCAATTTTAAAAAATGAGATAATTGAATTTTCAAATCTTGTGATTGATATGTTTATTAATTCTGTAAACTTTATTTTTTCTAAAAATGAAAATGGTTTATTAGAAATTATAAAGGAACAGGAAAAAAAATCAAATGATTATGAAGTTGATTTGGAAGAAAAATGTGTACATATAATTGCTCAATATCAGCCTAAAGCGTTTGATTTAAGGTTTATTTTGTGTATATTAAAAATGAACAACGATTTTGAGCGTATAGCAGACCATATATTAAACATTGCACAAAGTGGACTTTATCTTTTAAAAAGTAACCTTCAGTTGCTTATGGAATACAAGACAGATATTCAACAGATTTTTAATCTCACAAATGATATGCTTACAGAAAGTATAAAATCTTTTATACAACAAGAACCACAAAAAGCACAACAGTTGTGTCAAAAAGATCAAGATGTGGACAATCTCAAAGCACAAATTTATAAAAAAATTGTTGAAAATATCTCTCCATTGACTAAAAATTTATCAGACTATTTTCATCTTGAACGTATAATAAACAACATAGAACGTATAGCAGACCTTACTACCAATATCTGCGAAGATATAATTTTCTTATACGAAGCAAAGATTATAAAACATCATAAAGAAGAATATCTGTAACTTCTAACAACTAAAATATTCATTCTTCTTCAGGTACAATGTTGGCAACAGCAGCAACTTTATCTCCTTCATCAAGTTTTACCAACCTTACACCTTGAGTATTGCGAGACAAAACAGATATTTCGTCAACTTTTAACCTTATACTCATACCTTGTTCTGTCATAATCATAACTTCATACCCAAGGTTTGCAACTTTTACTCCAACAACTTTACCATTTCTTTGTGTAGTTTTTATATTTATTACACCTTTTCCACCACGAGTTTGTAATCTGTAATCTTCAACTTTAGTTCTTTTACCAAAACCGTTTTCACATACTGTTAACAATATATCATCTTTTTTTACAACTTCTAAACTTACAACTTCGTCATCTTTTGATTTAAACCTTATACCTACAACACCTTTACCTGTCCTACCTATAGGACGAACTTTGTCTTCTTTAAACCTTATTGCAAAACCATTTTTTGTAGAAATTATAATTTCAGATTTACCATCAGTATGTTTTACACCTATTAACGAATCGTTTTCTTCAAGATTTATTGCAATGATACCGCCTTTTCTCGGATTCGAATATTCTTCAAGATTAGTTTTTTTTATAATACCATTTTTTGTACACATTAGAAGATAAGATTTATCATCAAACTTTTCTACTGCAACACAAGCAGTGATTTTTTCATCCATAGAAGAAAGTTGTATCAAATTTACTGCTGCTTTACCTTTTGAAATTCTTGATCCTTCAGGAACTTCGTATACACGTGACCAATAAACTCGTCCTTTGTTTGTAAACCATAAAAGATATGAATGTGTGTTTGTAATTATTAGTTGTTCTACAAAATCTTCCTCTTTTACAGTTGTTCCTGTAATACCTTTTCCACCACGATGTTGTGATTTGTAAGTTGAAAGAGGCATCCTTTTTACATAACCTTGGTGTGAAATACACACGACCACATCTTCTTCTTTTATCAAATCTTCAATAGTTAATTCTTCAGCTTTTGCGACAATTTTTGTTTTTCTTTCATCACCGTATTGTTGTTTGAGTTTTATAACTTCATCTTTTATAATATTATCAATTTTTTTAGGATCTCTTAGGATAGATTTTAAAATTTCAATTGTTTTTATAAGATCAAGATATTCTTGTTCAAGTTTTGATCGCTCCAAAGAAGTAAGTTGTTGAAGTTTCATCTCAAGTATAGCACGGGCTTGTATTTTTGTAAACTTAAATTCTTCAATTAAATTTTTTTCTGCAGTATCAACATCCTTTGATTCGCGAATAATTTTTATTACTTTATTTAAATTCTCAATAGCAATTCTTAATCCTTCAACAATATGTGCTCTGTGTTCTGCTTTGCGTAAATCAAAAGAAGTCCTTTTGTATACAATATCTCTTCTGTGGTCAATATAACATTGTATCATTTCACGAATATTTAGTACTTGTGGTTTACCATTTACTAAAACTAACATTATTACACCAAAAGAGACTTCAAGTTGAGTATGTTTAAATAGCTGATTAAGTGCAATGTTTGGATTACCATCTCTTTTTATTTCTATAACAATTCTTATTCCATCTCGGTCTGATTCATCTCTTAGGTCAGAAATATCTTGAATTTTTTTATCATTTGCTAAATTTGCAATTGTTTCAATAAGTTCTGATTTGTTTACTTGGTATGGTATTTCTTTTATTATTATTGCGTGTCTATTTCCTTTTAATTCTTCAATTTCTGCTTTTGCTCTTAACTTTATAGAACCGCGACCTGTAGTAAAGTATTCTTTTATTCCTTCTTTTCCTTGAATAATACCACCGGTAGGAAAATCCGGTCCTTTGATATATTGCATAATTTCTTCTGCTTTAATTTCAGGATTTTCAATTGCTGCAACAATTGCATCACATATCTCTGAGAGATTATGTGTAGGGATATTTGTTGCCATACCAACTGCAATACCGCTTGAACCATTAACTAATATGTTAGGAAATTTTGCAGGCAAAACAACAGGCTCTTCTAGCGAGCCATCATAGTTAGGACGAAAACTTACAGTTTCTTTTTCGATATCTTCAAGCATCTCTTCTGCAATTTTATTAAGTCGTGCTTCAGTATACCGCATAGCAGCAGGAGGATCTCCATCTATTGACCCAAAATTTCCTTGGCCATCAATAAGTGGGTATCTTAAAGAGAAATCTTGACCCATTCTTACAAGTGATTCGTATACAGCGGTGTCTCCATGTGGATGATATTTTCCTAAAACATCACCTACAACCCTTGCAGATTTTTTATAAGGTTGATTATGTCTAAGTCCCATTTCTTTCATTGTATAAAGTATTCTTCTGTGTACAGGTTTGAGTCCGTCACGGACATCAGGTAATGCTCGGCCTACAATTACGCTCATTGCATAGTCAGTATAAGAAGATTTCATTTCTTCACCAATATCACGAGGAATTATGTTTTGTTCAAAATTTAATTTCTGCTGTTGATCATTTTTTTGTGGCATAACAAACTCCCTTGAATGAAATTTTTTTATTATATATAAAAAAAATTTATCAAAAACAAGAAAAAAGATGAAGAGTTTTTATTGTTTTTTAATTTAAATTTTTATAAAAATAAATTCTAAAAATTAAATAGATTAAGAAAAAAGTTAAATGTCAATTTTGAAAATTTTTTATATAATGGAGCAATTTTTATGCCCATATATGAATATAGATGTAATAATTGTAATTTAGAATTTGAACTATTAATATTTTCTTATGAAGAAGCGGTTTGTCCTAAATGTGGAGCTAAGAATTTAACTAAAAAAGTTTCTTTAGTAAGTTTTATGTCAGAAGGAAGTTTTTCAGAAGATAATACTTCTAAATTTAGTTCTGGTTTTTCTTCTTGTACAAGTTGTTCTTCGAGAAATTGTTCAAGTTGTAAATAAGCAATTAGTTTTTGTTAAGGATTTTATTTAATAAATTAGTAAAATGATAAAATTTAACAATTATGAGTTTTTATATAAAAATATTTTTTGTGTTAATTTATTTGTTTATTGTAAATTACTCATCTGCATTTAAAACAGATATTTTTAATTATAAAATTTATAAAACCGACAACTTTGATATTTACTACTCTGAAGAAAAACTTACTTTTTTAATTCCAGAATTAGAGACTTTGTTGGAAGAATCTATTGTAAGTCATTCAGATTATTTCAATATAAATTTCACATACAGAATACCATTTTTTATTTACTATGGATATCAACAATTTTTACAAAATACAATTGTAGATGTCTCTGAAGGTACAGGAGGTGTTACCGAAGCGTTTAAAAACAGATTTCTTGTTCCATATACAGGTTCAAGAAAGCTTTTACAACATGTTATAAATCATGAATTTATTCATGAAGTAGAGTTTAACATCTTGTATTCAGGTGGATGGAGAACACCATTGATTTTGAAATCAATTTTTTATCCTAATTGGTTATTGGAAGGATTAGCAGAGTATAGGTCTTCATTATTTGTAAAATCAACAATAGAGATGCATGTTAGAGACATGGCTTTATCTAATAATTTGATACCTTTGCAATCTCTACATAATTTTAGTCATTTAAAACCACATCAGATACTTCCTGCTTATGAAGAATCTGCAAAACTTATAGAATTTATAGAAAAAGAATATGGAAAAGAAAGGGTAGTTTCTATATTAAAACTTTATAGAGAAAAGTTTGATGCTAACAGTGTTTTGACAAAAACATTAGGTATAACTTTAAAACAACTACAACAAAAATTTTTTGAAGAAATAAAGAGAGAATATAGCTATGATGTAGAAATAACTTCAAAAACAGATTTTAACATAAAAAATAAAATCTCAAAAGATGGGGTATATCCTACATATTATTACTCACCTGTGGTTTATAAAAATCAACTAATATATGTTGGAGACATTGATGGAAAAAAGATGTTTTTTATTAAAAAAGATAATAAACAGCATCTCTTAATTCCTAAAAAAATTATAGATACTAATATAGATGTTTTACAAATTGAAAATACAAGAATTTCTGTTTCTTTTAATGGAATATTGTGTTTTGTTGGTATAAAAAATAATAAAAGTTATGTTTATTTATATGATATAAATAAGAAAAAAATAAAAAAACTAAAAGTTTCAAATTTAGACTTAATAACTTCAAGTTTTATATCACAGAATGGAGATAAAATTTTTTTATCTGGTGTTAAAGATTGTAAAAGTGTAATATGTGTATATAATTTAAAAACAAATACTTGTCAACAAATATTTGAAGATAAAAATTTTATTTCTCAAATAGCCTTGTCTAAAGATGAAAAAAAATTAATATACACTAAAGAACAACATTGTATAAAAAAAGATATACATACTTGGCAGACAGATATTTTTCTTTATGACTTAGAGGATAAACAAGAAAAACAAATTACTTCAACTTTGAGTGATGAAACTTTTGCATGGTTTTTAAATGATGAAGATATAATTTTTATAAGTGACTATAATGAAAATTATGATAAAAATTTCTATGGTGTTTATAATATGTTTTTAGTTAACTTAAATCAGTTAGAAAATATAATTCAGCTTACAAATGTCATAGGCGGAATTTTTTATCCTTACACATATGAAGATAGAATTTTTTTATGTTATTATAGAAATTTTAATCAACATGTTTATGAAATTAAAAAAGAAGAAATTTTTAATAATTATATACAAAAAAATTTAATAGGATTTTTGAGAACAGAAAAAATTGATTCGATCTCAGAAAATAAAAAATATAAAAAATCTACTCCTTATAGATTAAATTTTTCAACTGATTTATTTTTTCCTATTCTTTATTATTCCTCATATGAAGGATTAATAATGTTGTTATATTGGCAGCTGTCAGATATGGTTGCAGAACACAATTTTTTGTTAAACACAATGGTTTTAGGTGATAAAAACTATAGTTATAATTTAGCATATAAGTTTTTAAGATTTCGTCCTGCGATAATTTTAAATGTTTCAGGCGAAAAATTTTATGATTATATATATGATATCTCTAAAACATACGAAGAATATGATTTTGGTATTTCATATCCCTTAGATAAAATTTCATATATAAATTTTATTTTTGGATATGTTAACAAAATTTATAAAGACGAAATTTTCAATATTGAAGATTTAAAAAAAGAAAACATTTTGTACTTAAGTTATGTAAGAAATACAATTTATGGGAAATATACAGAACCTGTTGAAGGCAACTACCATCAATTGTCTTTTCAAATATCAGAAAAAATTTTTGACGGAAATTATTCTTATCAAATATTGAAATATAATTTTCTTAAATATATTCACTTAGGTAAAGAACACAGTTTGTTTTTCAACTCTAAAATTTTACATTCCACAGGTAAAGATAAAATACTTTTTAATTTAGGTGGGGCAGGAAATATTGCTGGTATTTGGTATGATGATATTAAATCACAACAGGTTTATATTCTAAAATTAGGATATAGACTACCTGTTGTTTATGACATAAATTATCATATGTGGTATATGTTTCCAGATTTTTTCTTTAAAGGATTTTATATAGAACCATTTATAGATGTTGGTTTTGATAAAGATTTTTATAATTATAATTCATATGGGATTAAATTTAAAGTAAACACTTTTATATTACAAACATATTTATTAAAGCTAGAGTTAGTTTTTGCGAAAAGGTTTGATCACGAATATGGGATAATTACTTATTTTAATATTTCTGGAGGAATTTAAATTTTTATGCCAAAAATAAAAAGGAAAAAAATTTTTTTAAAAAGAATTACTATAACAATATTATCAATTATTTTAGTATATGCAATTATTTATCAAAGTATAGGATTAGTTGTACATTCTAAAAAAGAAGTTATTGTTCCAAATATAGAAAATAAACCTGTAGCCGAAGCATTAAGTATTGTTTCAGACTTAGGACTTGGACTTAAAAAAATTGGTGAAACATATAATCCTAATTTTCCAGCAGGGAGTGTTGTTCTACAGCAACCACCTGCAGGAATGACTGTAAGAAAAGGAAAGATTATTGGTGTTATAATAAGTCTAGGTGGAGAAAAAGTTTTTGTGCCAAATGTAATTGGTGAAGATAGGCGGAAAGCAGAGGTGCTCCTAAGACAATATGGCGTTTTGGTTGGAACAATCACAGAATGTTATTCTTTAAAATATCAGAGAAATAAAGTAGTAAGTCAGAGCTATCTAGAAGGTAGTATAGTAGATAAAAACACTCTGGTTGATTTAAAAATTTCTTTAGGTTTGCCTCCACAAGATATTATTCTTATGCCGGATTTTGTTAATAAAAATATTTCAGAAGTCAAATTATGGGCTGAAAATTATGGTATAAAATTAAATATAAATTATAAATTAGTAGAACATTTTTCACAAGAAGGTATCGTTATAGAACAAAAGCCGTCTTATGATACAATACTTAATCCTGAAGATGAAGTAGAAATAACTGTTTCAAAGATAAATGATAAAGAAGAAAAGTCTATAAATAGTTATAATTTTGAATACGAACTACCTTTTGTAGGCAAGTCACAAAAGAATGTTAAAATAATACAGATAAGTGATGAAGGCGAATATGTTTTGTATAATAAAATCACAAATCCTAAAGAAAAAATATTGCTTTATGTTCCGCCAAGAAAAAATTCAAAATTAAGAATTTTTTTAGATGGAGTTTTAATAGATGAGAAATAAAAGTTTAAAAGAATTTTTAAAACCATTACCAAGAATTTCTGTTTCGTTGCTTAACAGTGATTTAGCAGATTTAAAAAATGTTGTTCAAAAGTTAGAATCTGCAAAGATAAAAGTTTTGCATTTAGATATAATGGATGGACATTTTGTAGATAATTTAACTTTTGGTCCACAAATAGTAAAATCTTTAAGAAAACATACAAGATGTTTTCTTGATGTGCACTTGATGATAGAAAATCCGCAGAAAACTTTTAAAGAATATATTTATTCTGGAGCAGATCTTATTGTTTTTCATTATGAATCTTTAAATGAAGATGATATAGAAAATCTAATCTTTGAAATTAAACAAAACAAAATTTTCTGTGGAATTTCAATAAAACCAAAAACAGATGTAGAGAAAATTTTTTCTTATTTAAAACTTTTAGATTTAGTATTAGTTATGACAGTAGAACCTGGTTTTGGGGGACAAAAAATTTTATTTGATTGTATAAATAAAATTAAAATTTTAAATGAATATCGTAGAGATAACAATTTAGATTTTTTAATTTCTTCAGACGGTGGAATTAACGAAAAAAACATAAAAGAAATTATTTTATTAGGTTGTGATCTACCAGTTGTAGGTAATGCAATTTTTAAACATAAAGATTTTGTTTCAAAAACAAAGTATATCCTATCGTTGACAAAAAGAATAAAATATAATATATAAATTCTAAATATGAATTCTAAATTTGTTGAAGAATTAAAAAAATTGGTGAAACTACAAAATTTTGACAAAGAAATAAGAGAATTAGAAGAAGAAATTTATTTAATTCCTAAAGAAATAGATAATTTAAACTCGCAAATAAAACAATTTCAACAAAATATTGCTTCAAGCAAAGAAGAAATAAAAAATATTCAATTAAGGATAAAACAAAAAGAATTAGACATCCAAACTATAGAACAACAAATTAAAAAATACTCTCAAGAATTAAATTCTGTAAAAACAAACGAACAATATCGAGCTTTACTTAAAGAGATTGAGCAATTGAATCAACAAAAAGATAGTTTAGAAACAGAAATTTTACAACTGATGACAAATATAGATGAAATACAGAATGAGCTAAATACAAAAGATAAAGAGTATACTCAAAAACAGAAAGAAATAGAACAAAAAATCAAAGAATTACAGCAAAAACAACAACAACAACAAAAAAAATTTCAAAATGTCAAAGAAGAAAGAGAAAAGTTTGCTTCTGAAATTGAAAAAAAGTACCTTGAAATTTATGAACATATAAATTCTAATAAAGAAGATGCTTTATCTGTTGTAAATATGATGGATAAAAGTTGTGGCAAATGTCATATGAAGCTTACACAACAGGAAATAAACGAAATTTCAAAGTATGAAGAAATTGTTTTCTGTGAATCCTGTTCAAGAATACTATATATACCTAAAGATTTAGAAAATATTTGATCCTTGGAACATAGAAGTTAATGTATCGCTCTGCTAGGTAATATTTTAGCAGAGAGGAAAGTCCGGTCTTCCCTTCTACAAGCTTTGTCTTGTAGAAGAAAAATGTAGTCTGCGAGTTTGAAAATAATAATAAAAAAATATGTTTATTTTCAAACGAAGCAGACCATCCCACAAAGCTTGTGGGATAGAGGTGCGAACAGAGACGTCCTGTTCCTTAAGGGATAGGATATTTCATCCTATTATTAAATTATAATGGGATGGGATAAGTTGTAGAAACATATCTCAGAATTTCTGAGATTTAGATCTACAGGTGAAACGGCTAAATCCTTGCAGGAAGCAAGACCAAATTTTTGGTAGGTCGCAAAAGATGAATGATACACTATAGACAGAAACCGGCTTACTTCTTTGTTTCAAGATGTTTTAGTAATTAATGGTTGACAATTTTTAAAAAATTTTATAAAAATTAAAAAATATGTTTTTAGATATTTTTTATAAGAAAGGATGTGTAGGATTAGATATCGGATCGAAAAATATTAAAATAGTATATCTTACCCGCGGTAAAGAAAAAAGATATAAACTTCACACATATAAAATCTTACCATTACCTAAAGAAATAAGCGAGTCAGAAACAACTCAGGAAACAAAAAATTCTGTTATTGCAGAAATTATCAAAGATTTTTTTTCAAAACATAAATCTTTGCCTAAGAAAGTTGCAATTTCAGTTGCTGGATCTTCTGTTGTAGTAAGATATATTAAACTTCCTATGATGACAAAAGAAGAGCTTGAAAAATCTATTTCTATAGAAGTAGAACCTTTTATTCCTTTTCCTATTTCAGATGTGTATTTAAGTTTTGATATTTTAGGCGAAGTTTTAGACGAAGGGATAAAAAAGAACGAAGTAGTTGTTGTTGCAGCAAAGAAAGATTTTATAGATTCAAAGATAAGGTTACTTAAAGAATGTAAAATTATGCCTGTATACATTGATGTAGATGTTTTTGTTTTAGAAAATTTGATAAAATATAATTATAATATAGAAAATGAGATAGTGTGTGTTGTGAATGTTGGTTGGAATATTACAAATATTGGTATTATAGAAGATAGAGTTACTAGGGTTTGTCGTGATTTACCAATTGGATTAATTAATATTGTTAACAATCTAAAAAAAACACAACAAGTTGAAGATCAAATAATAATAGAATATTTTAAAAATTACGGATTAATTATTACAGAAGAACAAAAAGAACAATATCTTAAAGAAGATAAAAAAACAGAACTTTTGTTTTCAAAAAATCTAATTTTATCATTAAAAGAATTTATCTCAGAATTACATAAAGTTGTTGATTTTTATTATTTTCAAAAGGGAGAACAAAAACCGCTGTCAAAAATATTTTTAAGTGGTGGCGGTAGCATTATTAAAAATCTGGATTTATATTTTTATGACGAATTTAAAGTTGAAACAGAAATAGTTAACCCGTTTATAAATATAGAAATTTCAGAAGAGATTCCTTTAGAAATTAGACAAATATTTGCTGTATCTGTTGGGTTAGCAATGAAGTAAAGATAAAAATATTATTTTATTAAAAATATGGTTGATATAAATCTTTTACCAAAAGAAATAGTAGAACAACAAAAATTACAAAATTTAATAAAATTAACAGTTTTTATTTCCTTATTTATAACTTGTGTATTTGTAGGAATTTACATTTTAAGATTGTCATACTTAACTAATCTAAACTTACAATCTTCAAAATTAGATATGGAACTTAAGAAGTTAGAACCTATACTTAAAGAAGTTAAACAATTAGAGTCAGTAAAAGCTATATTACAAGCAAGAAAAGATCTTGTAGAAAATCTTTTAAATAATGGGTTAATTTATTCAAGGTTTATGTCAAGATTGTTAAAATTATTGCCAGAAAGGGTATGGTTTACAGATTTGTCGACAGAGACAGTTTTTACGAATGATAGAAAGATTAAAGAGTTAAAAGTGATGTTAAACTGTAGTTGTTATGATAAGTTTTCTATAGCTGACTTTCTGTCTAATTTAGAACAATCACAAAATTTTAAAAATGTCAATTTAGGACCAATAGAAGTTTCGCTACAAGGTAAATATGAACTTCATAACTTTAAGTTAGAGTTTGTTTATTCTGAATAATTATGAAAAAAGAATATCAAAATTTAATTGCTATATTTATAGGAGTGGTTTTTGTTATTTTTTTATATTTTAAATTTTTATTATCTCCTCTAAATAAAAAAATTGTTTTGACAGAAAAAAATATTATAGAGAAATCGCAGCAACTAAGAAAAGCAAAAATTCTTGCTGAAAGTTTACCATTCTTACAACAAGAGACACAATTTCTAAAATTTGAAATTGAAGAATTTGAGAAAAAAGTTCCTAAAGAAACAAATATTCCTGAATTGTTGAAAATTATTTCTAAAGAATCACAAAACTATAATATAAAAATACTCCGCATCGATAAACAAGATATAGTTTCTTTAGCAAGAGAATTTAATGAGATTCCTTTTAAATTAAACTTTAAATGTAGTTATCATAATTTAGGACAATTTTTAACAAGTATTGCACAACAAAAAAGAATATTTTCTACTGCAAATTTAAAACTTAGATACGAAGGCATCACTAGTAGTACAGATGAGCATATAAATGGAGAATGTCTTGTTATTGCTTATATTTTAAAATGAAAATAAAAATATTATCAATAGTATCAATCTTTTTATTTTCTTGTAGTAAAGAATTGCAGAAGATAGAGGTTAGTAACAAACCTGTATCAACACCACAAGCAATAACTTCTTTTCAACCGCCAAAAAAAGAAGTTAAAGAAAAATATCTATATGAGGGGTTATCTTATAGAGATCCTTTTGTTCCACTTTCTGGCGAACAAATTGCAAAATCACAGTTAGATATTACAAAAGAAGCTGTGAGTGTACCGTTAGGCAGTTTACAGTTGAAAGGTTTTATAATAGATAGGAAAGACAAAATTGCCTTATTTAGTAGTCCATATGGAAGTTATTTATTAGTTAATGGTAAGTTGTATGATAATATGAATAGGAAAGTTAAAAATATCTCAGGTAAGATAAGTTTTGATAGCAAAAATCGTCCTCAAGGTGTAGTTTTAGTAACGGATGATGGAGAAATAAAAGAATTTAAATTAAACTCAAAAGAAAACCAAATTAGGTTTTAGCGGGAGGAATAAATTTTTTATGAATGTAAGAAATCTTATCAAAAAAGATATAATTATTATAACAATTTTAACATTGTCTAGTTTGTTTTTTCAACAAGTTCAACAACAAGGTTCTACAGCTGCAACCCTTGAAATTGTAAATTCTGTAAATGAAGATCAAAAAAAAGATGTTAAACAACAAGAAAATTTTTCTTCACAACAAGAAGTAATAAAATCACAAGTTGGTGTTTTTAATGAATTAACTAATGTTGTAATAGAAAATAATGTGGTTAAACTTATTTTTAATTTTAAACCAGAAGTTAAAAAATTTTTTTTAGATAACCCACCAAGGATAGTTTTAGATATAGCAAATTGTGTTTTTAAGTTAGATAAAGAAGAAATTGTTGTTGAAAATGAAATTATAAAAAAAATTCGTGCTAGACAGTTTAAAACAGAGCCACGAAAAGTTGTTCGTTTAGTTTTTGATTTATTTCAAAGTCAAGATTACGATATAACTATAGATGGAAATGAAATAAGGGTTGTTTTTAAAAAACAATTACAACAAAAAATACCTGAACAATCACAAAAAATAAAAGATGAAAAAAAAGAAACATATGTAGAAAAGCAGAAATTACCCACAGAAAATAAAAAATTTACTTTACCAAAAACATTGGTTACATTAGAATGTATAGATGCAGACATTCCTGATGTTTTACAAATGTTAGCTATAAAGTCAAAGTTAAATATTATTTATGGTCCAGATGTTATAGGAAAAGTTACTATAAGTTTAAAAAATGTTCCTTTTGATAAAGCATTTGAAAATTTATTAAAGATTACAGGTTTAACATATGTTGCTGTTTCAGAAAATATTATAAGAGTTGCCTCTCCGCAAACAATTGAACAAGAAAGGAGTTTAGATGTTGTATATACAAAAATTTTTCCATTAAATTATGCTTCAGCAAAAGATGTTGCAATACAAATAGACCAAATTCGTCAGGCAGAAAAACGAACTAAAGGGATGATAATACCAGATTTAAGAACAAACTCTTTAATTATTACAGAGACAGAAGAAGGTTTACAGTATATAGAAGAATTAATTAAAAAACTTGATGTAAAACCATATCAGGTTTCTATAGAAGCACAGGTTATAGATATTTCATTGAATAATCTAAGTGATTTAGGAGTACAATGGGGTGGTTGGGGTTTGGAGATACAGGAAGGAAACCAGGCTAGATTTACTACTGAAAAAGATGTTCTTGGATATACATATAAATGGGAAGATATTCCAGGAAGTAATTTGCAGACAGCTGAAGCCATAACTTCAGTTTTTCCTACAGGAGTAACTCCATTTTTAAATTTTATATTTGGCAAGATCTCTCTGCGCAGCGGATTTTCAGCACAAGCAGCTATTGCAGCTTTGGTTTCTAAAGGTAAAGCAAAAGTTCTTTCTAGTCCAAGAGTTACCACTTTAAACAACAAAACAGCGGTGATTCTTGCTGGCGAGAAAATACCATACAAAACATCAAAGACACAAACAACTACAGGTGCAGGAGGCATAACTACAACACAGGAAAGTTGGGAGTATATTACAGCAGGAATACAACTTACTGTTACACCAACTGTAAGTCCTGATGGATGGATCACTATGGATGTAAAACCTAAAGTTGATATTCCACAAATTTCTGCTGCAGGTGCTCCTCCTACGATTAAATCGCGAGAAACACAAGTAACAGTTATGCTTAAAAATAACGAATCTTTGGTAATAGGTGGCTTAATAACAGACCAGGATGTAGAAACAATAAGGAAAGTTCCATTATTAGGAGATGTTCCTATTTTAGGATATTTATTTAAATATAAGGGCACAGCTAAACAAAAGACAGAACTTATAATACTTCTTACACCAAGAATTATTGAGAACTAATTTTCTTTTTATGTTTTATGCATATATCTTTTTTTAAAACTCTTCAAGTAAGGTCCATATGTGAAAAAATTTCTTATTTTTTAAAAATAATTTTTCTTATATTATCAGTTTTACTTTTTAGTAGTGTTTCTGTTTTACCAAAATTTTTTTTGATTCTAATATTATTTTTTTTGTTTTTAATATATATCATTTTGCGTCTTAAAGAATATTTATTTTTTAATCTCACATTTTTTTTTTAATCTTAGTATTTTATTCTTACCTTCTATTAAATACATATTTTGTTTCTCAAATACCTTTTGAAAGTAAACAGGAAATCTTAAATTATAGTTTATATATAACAACATTCTTTTTGTTTTTTTTATTAAAAAATAAAAAAATAGTTTCAGAATTAAATGTAAGTTTTTTTACAATAGAAGTATTTTTGTTTATTTTATTTTTATTTCGCAAAGAAGACGTTATATATTTTTTTAACTATAATCCAAATATATTTGCGGGATATTGTTTAATGATAGGATTGTTTTCGTTTTATTCTTATAAATACTCAAATATTAAAACAAATTTTGAGATTTTAAATTTTATAATTTCTATATTCTTTTTGTTTTTTTTAAAAAGTTTTTCTTCAATTTTTATAATTTTTGTTTTTCTTTTGTTTAACTATTCAAAAAAATTTTTATTAAACATAACAATTTTGTTGAGTTTTATAATTTTAGGTATAGTATTTAATTTTGATAGTTTCTTAAATAGAATAATATGGATGATTATTGGTTTTAAAGTTTTAATAAAATATTTTCTTTTTGGTACTGGACTAAATACATTTAAATTTTTCTATCAAGAATATGCAACAAATTTGATACAGCCGACAGTAGCAACTATATTTGTACATAATTACTTCTTGCATTTATCTACTGAAATAGGATTTATAGGTTTAGTTTTTATATTAAGTATAATTTATTTTGCAATTGAAAAAATTTCGTCAAACAATAAAATGTACTTTTATCCAATATTAGGAATAATTATACAAAATTTAATTGATTACAATTTGTTGGTTCCACAGAATAGTATTTTGTTTTATATATTTTTAAGTTATACTATTGAACCTAAAAATTATGTTAAAAAATGGCAAAGATTTGAGATTTTATTTTTAATATTTATGGCTGTATTGTTTTTACAAGGATTTATTTTAAATTCAAAATTAAAGAGAATTGATTTTTTATTAAAATCTAATAATAAATATGATTTAAAAAAAGTTATTAAAATAGATAAAACTTGTTGGTATGGATTAAAAAAATTAGCATTAATAGAGTTAAAAAATAACGATATGAAATCTTCAGAATATTTTTTTATGAAAACACTTAATTACAATCCTCGCGATGCGGAAAGTTTTTTATATTTATCTTTAATAAATTTTAATTTCGGAAGAAAAAAAGAAGGATATAAATTCTTTATAAAATCAATCAAGTTGAATCCAAAAGCTGTAAATAAATATAAGAAGTTTATAGATGAAATAAATAAAATATGACTTATTTTTTACTCTGTGCATATAACGAAGAAAAAAATATTGTAAGTCTAATAAAAAACATAAAAAATTATTTTATTTATGAATATAAAATTGTTGTAGTAGATGATGGTTCTACTGATAATACAATTCATGAATTAAAAAAAGTTCAATCAGAGAATATTTTTATAATATCCCATAAAAAAAATCTAGGTTTAGGTTGTGCTTTAAAAACAGGATTTTTGTACATAATAAAAAATCTAAATATAAATTCAAAAGATATTATAATTACAATGGATGCGGACAATACTCATCCGCCAGAATTGTCAAATTTTATGGTAGAAAAAATAATGGATGGTTACGATATAATAGTTGCCTCAAGATATCAACCTCAAAGTAAACAATATAAAGTAGCATTTTATAGAAAATTAATTTCTTTTATAGCTAGAATTGTTTTAAAAATAATTTTTCCGTATAGAAGTATTAAAGATTATACCTCTGGCTATAGAGCATATAGTGGAAAAATAATAAAACTACTTTATCAAAAATTCAAAGAAGATTTTATTGAAGAAAAAAATTTTGTAGTTCAAACAGAGTTATTAACAAAAATATTTTTGTTTTCTCCAAAAATTTATGAAGTCCCTTTTTGTTTAAGATATGATAGAAAATATGGAAAAAGTAAATTAAAAATTGTAAAGGATATATTGTCTTATCTTAAATTCTTAATTAAAAAAATTTTAAAAATGTGCAATTTATAATGAAACAAAAATATGTTTTAGGTATAGATATAGGTGGGTCTGAAGTAAAGTTTGGTATTGTAAGATTTACAAATAGTAATTTTGAATTGTTAAAAGTATGGTCAATCCCTACATTAAAAGGTAAAGAAAATATTGATATTATGTTGAAAAAAATTGTGAATGAAACAATTAATATAAAGAATAAGTTTGAAAAAATTTCTTGTTGTGGTTTAGGTGTAGCTGGTATTGTAGATCATAAAAAAGGTATAGTTATAATGGCACCAAATGTTATGTGGGAAAATTTTAATTTAAAAAAATTTTTTGAAGAAAAAATTAAATTACCTTTAGTAATAGACAACGATGCAAATGTTGCTTTAGTTGGAATATATTATTCAGAAATTTTAAAAAAATATACTGAAGCAAAAAATATAATATGTTTTACTTTAGGGACAGGTGTTGGCGGAAGCGTTATTGTTGAAGGAGAAGTTTTACATGGATGTAATACTTCTGCTGTAGAATTCGGACATATGACCATAGATCCTTATACTGATAAAAAATGTGGTTGTGGTAATTATGGCTGTTTAGAAAGATTTATTGGTGCAAGATGGTTTGTAACTAATATATTAGAAGAAATTAAAAACAATAAAGTTAAAACTTTAATATCTGAACTTGTAAATCAAAACTTATCAGAGATTACAGCAGAGATTGTTTATAAAGCAGCAGTTAAAAGAGATAAATTTGCTATTAAGCAATGGGAAGCTTTTGGTAAATATTTAGGTATAGCGGTTGGAAATTTGATAAACATTTTTAATCCACAAGTTGTAGTATTTACAGGTGGTTTAGCAAAAGCGTACAAATTTTTCTTGCCATATGTAAAAAAAGAAGTTAAATTACGTGTATGGCCAGAAGTAAAATTTGACAAAAAATATTCTTTGTCTGATAATGTAAAATATCATATTTGTTTATCTTATAAAAACTATGGTGTTTTAGGAGCCGCAATTTTAGCTTATAACACTTATCTTTTATGAGTGTAAACTTTTCTAAGAATAAAAATAGTCTAAAATTTGCTATAATATATTTTTTTATATTTTTTTTAACATCTACTGAAATTTTTTTAGAAGAGATTATTTTAAATGCAGAAAATGTTTTGTATGATAAACAAAAAAATAAAGTTTTTGCTTATGAAAATGTTTCTGTGAAATATAAAGATATTACTCTTGATACAGAATATTTAGAATATGATGTTGAAAAAAATGAAATTTATATAACAACATCTACTAATCTTTCCTATTATGGAAATCAGTTGATACTGCAAAATGTTATGTATAATATTTCAAATGATACATTAAATGCTAAAGGGTTTTATATTTATTACAGTCCATGGTATAGCTATAGTGAAGAAGCAAATATTAAAAAAGAAAAGTTTTTGCTTGATAAAGCAAAAGTTACTCATTGTAATTTAAAATATCCACATTATCATTTTTATTCAAAAAAAGTAGTAATTTATCCTCAGAAAAAAATTAAGCTATATTCACCAAAGTTGATTATAAAAAAAATACCGATTTTGTGGATTCCTTATTATGAAATATCTTTAAGACCTACAAGAGATTGTTTTATTATAGAACCTGGATATGACAGTTATAATGGCACTGTTATAAAAACAAAATATATTAGAAGTTTGTCTAATAACAATGAAATAAGAGTTTTGTTTGACAGATATTCTTTAGGAAAAATTGGATTAGGAAGCGAATATAGATATAATTACAATAATATCAATACAGGCATTTTATACATGTATTACATTAATGGAGAAAAAAATACACAGTGGAATTTTAGGTTTAATAATTTGCATAAATTTAAAAATTTTTGGTCTTTTAGAAGTAATTTAGAGTTGCTAAGCGATGAACAGTTGTATTATTTTTATGAAAAAGAAAATTGGTATTTAATAAGAAGAGAAATTAATTCTTCTTTGTCTTTATCAAAAGATACTCAAAGAAATAGTTTGCGTTTAAGTTATTTAAGAAAAGATAGTTTCTCTCAACTAGAAGAAAAGTTTATAAATGATTATTTTCAAACACCTTTGGAATTTTTAATATATCCATTTAAAATAAATAAATTGGTTTTTTCTGAAAATTTTAAAATAATTCCAGAATTTATCGAAGGTACAACATATTATAAAATATATTCTGAGAATAGTTTTAATACCTCTTTACCGTTAAAATTCTATTATTTGTCTTTTACACCATATTTGGGTTTAAAAACAATATATACAACAAACAGTGAGATTAAAATTTTATATTATAACATCTATGATTTTATTTTTCCTATAAGATATAATATTTTAAATTATGGAAGTTTTGATTTAGGATACAATTATAGTATAAAATCTTTAGATAACAGTTTTGAAATCTCTTTTTCATCACAGAATGTTGTTAAAAATAATATTTCTTCAAAAATAGATTTTTATTATAAAATAATTTATTTTCGCACTTCAACTATTTATAACTTTTTAAATTACGACAATTTATATTGGTTTAAAAATTTTTCTCCAATTATTTCAGATTTATTTATAAATTATAAATTTATAAATTTTAATATTAATAACACATATGATGTTAAAAATGAAAAATTACAAAATATAAATCTTTCTTTGGGATATTCTAAAGGAGATAACATTTTTTCTTTATCTTATGGCAAGAACTTTTACTATCCAGATATAAGTTTTTTATCTTTTCAGATAGGAGTTTTTGTAATAGATAATTTTCAAATTAAATTACGTTCTACTAATAATATTAATAAAGAAAAATTTGATTTTGTGGATGCTTACTTAGAATTTTATAAAGATCTACATTGTTGGCAAACAAGGATATTTTGTAATATAAGAAAATCTACACTAAATATTACTAATATGGAATATATTTTTGAAATTGGTGGATATATAGGTTTAAAATTTAAACCTATTGGAGTAAAAGATTTAAAACAACAACAGGTTGATAAACAATATTTTCCATGGAGAGAATAGCTAATTAATGGTTTGCTAATATTGACATAAGAATATAAATTTTTATATATTTTTAAAAAATCTACAAAGAATTTAACTTTTCAAAAATTTTTTGTTTATATTCTTTTCAAGTTTTAATATGATAAAGATTCAAAATATTACTAAAACATTTGGCGGTATAACTGCATTAAAAAATGTATATTTTGAGATAAAAAATAACGAAATTTTAGGATTGTTAGGACCAAATGGTGCCGGAAAAACAACCCTTATGAGAATAATTACTGGATTTTTGTTGCCAGATTATGGTGAAATTTTTATAGATAATCTCTCTGCTAAAACAGAAAAAGATTTTTTAAAAATAAAAAATATTATAGGATACTTACCAGAAAATAATCCTCTATATGAAGATCTTAATGTTTTTGAATATTTAAATTTTATTGCTGAATCAAGGAATGTTATAAATACAAAAAAAAGAATTAAAGAAATAATAGAAATGTGTAAACTTAACGATGTTATATGTAGAGATATTTCAGAACTTTCAAAAGGATATAGACAAAGAGTAGGTTTTGCTTGTGCAATTATTCATAATCCGAAGATTTTAATTCTTGATGAACCAACAGCAGGACTCGATCCTAACCAGGCACATGAAGTAAGACAACTAATAAAAGAATTTAAAAAAGATAAAACAATAATATTATCAACACATATTTTGTCAGAGGTAGAAGAAGTTGCAGATAGAGTTGTGATAATAAACAAAGGGAATATTGTTGCTGAAGGAGATATCACAGAATTACACAAGATGATTTTGAAGAAAAATGTTATTCGTTTTGCAGGAAAGTTTAATAAAGATTTAGAAGAGTATCTCCCATTGTTAATTAATGGAATTTATCAAATGAAATTAATTTCAGAAGAGAGTTCTGGTATTAGAGAATATGAAATTGAAACTGATTATGATTTGGATATTAGAGAAACTCTTTTTGATTTATCAGTTAAAGAAGGATGGAAGATAGTAGAACTGCACAAGAGTTCTGTTTCACTACAAGATATATTTAGAGAGTTGACAAAAAATTAATATTATGTATACAAGAAATATTATTACAATAATTAAAAAAGAGTTAAAGTTATATTTTAATTCTCCCATAGCATATATTGTGATAATAATATTTTTGCTTCTGTGTGGATTTTTTTATTCAAGACCGTTGTTTGTTCAGGGATATGTTACTTTGAGACATTTTTTTGATATTTTAGTATTGTTTTTACTATTTTTTGTTCCTGCAGTGAGTATGAAGATTTTTTCTGAAGAATACAAGACAGCAACTATAGAGGTTATCTATACTTTGCCATTTTATAAAATAGAGATTTTGTTAGCTAAATATTTAGCTTCATTAATAGTTATATTAATAGGAATAACATTTACACTTTTTTATCCGTTCACATTATTATTTTTAGGTAAGTTAGATATTACTTCAACATTTGCTGGATATTTAGGTGTGGTTATGTTAGCAATATTTTTTAATTCAGTAGGAATTTTTTCTTCAAGTTTAACTAAAAATCAAATTGTAAGTTTTATTATATCATTTTTTATTTTATTTATTTTTTTTGCTATAGGAAAAATGGGTTTTTTTGTTTCTGATATAATAAGTTATATTGGTATTGATATTCATTATGATAACTTTATCAGAGGAATTATTGATTTAAGAGATGTTGTGTATTTTAAATCTCTATCTTTTTTATTTTTATATTTTACTTATTTATCTATACAAAAGCAAAGATAATTTTTATGAAAAAATATTTGATAATATTAAACATTATTTTTGCAGTTATTTCTGTAGTAATTTTGAATATTATTTTTTATTTTGGATTTATCAGGTTTGATCTTACAAAAAACAAAATTTACTCTTTATCTAAAGCATCAAAAAAAATTATCTCTAAATTTGATGATTATATTCTTATTCGTGCAGTATTTAGTAAAACTTTACCTGAGCAATTTAGGTTTATAAAGTTATATGTTGAAGATTTGTTAAATGAATATAAAATATATTCAAAAGGAAAAATAAAATATGAGTTTATAGATCCAAAACAGCCAAATGCAAAAATTTCTGAACAAGAAGTATATTCTATGGGTATATATCCTGTTGAGTTCACAGTATTAGAAAAAGATAAATTTGAAGTTAAGAAAGGTTTTATGGGAATAGCAATGTTGTATAAAGATAACAAAGAAGTGATACCTGTGGTTAGTAATATTGAGAATTTAGAATATGATATTACCTCATCTTTAAAAAAATTAACTTCCAATCAAAAAAAGACGATAGGTATATTAAAAAATGCTAAAAGTAAAGTTTTTGAAAGCGAAGAGTTTTTAGAAATTAAAACACAACTGTCAAAATTTTATGACTTAAAAGATATAGAAATTTCTTCTTCAACATCAAATGTTGTAGAAGGTCTACTAATAGTTTCTCCTAAAGAAAATTTTAACGATGAAGACCTTTTTTATTTAGATCAATTTATACTTTCTGGTAAAGCAGTAGCGTTTTTATTAAACAGGTATGATGTAGATTTTAATACATTTTTTGTAAAAAAGATTAATTCCAATGTATTTGATTTAATTAAACACTATGGAGCTGAGATACAAGAAGGATTAATAGTTGATCCTCAATGTCAGAAAATAAGTTTAACAATGAGGCAAGGATTTATTATTATGCAAAACATTTTAGATTATCCTTTTATTCCTATAATAACGCAGATAAATAAAGATAGTTATTTAGTGAAAGATTTATCACAAGTGGTTTTAGCGTTTGTTTCGCCAATAAAGATGAAGGAGAATTTAGAAGATGTTTCATATACAACTTTGTTTGAAACATCTAAAAAAAGTTTTTTGAAAAAAGATATATACACAGTTAATCCTTTAAATGATTACTTAAAAATGTCAAAAGATACACAAAAAGGTCCATTTATTGTTGGTGTTGAGTTAAAAGGTAAATTTAAGACATATTTTGATAAAGAAAAAATTAAAAATTTAAAATTCGAAGTTGAGAATTATCTAAATGAGAGTTCTACAAAAGACTCAAGGATTATAGTGATTTCTACTGGTGAACTTATGGACAAAGAGGGTGTTTTAATTGGTAATATAATAGATTATTTAGCACAAGATTACGAGTTGTTATCAATAAGAAGCAAAAAAATTTCTTTATCTCCTATAAAGGAGGTTTCTGCTGTTTTAAAAATATTATATAGATATTTTGTAACTTTATTTCCGCCAACTATAATTTTATTTTTTGGTTTATATAGATGGTATTTAAGAAAGAATAAAGTTTTTGTTTTATGAAGAAAGTTTATTCTTGGTTAGTAATTTTAACAATTTTATTAATATTTTTGTTTTTTAGATTAGCTCAAAAATTTTTTATTTCAAGTAAATTAATCTTTAAAAACAAAAACATAGTTGGGATAGAATTAAAAAAGTTTAAGATAGAGTTGGATGACAAAACTAAAGTTTGGAGTGTGTTAAAAAATAATAGAGTTTATAAATCAAATAATGAGGAAGTTAATGAATTAATTAATAATATTAAAAATTTACAAGTTTTAGAAATTGTTTCAAAAGATATTAATAAATATAAAGAATATTCTTTAGATGAAGGATCTGCTAACAAGATTAAAATTCTTATCAAAAAAAATAAAAAAAGAAACACTTTCACAATATTTATTGGTAAACAAGGTGTTTTTTCTTATAACGAATTTTATATTAGATTTGAAAATAAACCATACATTTATATTGCAAAAGGCATTGAAAACAGATGGTTATTAGAAAGAGAATTTTATGACTATTGTGATAGAAGAATTTTATCTTCATTAATAGACAACATAAATTATTTAGAATTAAACTACAACAATCAAATTTTTAACTATAAAAAAACATTACAAAATGGTAGTACTGTATGGATTAGTGTTGAGAAAAATAAAGAAGTTAAAGAAAATAAGATTAAAGAATTTATTAAAAATTTTGAAAATTTTGTTTCAGATGGAATTTTAACAGATGAAGATATCAACAAAGAAAATTTAAAAGTTTTCTATGAAATAAGAATTGTATATGAAAAATCAGATGTTAAAATTTTAATATATGACAAAATACAAAAAGATACTTTTGTTTCTTTATATCCTGTCAGAGTTAAGACTTCCAATCCCAATATTGACTCACAAAGTATAAAATTTTTAGGTGAAGAAGATTTATATTATTTTGTTTATGAATATAGATATAAACAGTTTATAGATTTTTTTGAAAATTGATTCTTTTCTAAATTTCTTTACAATGTAGTTGGTAAATAAAATAATATTGTTTTTTGTATTCAATTTTTGTAAAATAAAAGAAGTTTAAAATAATTTTTAAGTTATATTTAGTAGGTTAAAATATTTCTTAAAACTAAAAGTTTTTTCCATAAAATAGTAATTTTATGAAAGAAAAAATTTACATTTTTGATACTACATTACGAGATGGGGAACAATCTCCAGGAGCATCTCTTACATCAGAACAAAAACTTGAGATAGCTTTACAACTTGAGAAATTAGGTGTTGATATAATAGAAGCAGGCTTTCCAATTGCTTCTGCAGATGATTTTGAAGGGGTTTCTATTGTTGCAAAAAATATCAAAGATTGTGAAGTAGCAGCCCTTGCCAGAGCAAGAAAAGAAGATATTGACTCAGCAGCAAGTGCTTTAAAGTATGCAAAAAATCCAAGAATACATACTTTTATTGCCACCTCAGATATACATATAAAATACAAACTTAAAATGACCAAAGATGAGGTTTTAGAAACAGCAGTAAATGCTGTGAAGTATGCAGGAAAGTTTACTGATAATATAGAATTTTCGTGTGAAGATGCAGCAAGGTCTGATTTAGATTTTATGTGTAAAGTTATACAAGAGGTAATAAAATCAGGTGCAAAAGTTATAAATATACCAGATACTGTAGGATATTCTGTACCTGAAGAATTTGGCAGTTTAATTAAAAATATTAAAAATCGTGTTCCCAACATTGATAAGGCAATAATCTCTGTGCATTGCCATAACGATTTAGGTTTAGCAGTGTCAAATTCTATTTCTGCAATAATAAATGGTGCAAGACAAGTTGAATGCACAATAAATGGTATTGGAGAACGTGCAGGTAATGCTTCTTTGGAAGAAATTGTAATGATAATAAAAACAAAGCATAACTATGAATTGTTAGAAAATTTTTATACTGATATAAAAACAAAAGAAATTTATCCTACAAGCAGGTTAGTATCGAACCTTACAGGAATTGTTGTACAGCCAAACAAAGCTATTGTTGGAAGAAATGCTTTTCGTCACGAATCAGGTATACATCAAGATGGTGTTATTAAAAAAAGACAAACATATGAGATTATTAAACCAGAAGATGTTGGTGTACCATCCAGCGAGTTGGTTTTAGGTAAACATTCAGGCAGACATGCGTTAGAAAAAAGGCTTACAGAGCTAGGTTATAAAATTAACAAAAAACTTTTAGATAAAATTTTTATAAAATTTAAACAATTAGCAGATAAAAAAAAGTATATTTTTGATGAAGATATAGTGGCAATAGTTAATGAAGAACTTGGTAAAAAAGAAAAACAACAGCTAGAATTAAAATATTTTCATATTAACTCTGGCAGTGGGGTTGTTCCCACAGCCACGATAGGGTTGTTAGTAAAAATAGGGGCCAAAACAAAAATTTTTAGGGAAGTGGAATTTGGGGATGGACCTGTGGATGCTGCATACAAAACAATTGATAAAATTTTGTGTAATATTTTAGATATTAAATCTTTACCACAACTTGTAGATTATCAATTGAAAGCTATTTCTTCAGGTAAAGATGCACAAGGAGAGGTTATAGTAAGATTTGAGTATAATAACGAAATATTTTCTGGTAGAGGGATTTCAACAGATGTTATAGAAGCAAGTATTAAGGCATATATTTCTTGTTGGAACAATTTTCTGATAAGAAAAAGTATAGACAGAAAGGTAAAAATTCAATTATGAAAAAATTCCAACAGACGATTACTCAAAAAATTATTGCCAAACATAGTGATAAAAAATATGTTGAAGAAGACGAGTTTGTTTTGTCAAAAGTAGATCTTGCACTAAGTAATGATGTAACAACACCACTTGCTATAAAACAATTTTATAATATGTTTTTTAATATTTCTGAACCAAAATTGTTTGACAAAAATAAAGTTGTAATTGTAATGGACCATTTTACACCAAATAAAGATATACCTTCTGCACAACAAAATAAATTTACAACAGAGTTTGCAAAAAAGTTTAAAATAAAACATTTTTATTTTGGTGGATGTGTTGGTATTGAACACGCATTACTTCCTGAAGAAGGGTTAATTAGCCCTGGAGATCTTATAATTGGTGCGGATTCCCATACCTGCACTTATGGTGCTTTAGGAGCATTTTCTACAGGAGTGGGATCTACAGATTTAGCTTCAGTTTGGTCAACAGGAAAAGTTTGGCTTAGAGTGCCAAAGGCGATAAAGATTGTTTATTATGGTAAGTTAAACAAAAATGTTTTTGGTAAAGATTTGATTTTATCAACTATAGCAAAGATAGGTGTTGATGGTGCAAATTATAAAACTATAGAGTTAACTGGCGAAGTTATAAAAAAGCTTAGTATTTTTAGTAGGTTTGCTATGACAAATATGGCTATTGAATGTGGTGCGAAAAATGGTATCATAGAACCAGATGATATTACATATAAATACTTGTTAAGTATAAAATCTAGAAAGTTTAAAATAAATGAAGATTTAAAAAGTGATAAAGATGCGAAGTATCAAGAAGTTGTAGAAATAGATTGCACAAAAATTTTTCCCCAAGTTGCACTACCACATTTACCATCAAATAGTATAAATGTTAAAGATTTAAACAAAAAAATTTATATTGACCAGGTGGTGATAGGTTCTTGCACAAACGGTTGGTATGAAGATTTATATCTTGCAGCAAAAGTGTTAAAAGATAAAAAAGTAAATCCTAATGTAAGATGTTTAATTTTTCCTGCAACACCAAAAATATATAAACAAGCATTAAAAAATGGACTCATAGAAATATTCTTAAATTCAGGTTGTGTTGTAAATCCACCAACTTGTGGTCCTTGTCTTGGAGGACATTTAGGTATTCTTGCTGAAGGTGAAAAAGCTGTTGCTACAACTAACAGAAATTTTATAGGTCGCATGGGTCATACTAAGAGTGAGGTGTATCTTGCTAATCCTGTTGTTGCGGCATATTCCGCAATAAGGGGCTATATCTCTGACAATTAGATTTAAAAAGAATTATATAATCTGAGATATTTAACAAGAAGATCAAAATCTTTAGGAGGTTCAGCGGTAAAAGTTAAGATTTGGTTTTTTCTAAAATGATAAAATTCAATTTTATATGAATGCAAAGAGGTTCTTTCAATTATTGGTTTTTCTTTTTTATTTTTTTTAAACTTATAGTTTTTTTTAATTTCTGATAAAAAAAATTTATCTTTTCTGCTATATAGTTTATCTGCAACCAACGGATAGCCAATAGTAGAAAAATGAATCCTTATTTGATGTCTTCTTCCAGTTATAGGTTTTGCTTCTATAAAAGTGAAGTTTTTAAATCTTTCTAAAACTTTATATTCAGTAATTGATGGTTTTCCTTCTTTGAAATCAATTCTTACTTTTTGTGGATTATTTGAATTTTCTTTAATTGGTAAATCAATTTTTCCTTCATCTAAGGGTACAACACCGTGTGTTACTAAAAAATATGTTTTTTTAACCTCGCGGTTGAAAAACTGTTTTGTTAACTCTTTGTGTGCAAGTTCATTTTTAGCAAAAATTATAGCGCCAGAAGTTTCTTTATCTAATCTGTGAACTACAAAAATTTTTTTATATTTTAATTCTAATATCTGTTGCAAGTTTGGTATAAAGATGTTATATCTATCTGGTATAGTTAAAATATTTGGATTCTTATTAATAATTAAAAGATCGTTGTCTTCATAAATTATGCTAAAATATTCTTTCATAATAAAAATAATAAAAAATAAAAAATATAATTTTCAACTGCTGAAAATAATTATGTATTTTAAATTGTTGAAATTAATATTTATTTTTTATATAACATTAAAAATATGAAAATTAAAGGAAAAGTATATAAATGTCCTGATAATATCGACACAGATGTAATAATTCCAGCGAAATATTTAAATAACTCAGATCCTACTTTTCTTTCTTCTCATTGTTTAGAACCTTTAGTTGAACAATTAAATAAAAAATTGACTTCACAACATATTATCGTTGCAGGAAAAAATTTTGGTTGTGGCTCTTCAAGAGAACATGCACCGTTAGCAATAAAATCTGCCGGGATAAGATGTATTGTTGCAGAAAGTTTTGCAAGGATATTTTTTAGAAATTCAATAAATATAGGTTTACCATTAGTAGAACTTAAAGACGCAACAAAACTTTTTGATTTTGAGGATGAAATAGAGATAGACCTTACAGATGGAGAAATAATAAATATTACTAAATCACAAAAATATAAAATTCAACCATTTCCTGAATTTTTGAAAAAGATAGTTTCTGTTGGCGGACTTGTAGAATTTGTAAGACAGAGTTTGAAATAAGCATAATAGATATTAGAAAGTAAAAAGTAAGAAAACAAAAGAGTAAAAAATATAGTATAAGTGTATTAATTAGCGAAAATAAAAAAAGAATTTATAAAAAAATTCAATAGAACTAACATAGGAGGATTTAAGTTTTCTATGAAAAATATAATAATAACATTTTTTTATATTTTATTTTTTAGCAGTATTGTATTATCAAAACAGGTTTATATAACTTCTGTAGAAAAAACTGGGCAAAATGAATATTCAATAACATTAAACGATTTAGTTATAATAAAAGATATAAAACTAAAGAAAACTAAAATTGGTCAACGAGAATTTAGTAGTCTGGAATTTCCCACTTATGTTTCAAAATCTGGCAAAACATATCCACAAGTTGTTATTTTATCAAGAGAATTAAATGAAAAAATTTTAAATTCTATAAATTCAATGAAGTCAGAAGATATCTCACAGAAAGATAAAGAATTAAATTTTAAAATTGGCAAATATTCTCCTTATAGAAGATCAAAATCTAGTCTAAAAGTTTTTGCATCAATAATTTTTGCAGATGTAGTAGAAATAGAATGTAAAATTATGGAAGGAAAAAAAGGGCCATGGATAGCTTGGCCTTCAAGAAAAGATACCAATTCTAATAAATGGATAAAACAGGTTTCTTTTAAATCGAAAGAATATAAGAAAAAAGTAGAATCAGAACTTTTAAATAGATATAAAACTTCAAAAGTAGAATCAAACGAATAATTAAAAAATAATTTTTCTATCCTAAAATATTCTTATCTTTTTTATATGAATGAGTATGAATTTATTCCATTTGATGAAAAATGTACACCTTATTTGTCTTTTTATATCTTATATGAAAAATGTAGATTAAACAAAAATGTTGTGCTTGTTGTAGATGATAACGCAGATTTTTATAAAATTAAACATACTTTTTTAGAGATACAAAAAATTGTTCCACAAATTGTAAATTTCCATCCTCAAAATAAAAATTTCTTTATATTCTTATCCGAAAACAAAATTTCCTATGAAAGTATTATAGATATAATAAACTTGTCAAATGATTTTAATAATAGAGAAAAGTTTTTTATAGCTATACAACAATCTTTAAAAGGTTTAAAAATTATTTCAAATTTAAAACCATATAATTTGCTAAATAACGAATATATTGATTTAAAATCTTTAATAGATACACTTATTAAATTTGGTTATACAAGGAAAGATTTTGTAGAATCTATTGGAGAATTTTCTTTAAGAGGAGAGATTTTAGATCTTTGGTTTAACGGATTTTTATACGATGAAAACAACAACTTTTTAAATAAAACAACAACTGTAAGAATAATTTTAGATGATAACAAAATAAAAGATATACGCCAATTTGATGTGAGTTCACAACGAAGTTTTATATTACAGCAAAAAATTTCAGTTTTAAAAATTTATCCAGTAAATTTTCAAAACTTTGAATTATCATATAATATAGATATTTTTTTTTCTGAAAACAGTTTAATTATAAATTTTTTAAGTAATCAGAAAGATTTTTTAACTGATTTATTAAAAGCTTATCATAGAACAACAAAATATTTTGGTAATATAGATATCTGTAAAAAAGATTTTAAAAATTTTATTTTACAAAAATATAATATTTTTTTAGGATACGCACATAATTATGAGTATCAAAAATTAAAAGAAACATTTTCTGAATTTACAAATATTAATTATATAAAAACAGAGCTTACTGAAGGATTTTATAACTCAAAAGAAAAATTTTTATTCACTACATATTTTGAAATATTTACAAAATATGACTACTATCATCATTACAAAGAAAAATCTTATCATGGCATAAGATTAGAAGGTATCTGGGATATAAAACCACAGGACTATGTTGTGCATGCAGATTTTGGTATTGCAAAATTTTTGGGCATACAAAAACTTAACTTTAGTGATAAAAAAAACGAATTTTTAGTTTTAATTTTTCAAAACAACACAAAACTTTATGTTCCAATAAATGAATTTGATAAAGTTGAAAAATATATTTCTCTAACGAACCGCCCACCTAAACTTTCTTGTTTAGATAACAGCTTATGGCAAAGAACAAAAAATAAAGTAAAAGAATCTTTAAAAGAGTTTATAACACAGTTATATCAAATCTATACTCAAAGAAAAAATTTAAAAGGTATATCACATATTTCAGATGAAGAGCTTGAAAAAATGTTAGAGGAAAGTTTTGAATATGAAGAAACAGATGATCAACTAAAAGCGATAGATGATGTTTTTAAAGACATGACTTCAAATTATCCTATGGACAGAATAATAGTTGGAGATGTTGGTTTTGGTAAGACAGAGGTTGCAATAAGAGCGGCTTTTAAATGTGTTCTTTCAGGAAGACAGGTGTTGTTGTTATGCCCTACAACAATTCTTGCTGAACAACATTACAGAAGTTTTTTTGACAGGTTAGAACCTTTTGGTGTAAAGATAGGAGTTATTACAAGGTTGCAGTCAAAAAGTTATATTGAGTCTACATTGAAAAAATTAGAAGAAGGCAATATAGATATTATAATAGGCACACATATTTTGTTAAATGATAAAATCAAATTTTTTGATTTAGGATTAGTAATAATAGATGAAGAACACAAATTTGGTGTAAAACAAAAAGAAAAAATAAGGTTAAAATACAGAGTTAATGATTTTAAGCAAAA
The DNA here is from genome assembly GCA_937928765.1 of uncultured Endomicrobiia bacterium. Classification (GTDB taxonomy): domain Bacteria; phylum Elusimicrobiota; class Endomicrobiia; order DTEH01; family DTEH01; genus JANXDG01. The sequence continues at coordinate 117,869 of CALFVX010000003.1, forward strand.
CATAGAAAATGTTTTACCTGATATATTGTCATTAACTGCGACACCTATACCAAGAACTTTAGCATTTGGTCTTGAAGGTATAAAAGATATTTCTTTGATAGAAACACCGCCTGAAGGAAGAGTTCCTATAGAAACTTTTGTTTTACCTTATGATATAGAGAGAGTCATTTATGCTATAAATAGAGAATTGCTTCGTGATGGACAAGTTTATTATGTTTTTAATGATATAAGTTTGATACAAAATAAATTTAATCAGATAAAAAAATTTTTTCCAAATATAGAGATAGAATTTATTCACAGTAAACTTCCTGCAAAAAAAATTGAAGAGGTGATGATGAGGTTTATGAACAAAGAAATAAAAGTTCTTCTAACAACTTCTATTATAGAATCAGGATTAGACATACCATCAGTTAATACTATTATAATAGAAAATGCTGAGAGATTTGGTTTAGCACAACTTTATCAGTTAAGAGGTAGAGTAGGAAGAAGATCTATAAAGGCATATTGTTATTTTTTATATTCTAAAGATAATATGACTTCAAATGCTAAAAAACGTCTTTCGGCATTGATAGAATTTTCATTTTTGGGTAGCGGATATAAACTCGCATTGCGAGATTTAGAGATTCGTGGTGCAGGTGAAGTTTTGGGGACAAAACAACATGGATTTGTTAATGATATAGGTTTAAGTATGTATTCTAAAATAATGCAACAGCTAATTTCAGAAATAAAAACTCAAGTAAGTTATCAAGAAATTTCTCCAAAGATAGAACTTGATATAGAAGCTTATATTCCAGATGAATATATATTAAGTTCAGATATAAAAGTTGTTTTTTATAGAAAACTTTTACAAGCAGAAAATATTGATACTATTGAAAGTATTAAAGATGAAATGGAGGATAGATTTGGTAAAATTTCAAAATACGAACAACTAAAAAATTTGTTTCTTTTATGTAAATTAAGGATTTATTTAAAAAAATATAAAATTATTAGATTATATGATAAAAGAGAAAAAAATATAAATTTGTTTTTTGAATTTTTAGATACAAACTCAAAACAAAATTTGTTTTCTTTATGGAAAAATAATTTTTGTAATATAAATATTTATAAAGAAAAAGAAAATTTTTTAAAAGTTGAAATAGAAGACTTTAGTTTGGAAAAAATTCTTAGTATGTTTCAAATTTAAAGATATCTATAATAAGTTCTTATTTTTTTTCTTTTTCTACTTTTTAATGCAAAAATTAATCCGGCAATAAACCCTCCTATATGTGCCCAATAAGCTACACCACCAACTTCTTTACCTATAGCAGATTGTATTACTAAGCTAGTAGTACCACTGAAAAATTGAAATATAAACCAGAAACCTAAAAATAAAACTGCTGGTAATACTACTATATCAAGCAAGAAACCAAAAGGTATTAAAGTAATAACTCCTGCTGAAGGATATAAGACAAAATATGCACCTAATATACCAGAGATTGCTCCTGAAGCGCCTATCATAGGTATTGTGCTTAATGGATTAATAATCATCTGCAAAACCGAGCCAAAAATACCACATAAAATATAAATAAAAAAATACCTTATATGGCCAAATCTATCTTCTACATTATCACCGAAAATATATAAAAACCACATATTACCTAAAAAATGTGCAAAATTTCCGTGTAAAAACATGCATGTAAAAATTGTATAATAATAAGATGAAAAATTAAACAAAAATCTTTGTGGAACAAAACCAAATTGTTGGACAAAAAGAATTCTTTCTTTTGAAGATAATATAGATTGATATAAGAAAATAAAGCTGTTGGTTATTATAAATAAATAATTAACCCAAGGTTTTTTATATGAAGGTATATTGTCCTTTATAGGTAACATAATAAAAATTATACTTTTTATTTAATAAAATTTAAATATTGGGAAAGAAAAATTTTTGTTTCATAAAGTAAGTTTATAAAGTTTATTCCTATTTCATAATATCCATTATTCTTAACACACCTTACTGTTTTTGCAATTAAATTTATAGTGTGGTTAGGTAAATAAAGTTCTATTTCTATAAAAGTATCGGTAGGAATCTTTTGTTTTGAAACAAATTGTAGTCCTTTATAGCAGAAATATCTTTTGTTTTTGTAACGACATATTTAATATCTTCTAAAGACAATTTTCTGTATGAAAATGAAATTTCTTTGTTTACTCTTATGAATTCTCTTTTTTAAATTTGATAAAGTTTTTTAGAAATGAGTAATTCAACAATTTTTTTATCTATTTTTCCTTTATCCGCTATTCCTTTAAGAATTTCTATAGATTTTTCTAATCTAAAAGGTGGTTTGTAAGGACGATCATATGTTATTAAAGCATCAAAGATGTATGCTATACAGAGTATTCTTGATAGAAGATTAATTTGTTTATCTTTTAACCTATTAGGATAACCACTTCCATCTAAAAATTCATGATGTGTTTTTGCAACAAAGATTACATCTTTATATTCTTTAGGAAAATATATTTGGTATAGAATTTCTTAAGTTATTTGTACATGTTTTTTCATAATTTCATATTCTTCTTCTGTAAATTTAGTATTTTTTAAAAGTATTTTGTCAGGGATTCCTATTTTACCTATATCGTGTAAAATAGATGCATATTTTAATATTTCCATCTCTTTCTCAGTGAGATTTAATTGTTTTGCAATACTTAAAGCATATTTCATAACTCTTAAAGAATGACCTTTAGTAGCAGGATCTCGTGCATCAACTGCAGCTGCAAATGCTGTAGTTAAACTTTCAAATAATAATTTTGTTTCCTCATAAAGCTGAAAATTGTTTAATATTATCCCCAGTTCTTTACAAAAAAGCTGTAAAATATTTTTGTCGTTTTTTGAAAAACTTTTTTTATTTTTTTTATTAAGTACTTCAATAGAACCTATTAAATTGTTTTGTGGATCATTTATTGGTAAAGCAAGAATAGTTTTTGTTTTAAATCCAATTTTTTGGTCAAACAAAGCAACAAATCTATTGTCTTTATATGCATCATATTTAATATTTATAAGTTTTTTTGTTTTTATAACATATCCAGCGATACATTCTTCTGTTTTAAAATAGAATTTTTTCTGTGTATTATCAACATCGGTAGATGTCCATAAAATATTTGCCTCAGAATTATAGGTATAAACAATTGTTTTTTCAGCATCAAGAAGTTTAGAAACAGAGTTGATAACGAATTCTAATAATTTATAGTTTTTGAAATTATTTTATAAACTTCTTTATATTTTAAAAGAAAAAGAGTTTTGTTCAGGTAGTATAAATATAATACTAGTAAGAAAGTTGAAGATATAATGGAGATAAAAAAAATTTCTACTTAAGAGGAACAATGTGATTGAATTAATGATTATTATTAAAACAACGTGAATTGTAATTCTAAACAACATTTTATAAATTCTCTTTTTAAAAATTTTTAATATTATAAATATACACAAAATTTAATTTTGTCAACACAATTAAAAAATATTGAATTGAAATATAAAATTTTATATTTATTAACTAATAATGGGGCCGTAGCTCAATTGGGAGAGCGTCTCCTTGGCGTGGAGAAGGTTGCCGGTTCAAGCCCGGTCGGCTCCAGATATAAATTTTTTAATTTTTTATTTTGAGGAAAATTTTAAATTACGAATAGTTAAAGTAATAGAATATATAAACCCTAATTCTTCTTTTATACTTGTTCCATATACAATTTCTAAATTACTTTTTTTAATTTCTACCCCCATAGAAAAACCAGAAAGATTTTTTATTGTATTATCATATACTTTGTATCCTATTAAAGGTGAAATTTTTACTGTAGATAATTTTATACTTCTATACTCAATTCCAATACTAGGAATTATATTTTTGTTATATTGTTTGCTAAAATCTAAAGATATTAATAACTTCTCATCAAATGTTTTATAGCTAACTCCTAATCTGAATTCTATTGGTAATTCTTGATATTTTTTGATATATTTTATTGATGGACCTAAATTTTTTATTGTAAATCCAAAAGATTCTTTTTTTGATAAATTATAAATAATTCCGATGTCTAATGCGTAAGTATATGCAGTGTGTTCATCAATTTTACTATATATAAATTTTATAGTATCACCGATCAAAAATTTTTCAAGTTTGTTTGCAAAACTTACTCCTAAAACTAAATCAAATGGTGAATAGTTGCCACTATATACTGGAGATTCAATAGGATTAGAAAAATCTATTGCTGATTTCTCAATTGTTCCAAAAGAAAGATATCCTATAGAAATTCCTAACATTGAGTTTTTAGTTATATTATGTGAATAAGCCAAATAGTTATAATATATACCCTCCCACCAAGAAGTATAAGTAAATGATATTTGTTTTTCAAAACTTTTACATAATCCAGCTGGATTCCAATAAGTAGCATATACATCGTCAACAACACTTGTATAAGCTCCACCAAGAGCAATTGCTTTTGTTCCTACAGGAATTTTTAAAAATTCTAAAGAATTTTCTTGTGAGAAATTATTTGTTGATAGTGACAAAATTATTAATAAACAAAACAAATATTTTAATAAAATTATTTTTTTCATCTTATTATGACAACCTTTCCTCGTTTTAATTTACCATTTTTGTCTGAAATTACATATATATAAATTCCAGATGCTACATCTTTACCATTTTTGTCTTTAATATACCATCTGTAGATATTGTTATCAGGATTTTTTTCATCAGGATATTTAAATTTTGTAACCAGTTCTCCTGAAATTGTAAATATTTTTATTGTTGAATCTTCAGGTATTTTTCTAAAAACAATATAATTAGAATCATAAATGTCGCCACTGCCAGGTTTGCATGGATTTGGAAAAACTTCAATGTCGTTTAAAGTATATTTTATATTTTCTCCAATTAAAGAATATAAAGAAAAATTTTCTAATTTTATTATGACTTTGTTATTTTTTATATCTAAATATTGTTGAGTTGAAGATATATACCATTGATTTTGGTTTTCATCTAAACGATAAATTTTTAATGTTGATTCATCAACTTCTGGCCAGATTTTATCTAATTTACCATCATTATTTTCATCTTTATAGTAAAATGTTAGATTAATTTCTTTAACTTTTTCTTTAATTTCATCTTCACTCATAAATGTGTAGCTACTTTGTCGTAAAATATATCCAACAAGTTCTAAATAGTATATCGTACGATAAAATTCTGAAGAAAGTTTGTTGTTTGCTTCTATTATTTTTCTTCTGTCTATTTTGATAGGTGCGTTTAAAGGATCAAAATTTATTTTTATATAAAAGGTGGTTTCAATTTTTGTGTCTATTTTTAGACCAATTTTATTTCCTAAAATTCCATTTGTTAATATAACATCTATTTCTGGATGAGTGACTTTTATTGCACCTTCTGGAGGTTGAATTTCAAATTGTATTTCTTTAGCATAAGCATATGCTTGATTGTTATTTTGTGTTTTTTCATCAATAAGACTTAAATTTCCACAGTCATCTTCTGATTTTATTGCAAAATAATAAGTTAATCCTGGGGTAAGATTTTTGACTATGGTTTCAACAGGTAATTCTGGATTATCTTCTCTACCATATAAATCTATACCACTAGCATTTTCCCACCATTGTGTGGTAACTCCAGATAAATCTGCTACACTTATAGTGCTATAACGAATATAGTAAGCAGAAATTTTTGTAGAATCATCAGCTGTTTGTGGAGATGTCCATCTTAAGATTATTTCGCCTGGGTTATTACCTGTTATAGCTGTAAGATCAGTTATTGCAAGAGGAGGAATTGAATGTTTTATACGAAAAGTGATAGTAAGATCTACTGTATTTTGGGCAAGAATACCTCCTCCAACAATAACTATTATAATTAACAACAAGCAATATTTTAAATTTTTAAACAAATTTTTTAACATATATTATTTATATTCTGTTGAAAAATATATTCTTGAAAAAATTTCAATTGGTATATCAAAACCTTTTAGTTTGCCTATAACTATAAAGACATATTTTTTGTTATAAAATGTTTCTTTATTAGGTATTTCTAATTCAATTATTAAATCTTGAATACTTTTTGGTTTTAATAATTGTTTAGTTTTAGAAATTTTTATCTTGAACTCTTTTGGTATAGGTTCGTATTCAGCTAAGCTACCATAATCTTTAGGATTGTCTGCTATAAAGAACTCAATTTTGTAGTTGTTTTTACTTCTGTTGACAACTTGTATTGTTGGAAAATCATCTTTTCCCAAAAATATTTTTTTGCCTAAAGAAAGTTGTTTTTTTATAAACAAACTCATTGGTGCCATCTCAAGATCTAATGCAGACAAAATTTTCTGTCTATATTCTTCTAAAATTTTTTCAGGCCTTGGACCTGTAGAAAATCTTATCCTGTTTGCAATAGAATAATCAATAGCAATACCAGTAGCAGAAGGTTTTCCTGCAGAGTTTACAACTATCATTGCTTGAAAATGTCGGTTAAGATATTTTTCATCAGGAGGGATTGAAATTATTATATCACAATCTATTTTTTCAGATGGTTCTAAAGAAAACTTTGATGGTACAACCGTAATCCAAGAGACATCAGGTATAGGCTCATAGTTTTCTTTTAGCTGGCTTGGGGATGGTTTTTCTATTGTTAGCTCAAGTTCTTTTTTCTCATCAGAAAGATTTTCTACAGTATAAGGTATTCCTTTTTCTTTTTTTAAACTATAAACCATACCTACAGACATATTTGACAAAATAACATCAGAAAATTTTGTTGCTATTCTATAAGTTTGACAAAAACCTTCTGTAAACAAAAAACATAAAGCTATAAATAATTTTCTACTCATATAAAATTCCTTTCTCATAATTTTCTTAACCTCTAATAATTCCATTTAATCAAATACAAAATAAATCCATTAATTATTATTTCAGGTTTATATATTTACTTTTTTATAATTAATTTTAGTTTTAACAATTCATACTATAATATTCCCTCCCACCTATCATCTAGATAATACTTCTTACTTTTTCAATTTTTTACTTTTTAACTATAAACTATCACCTAACTATTGAGCAGTGGATTGAAATCTCACAGTGAATGTTCTTTGGCTTGAATTACTTACAGAAGGAGGCATATCAATCTGAAACCAAACATTACTAGAATCAGAAGGATTTAATATAACTTGATTACCAGAAGTATCTGTTAAATTATTGTATGTTCCTACTGTAGTAGAAAAAGTAGTATGTACAACACTAAAATCAGTATTTAAGTCCGCACGAGTAGATTTTGATACACAACGTAAACGAAATTGGTCAGTAGATGAGGGATTATCGTTTGTTAATGTTATACCCTCAGATATATAATTTATAGTTTTTTGTAAACTTACTCCTACATTTCCCGTGTTAGTTAAAGTTACAGCAGTAGCAGAGTTTGAAGATGTCTGTAGGTCCAATGTACCGAAATTGTAACTATTTGTACTTATTGACAAAGTAGTAGAGACACTACCAGGTGTTACTAAAATATTGATATCAGCGTTACCACAAAAAATTTGTGTTATAGCAATAAAGCTAAAAAATAATATTGTTAAAATAAAAATTTTTTTATTCATTTTTTTAATTCCTCCTTTGGTTTTTTAAATATAGTTGTTAATAGAGAGAATTAAATTTTTCATCACCTCCTTTCCTCTCCATAAATTTTAACAACTATATTTAGTGATGTTAATTTAATTTTTTATTTTTCTTTTATAGTTTCAAAGATTAATTTACTTTTAAATCCAACAGAAAAATTGGTTTTATTATCTAAATTTTCCGTCTCTGTAAATATGTAAACTTCAAATTTTTTTCCATAAAATTCTTTTCTTTCAGGTAAATTTATAATAATATCTGTTTCAGAGAAACTCTCTTTTTTTATTTTCAGTTTTGGTTTTTCTATTAATATAAAATTATTAATCTCTGGATTTTCATAACATTCAACTTTTATGTTTAAAATCAAATCTTTTTTAGTTTTGTTTAAAATTTTTAAAGTAGGATAAGAATTTTTCTTTAAAGAAAACGCTTTCCCAGGAATAACATTTTTTAAATGTACATTTATGAAAGATGTTCTTATTTCATTGCTTAAAATAAATTTTGAAAATAATAAAATGATAAAAAAACAAAATATTTTTTTCATTTATTGTTAATCCTATTAATAAGTTATTCTTCTTCTTCTGCAATTAATGTTATTTTTATATTTTTTTGTTGTTTAGTAGTTGTAGAAGTAGGCATTTTTATCATTAGCCACAAAGATCGTTCTTCTTGAGGAGGAACATTTTTACCAGTTTGTGTATATGTTCCAGGGATAGAAAATATTGTATCAGTACATTTTTTATAAGAATAAGTTAATATATCTTCACTACCAAAACTCGTTGTTGATACTAAAATACCATAAAATCCTACATAAAAAGAAAATTTATCAAAACCTACTGTACCATCTTCTGATAATGTCCAATAATAGGGTGATGAAGTTGCAGAAGAACCTTTTATAGAATATGTCTGGTTTATATTACCTGTGTTTTTTAAAGTTATCGCAGTTTGAGAAACTGCTTGTGAAGACAAAGATACTTCTCCAAAATCAAAAGTATCTGTGGACAAAGAGATGCCCAAAACTTTTACAACACATACTGATGTACTGTTAGAAATTTCAGACCAGTTACCAGGAAAGTTTGCTTGAGTATCTTCATCTCTTACCCATATGCGAAAATAATATGTCACAGCTCCTCTTAGACCAGTTATTGAAACAGAGTGTTTACTATACGGTGTTGTATTTGTAGAAATTAAAAGTTGAAACTTATTTTTGTAGTCATCCCAAGAAGTTTCTTCTTCCCAGTTGACTTCTGTATAAGTTGACCATTTTATTTTCCATAAACCATTTTCTATATTACCAACTAAACCGTCATCACCAGGAGATGTCCAAGAAAGTTTTACATCACCAAATTCTTCTGCTTCAGCAGTAAGATTTGTTATTTTATCAGGTTGTATTCTTACCCATATAGTTGCACCATAAGATATTTCTGAGTAATTTCCTGCAGATTCTTCATCTCGTGTCCAGATACGAAAATAATAAGTTGTCTCTTGAGGAAGTTGTATTATGATAGATTGTAAGTCATAAGGGTTAACATTGTAAGTGTCAATTGCAATATTGTAGTTTTCTAAATTCCAATTTATATTTTGATAAGTTGAATATTGAATTCTAAATTGCGCTTTATCTTCATATGAGCCTAATATGCCATAAAAATTATCATCTCCAGGTGATATCCAGGAAAGTTTAACCTCACCTTTTAATGAATAAGTAGAAACTTGTAATGAAGTAATTGCAGCAGGAGCAATATCGTCTTTTATTATAAATTTCCATATTTCTGTAGAAATATTATATTCATACCAGTAATTATCCCAAACTTTGACATACCAATAATAAGTTGTCTTTAAACTAAGATTTGTTTCCCATTGTATGGTATTTGACAAAATTTCACCTGAGCCGTAATCTTCACCTTGAAAATTCGTATTTGTAGAAATATAAACTTTGAATTTTGCCTGTGGGTGGTCATCAAAATCTAAATAAGTCCATTTAAAAATAATATTTCCATCGTTAATATAAGAATTATTATATGGTGTTGTAAGTGCACATAAAGGTAAATTGTTTATGTTTTGGAAATATCCATAATAAACTTCTGTTGAATCAATTATTTGATAAAAAGATGTTAAATACAATAAACAAGAGTTGTTTTCATAAAAAGAAATTGAAGAAGATTCTTTTAAAGGGCTTATTATGTCAGTGATTAATTCGAAATTTCCGCTACTTTTATATACACAAAATAAAGGTGAGTAATAAAAAATTGTTATTAAAATTAAAACAGGATAGATCCATCTTTTGCTCCATCGCTTTGTATATAATCTATATACCATAAATAATATATATAACTAAAATTAAATAAAATGTCAACTAATTTCAAATAAAGACACCTCCATTATTATAAAGAAATTAAAAAAACAAAGACCAGACACTAATATATTACTGGCTGTCTGGTTTAGATTATTAATTATAAAAAATTATTAATTTCTTGCCATTTTAGCTCTTGAAATATCACCATTTTTGTCTACAAAATAAAGATACCCTACTTCTTTTTTTATACCTACTTTTGCAACTTTTTGTGGTTTGCCACCTTTTTTTCCACCTCTTGCCATTTTAGCTCTTGAAATATCACCATTTTTGTCTACAAAGTACAAATAGCCATCTTCTTTTTTTATACCTACTTTTGCAACTTTTTGTGCCATATTTTTTTACCCCCTGTTTATAAATTTTTTAAAAATTATTTTTTTAATAATTTTTCTAATGAATATTGTAAATTTTCTCTTGTAATTAAATTTTCTTTAAGCCAACTTTCAATCACTGATTTTGAAAACCTATATTGACGGCCAATTTTTGATGCAGGAATTTTCTTTTGTTTTATTAATTGATAAATTTTTGATTTACCAATACCTAAATATTGGGAGAGCTCTTTAACATCCATTATTTCTTTAACAAGGTGAGAGCTGTTTTGTTTTTGTTTAGCTTCCATTTTGTAGTTTTAATTATTATTTATTATTTTTAATTACCAAATTTTTTCATTTATTTTTTACAAAAAAAATTTTTTTTTGTCAAGAGGGGTAAAAAAAATTTAGTAATATGTTTTTCGTATATATAATGGATATAAGTTTTGTGGTTTTATTATTTTGAAAATGTTTTTATATTTATTTTCAAGAAATAACCTTATAATATTTTTAGATGATAAATTTATTTTTTTAATTTTTAAATAATCTTCAAAATTTACAAAATTCGCAACTATTATAAAACTTTTTTTATAGTTTTTTATTAAATCTTTTATCTTTTTTATTTCAAAACATTTAGGATAAATTTTTTGTTCTAATTTTTTATTTTTTAATACAAATTTACAAACATAAAATTCATTTTTTACTGATGGGACCAAAGTTATTGCTTGAAAATCTTGAAATTTAGAAGAATTCTCTAAAAATTCATTTATTAGCATTCCAAAAGATGTTGTAGTTATAATTTTTAGATTTAAATTTAATGCTAAAGTTTTAACAAAACTTAATCCTATTCTTAGACCAGTAAAGCTTCCTGGGCCAATATTTACTGCAAGATGTGTTATTTGGATAAGTTTTGTTTTTGTTTTTTTTAATATTTTATTTAAAATTTTTATTAAACTCTCAGAATGATCTTCAGAAAAAATATTTTCTTCATAAAAAATTCCGTTTTTATATAAGCACATTGACAGATTTTGTGTTGAAGTATCTAAAGAAAGAACTACAGAATTTATATTTTTTTTATACATATTTTTCTTTTTTTATAGTTTAAAAAATTAATCTTAACTTTTACAACTTTAGAATTTTTTAAATTTTTAAATAATTTATAAATTTTTTTATTTAATTTTTCAGCCCATTCAATACAAAAGATTATTTTTTTAAATTTAGGGAGTTCTTCTATTAAATCGTTTAAAACTCTGTTTGCAAATTTTTTTTCTATTCTATATAAATCTATATGGTATAAAATTAGATTTTTTTTAAAGTATTCATTGATAATATTAAAACTTGGACTTTTTATTTTTTCAGATTTTATTTTTAATTTTCTTATAATACCTTTTACAAATTCTGTTTTTCCGCTACCTAAGTTTCCTTGTAATAAAATGAAAATAATGTCATATCTGTGATAAATTTTTTCTATAAGTTTTGATGAAATAGAATATGTAGTTTCTAATGATGAGGAAATATAATACATAATAAATACAACAAGATCATTTTAGTTGGAACTAAACTAAAAGAAGAGAATAAATTATAATAATTTTTATTTTAAATTTTATATTTTATTTTTGTTCAGATGAAGAAGATTGTTGTTGTGATTCCTGTTCTAATTTTTTTGCCTCAATACTATCTTTAATAGAAGTTATTCCAGCAATAACTGCTAGAAGTCCTGCTCCTAATAATATTATCGGTAAAATTCCTTGAATTACAATTGCTTGTCCTGGCCAGACCACCCATAGATATATGCTTATTATAACTGTTATTATGCCACCTATTAATGCTCCCATAATTTGACCCTCCTTGTAATTTTAAAATTATGATAGATATTTTTTTATAAAATATATATCAAAATGTCAATACATTTAAAATAAAAATTTTTAGAAGTTGAAAAAAGCATATAAAAAACATAAAAAATAAGAAACAAAAATTTTAATTATGCATCTAAACAATATGAAAAATATAGATAACTTTTAATAAATAAGTATTTGTAATAATTTTTTTATTTAAAAGAGGTAAAATTTATGAATCCGGAAAAATTTACTATAAAATCACAGGAAGTTTTGTATAATGCACAAAGGTTAGCTGAAAAAAGAAAAAATCCAGAGCTTACTCCTGAACATATTTTATATTCCTTACTTACAACTGATAACTCATTTGTTTTAGATATAGTAAAAAAGATAGGTGTAGATGTTAAAAAAATATTAAGTGATATAGAATTACAACTTAATGCTTTACCTCAATCAACATCTTTTACAAATAAAACAGATTCTTCTATTTATATTTCTGGCCGCAGCAGAAAAGTTTTAGATTATACTTTAGATATAGTTGAAGAATTTAAAGACGAATATATTTCAGTAGAACATTTATTTTTAGGTATTATAAAAGAAGGTGGAATATCAGCAAAGATTTTAGAAAAGTATGAAATAAATTATAATCGTGTTTTAGAAGCAATAAAACTTTTACGAGGAGACCAACGAATAACAGACCAAAATCCTGAAGAAATAAAAAAACCTTTAGAGAAATTCGGTCGTGATTTAACTCATCTTGCACGTATGGGAAAACTCGATCCTGTAATTGGTAGAGATCAGGAGATAAGAAGAACTATACAGGTTTTATCTCGTAGGACAAAGAATAATCCTGTTTTAATAGGAGATCCTGGGGTTGGTAAAACAGCTATTGTTGAAGGTTTAGCACAAAGAATTGTTTTAGGTGATGTTCCTGAAGGATTAAAAGAAAAGGTTGTATTTCAGTTAGATTTAGGTGCTTTAGTTGCAGGAACAAAATTTCGCGGCGAGTTTGAAGAAAGGTTGAAATCTGTCCTTAAGGCAATAACCGAATCAAAAGGTCAGATTATCCTTTTTATTGATGAAATTCATACATTAGTTGGAGCTGGTGCTGCAGAAGGTGCAATTGATGCATCAAATATGTTAAAGCCTATGTTGGCAAGAGGTGAACTAAGATGTATTGGTGCAACAACTGTTGAGGAGTACAGAAAATATATTGAAAAAGATCGTGCTTTGGAAAGAAGGTTTCAGCCAATTTTAGTTTCAGAACCATCAGTAGAAGATACTATTGCAATTCTTCGTGGGTTAAAAGAAAGATACGAAGTTCATCATGGTATAAAGATTAAAGATGAGGCAATAGTTGCAGCTGCTGTTTTATCTAACAGGTATATAACAGAAAGGTTTTTGCCAGACAAAGCAATAGATTTGATAGACGAAGCTGCAAGTAAGTTAAGAATAGAGATAGACTCAATGCCGTCAGAAATTGATGATATCCAAAGAAAGATTAAGCAACTTGAAATTGAGAAACAAGCGGTAAAAACTGGTATAGGTTTAGAACCTACAGATGAAAAAGAGTTAAATAAAAAACTTAAAGAAATAGATGATCAAATTAAAGAATTAAGACAAAAATATGAAGTTTTGTATAACCAGTGGAATAAAGAAAAAGAGTTGATCACAAAAATTAAAGAAATAAAACAAGAAATAGAAAAGCTTAAATATGAAAAACAACAAGCAGAACTAGAAGGCAATCTTTCTTTAGCAGCAGAGATACAATATGGTCATCTGCCATCAAAAGAGAAAGAATTAGACAAGTTGTATTCCCAACTTCAAGAAGTGCAAAAAGATACAAGGATGTTAAAAGAAGAAGTTGATGAAGAAGATATAGCAGAAGTTATCTCAAAATGGACCTCTATACCAGTAAAAAAACTTGTCCAAACAGAAAAAGAAAAGTTAATCCATATGGAAGAATATTTAAAACAATATATAGTAGGACAAGCTCATGCAATAGAAAAAATTTCTGATTGTATACGAAGAGCAAGATCTGGACTTTCAGATCCGCAAAAACCGCTTGGAGTGTTTTTATTTTTAGGACCAACAGGTGTTGGAAAAACAGAGCTTGCAAAACGTTTAGCTGAGTTTTTGTTTAATGACCAAAAATATCTAGTAAGAATAGATATGTCAGAGTATATGGAAAAACATTCAGTTGCGCGACTTATTGGTGCACCACCTGGATATGTTGGCTATGAAGAAGGTGGCCAACTTACTGAACAAGTTAGACGAAAACCTTACTGTGTGATTTTGTTTGACGAAGTTGAAAAAGCCCATCCTGAAGTGTTTAACATTTTGTTGCAAGTATTTGACGATGGCAGGCTTACAGATTCTAAAGGTAGAACAGTTGATTTTAAAAATACTGTGATAATTATGACATCTAATATAGCAACAGAATTTATAACAAATCTTTCAAAGAAAGAAAAAATTTCTTATGAACAGATAAACCAATATGTTTTAGAAGAACTAAAAAAATTTTTTAAGATAGAGTTTTTAAATAGAATAGATGAAATTGTAGTATTTAATCCTCTTGGGCTTAAAGAAATTATAAAAATTGTAGAACTACAGCTTAAAGATTTACAGAATCGTCTTAAAGACAAAAATATAGAAGTAGAATTTACTGAGGAAGTTAAAGAGCTTCTTGCAAGACAAGGTTTTGATATAACTTTTGGTGCAAGACCACTTAAAAGAGTTATACAACAAAAAGTTTATAATTTAATAGCTAAAAAAATTCTTGAAGGAGAAGTTAAAGAAAACAATAAAATTTTAATTGATATTGATGAAAAAAATAATATTTTCGTGAGAAAGGTTCTTAATTATAAAAATTAAACGAAATGAGATTAAATTTGTATTTATATCTTTTTATATTACTTTAATTTTTCTTACGGCTTTATTAAAATAAATAGTTTTTAAACATTAACAATTCGTATTATTGTTTAAAAAATTTGTTAATAAAAATATTTGTGTTTCTATTTTAGATTTGAAATAATAAACTAAACCTTAAGTAGAATCTTAAACTATGAAAAAAATTTATATAATAAATATGATAATTTTTTCATTGTTTATTTTTTAATTACTTTCAGATTTGGTGTTTATAATTTCATACGCAAAAGAATTTTTTGGTGTAAATTTGGGTGGTAATATAAAGTATATTTCAAGCAAATTATTAAATACAGCAACTGCGATATGTATAGATTTAGGTATTATAAAGAATTATATAGATAACAAACTTTCATTAGGTATAATCGTTTACAATTTAGGTACAAAAATAAAATATTATGCTGAAGAAGAAAATTTACCTACGGGTATAAAATTAGGTTTTGGATATAAAAATTTTATTTTTGACTATAGATTTGTTTCTTATGGTTAATTAGGACAAATATATAGAGAATTTCATTTTCTGTAAAATTTTAGTTATTATAGGAAGTTATACTAAGTTTTTATTATACAACCTTGTTTTTTATATTGAAATTTGATATTTACCCAAAATATGGGTGGGATATTTTTGGTTAAAAAATTACAGGAAATTTTAGAATTTGAATATACAGATATTTTTACCTACAACAATGAAGCAAATCTTTTTAAAGAAAAAATCAAAGATAGAGAACAACTCTTCCAAATTTATAAAAACTTTGCATTAGAAGAGCTAACCCATGCAGATATTATATCAAAACAAATTTCTTCTTTAGGAGAAATTCCTTTTTGGGAGTACAAAAATATTTTTGTTTCAAATTCAATACGTGAGTCTTTAAAATTACATTTAGATAGAGAAATAACAGTATATAAAACATATATAGACCTAATTAAACAAGTTGAAGATAGAGAGCTTAAAATACTTCTTAAAGGTATAAGAGATAACGAAAAAGGACATATTGAACAAATTAGTAAATTTTTAAAAAAAATAGCAAGATAATTAGGTTTTTATATATAGTTGTAAAATATGTTCTTATATTCTTAGCATTAACCATATATAAGCTAACAACATTGTTGAAAGGCCTACTAAAAAACCTATCTTAATCCATTCAAAAAAATTTATTTTTGTCTTAAATTTCTTATCTAACATACCCAATGCTATAATGTTTGCAGTAGAACCTATTAGTGTAATATTTCCGCCAAAACATCCTCCGAATAAGATTGACCACCAAAATAATGAGTTTGTTGTGGTTAAATTTTTCAAATTAACTACAATAGGAATATAAGAAGCCACAACTACTACATTGTCTAATACACTTGACAAAAATCCAGAAGAAAAAAGTAAGCCTAAAGATAGAATTTTATCATTATTTTTTGAAAAATTCGTTATAATTTCTGCAAATTTTTTTGCAATACCTGAAGATTGTAAAACACCTGCTTGGGCGAATAAAAATAAAAAAAATAATAGTGAGTTCCATTCTATTTCATGTTCAATATACTTTGTAGCTTTTTTGTAGTTTACTATTAAAACTAAACCTGCAATTATTATTGGAATTATTACTAAAATTGTATTTTCTTCTAAAAATAAAATTTTTTCAAAACGTCTATGTAAAGCAATAAGTATTACAGTGAGAATAAATATTCCACTACTAATTTTTGTTTTTTTATCCATTGGTGTTGAAATTAGATATAAAAAAGAAAAGTTTTCAGTATGAGGTTTAAGTTTTAGTGAAAGTTCCTCTATGTATTTTTTATAGAAAATTTTTAAAATTACTGATGTTATAAAAAGACAAATGATTGTCAGCGGTAGAGAGTGAACAATAAAATCTTCAAAAGAAAGTTTGCCTCTTATTGCAATAAGCACACCTATAGGATTGCCTAAAACAGTTGATGCAGAACCTATGTTTGTAGTGATTATACAAGAAATCAAAAATGGTATAGGAGAAATTTCTAAAAATTCGCATATAGAAAAAATTATTGTTGCAACAAGAATTATAGATGTAACTTCGTCCATTAAACCTGACAGAAACCAAGAAATTGTAGTTAAAGCAAAAAATAATTTATCACCATTAAGATTTTTTATTCTTAATATTCTTGTGGTGATATAATAAAAAACTCCTTTTTCTTTTAACATTGCTAAAATTATCATCATTCCTATAAGAAACCAAATAACATCCAATGAAGCATATCTTACAAATTCTTCAAGATTTGTTGCATGAATCAATAACATTATTCCACTACCTATAAAAACAAATCCTACTCTGAATTCCCAAAAAAATAGTGTGCCTAAAATTGATGTTGAGAATACTGCTAAAATAAAAGATTGTTGTAGGGTAAAATCTAGAAAAATATAACTAAAAATACTTACTAGAATTGAAAAAGCTAATAATATTAAAAATTTTTGTTTCATAAAATTGAAAGTTATATAATAAAATTTATAGTAAAAATCAACAAAATAAGTATAAAGATAACTATGAAAAAATTTTTTTATTGGTTAGAAGTGATTTTATGGTGCGGATTAATTTTTTTCTTCTCTAGCATTCCAGATTTAAAAATTGAAAGATTAGGTTTTTGGGATTTTATTTTGCGTAAAATTGTGCATATAACAGAATACTGTATACTTGTGATACTTTTTTTTAGAGCATTTAAAACTTCTTTAATTTATGAAGATTACATAAAAAAAGGTTATTTTTTAAGTATATTTTTATCTTTTCTTTATGCAATATCTGATGAGATTCATCAATATTTTGTCCCAGCAAGACACTTCGCTTTAACAGATATATTTATTGATACAATAGGTATAATTTTAGGAATTTTTTTGTGGAATAAAATTTTTAATAAACCAAAAACTTGAAATTTAAAATTTGATTTGATATATAATAACATTTGAACAAAATTGATGGTTCTGTTAACTTTTGATGTTATCTTTTGAGTAGAAATTTATAAATATTTCAAGAGTTAGATTACATATTACAGCAGTTAGGTTAATGGTGAATAGCGAAAGATTAAAAAAGTGATAGAGTGAGAAATTAAAAAAGATTTCCATATCTGACCATTAATTGTCGGCTAAGAAATTTTTGTGTTAAAAATTTGTTGTGTTGTTGCGAGTATAAGGTCACATTTATCATTTTTTTAATTTTACCGTTAATAAAACATAAAAAAACTCATAAATAAAGTTAATAGAACTAACTTGATAAGGAGGCGATATAGAAATAAAATGAAAAATTTTTATGAGATAGTAACAATTTTTTCACCTAACACTGATGAACAAAAGCTACAAGAATATATAAAAAAAATCAAATCAATAATTTCTTTATGTGAGGGTAATATAATAAAGGAAGAAAATTGGGGTAATAAAAAACTTGCTTATGAAATAAAGAAGTTTAGCAGTGGGATTTATCATTTTATATTTTGTGAAGCAAATAAATCATCTTTACCTTCAGAATTAAAAAAATTTTTTTCTATGACAGAAAATGTAATAAGATATGGTATTAAAAAAATCGTACAGAAAAAACAGAAAATAGCAAGTTCTATTGATGATACAAGAGTAGATCCTTTAGAATATACACATAAACAATAAAAAATTATAAACTATTTTTGATGAATAATAAAGATTTTTACGATGAAAATCATGTTATCTTTTCTGGGAGGTTAACTCAGGATCCAATCATAAGATATACAAAATCAAAGACACCTGTTGTAAGATTCACTTTAGCTGTAAATTATTTTATAAAAGAACAAAAAGAAACTTTATTTATCCCAATAGTGGCTTTTGGAGATTTAGCCTTAGAGATATCTTCATTATTAAAAAAAGGTATGCCAGTAAAAGTTGAAGGTAAACTTATAAGTAGGAAATTTGAAACATCTGAAGAAGAAAAAAAATTTTTTGAAGTTTATGTAAACAAAGTGGAAATTTTTACTAAAAAAAAGGAGGAATGATTTTATGGTAAAAATTTATTATGATAAAGATGCGGACTTAGATATTTTGAAGGATAAAGTTGTGGGTATTATAGGTTATGGTATCCAAGGCAGAGGACAGAGTTTGTGTATTCGTGAATCATCAGTAAAAGTAATTGTTTCAGAATTAGAAGGTACAAAAAATTATGAACAAGCAAAGCAGGACGGATTTGAAGTTTATCAAGCAGATGAGGTTGCAAAACAAGCTGATATAATTCAAATTTTGACACAGGATCATGTTCAAGCAGAGGTTTATAAAAAATCAATTAAAAGACATTTAAGAAAAGGAAAAGCTTTATGTTTTTCTCACGGCTTTAACATACATTTTAGACAAATTAAACCACCAAAAGATATAGATGTTTTTATGGTAGCACCAAAAGGTCCAGGAGCACTAGTGTTGGAGATGTACAAACAAGGCAAAGGGGTACCTGCATTAGTTGCAGTATATCAAGATGCAACAGGAAGTGCACTGAAGTTAGCTTTAGCATATGCAAAAGCTATTGGTGCTACGAGAGCAGGTGTGATTGAAACAACGTTTAAAGAAGAAACAGAGACAGATCTTTTTGGAGAACAAGCAGTTTTGTGTGGTGGTGCAACTGCGTTGATTCAGGCAGGGTTTGATATTTTAGTAGAAGCAGGATATCAACCAGAAATTGCTTATTTTGAGGTTTTGCACGAATTAAAACTTATCACTGATTTAATTCAACAAAAAGGTATTTCTGGTATGAGAAGGAATGTTTCTAACACAGCATGTTATGGAGATTTAACTCGTGGCCCAAGAATTATAAATGATAAAGTTAAAAAAGTTATGAGAAAAATTTTAAAAGAGATACAGACAGGAAAATTTGCTCGTGAATGGATAAAAGAAAATAAAACTGGCAGACAAAAATTTAATGAATTGTTAAAAAAAGGTGATGAGCATCCAATTGAAGATGTAGGTAAAAAATTAAGAGAGATGATGCCATGGATGAAGTAAAATATTACTGAGATTTTACTAAATTTAAAAGGTATTATGATAGATGAAGGGAAAAAAGTTGTATTTTTGTTTGCTTTTATTACAATATTTATTTGGATTTTAAGTTTTATATATAACTCTTTTTTACTCTTACCATTTATAATATTTTTTTGTATTTTAACTCTGTTATTAGTTAATTTTTTTCGTGATCCTCAAAGGAAGATTAACAAAGAGGATTCTTTTCTATTTTCTCCTGCAGACGGAAAAATTTTTGATATTATAGAGACGAAAGAAAACTATTGTATAAAAATTTTTATGTCAATATTTGATGTTCACATACAACGTGCACCCAAAGATTGTATTGTAAAAGATATATCTTACACTCCTGGAAAATTTTTTCCTGCAGGTAGAATTTTCTCTGAAAATTTTAATGAAAAAAACATTATTGAATTAGAGACAAAAGATAAGGATAAACTTATAATAACACAAATTGCTGGAGTTTTAGCACGAAGGATTGTTTGTTGGGTTAAAAAAGAATCTTTTTTGTTTCAAGGAGATAAAATTGGTGCTATACTTTTGGGTTCGCAGGTAAATTTTGAATTTCCAAAAGATAAATATAGAATTTTGATAAAAAGTAAACAGAAAGTGTATGCTGGAATTACTGCTGTTGCTGTAAAAATAAAATAAATTTTTTGCAAAAAAGTAAAAATTTATGAATTTATTTATATATATTTTTCCTACAATTTTTACTGCTGGAAATATGTTTTGCGGATTTTGGTCCATCGTTTTAAGTGTAAAAGGTGAGTTTATAAAATCTTCATGGCTTATAATTTTAGGTATCTTATTTGATGGATTAGATGGTGTTTTTGCAAGAGCAAAAAAAATTATAAATTTTTTAGGTATAGAATTAGATTCTCTTTCTGATTTTATAACTTTTTGTATTTCACCGATAGTTTTGTTATGGCAGTTAGTAATGTATAAGTATGGTTTTGGTGGTGTTATGTTGTGTTTTTTATATATTTTTTTTGGTGCGATAAGACTTGCAAGATTTAATGTTATTTTCTATAGTAAAGAGGATAAAAGTAAACCGCTTAAGTATATAGAGGGATTGCCTACACCTGCTGCTGCAGGCGTTATTGTATCAATTGTTTTGTTGATAAGTTTATCAACAAAAGAGGCTTTAACAAGACGGCATTTAACATTATTTATATCTTTTGTGCCAGTTATATTAAACTTTATTCCTGCAATAATCTTGCTACTTTCTATACTTATGGTTACAAAATTGAGGTATTTAAAATTTAATAATATAAGATTGACACAAAAAGTTTCTTTTAAATTATTTTCATTAATATTAACTATAATTCTTTTGCTTTTTGCTTATCCAGAAAGTTCTATATTTATAATTTTTTCAATTTATGTATTATCAGGTTTAGTGGATTATCTTTTAAAGATGTATAAAATTTCAAAGACAAAATATAAAAGTTGATGTTATATTTTTAATGAAAAATGTAAAAGAGGAAATAATAAATCTCTGTAAGTATCTTGCTGAAAAAGAGTTTATGTTAGCAACAGATGGTAATATATCTTACAGAGTTTCATCTAACAGAATAATTATTACTCCGAGACAAAAAAATAAGTCAGAATTAACTGTTAGAGATTTAGTTGTTTTAAATCTTTACGGTGAAAAAGTTAGTGGTAAAAATTTTCCTTCTGGAGAATATAAATTACATCTTATGATTTATAAATATCGTAAAGATATTAAAGCAATAATACATACACATCCTTTATTTTCAACAATATTATCTGTAGCAGATATAAAACTTGACAAACCAATTTTACCTGAGATGGTTTTGTTAGTAAAAGAAAAGATTCCTACTGTTGAATATGCAACATTTTACACAGAAGATTTGGTAAACAAAGTTAAAAAACACATTTTTACTTCTAATGCATTTTTGTTAAAAAATCATGGGTTGTTAATTTTAGCAGAAGATTTGCAAACAGCATTGTTTAGAACTTTAAAGGTAGAACATTTAGCAAAAGTTGTATATTTTGCAAAACTTTTAGATAAAACAAAAGCACTTTCTAAAAAACAAGTTGAAGATTTATTAAAATTAAGAAAAACTATAGTTTGATAAAGTTTGTATAAATTGGAGAAATTATATGAACAAAAAACGAGAATCTTGGGGAACAAAGCTTGGTATAATTTTAGCAGTAGCAGGTTCTGCAGTAGGACTTGGAAATTTTTTAAGGTTTCCAGTGCAAGCAGTAAAAAATGGTGGTGGTGTTTTTATGATTCCGTATATAATTTCTTTTCTTTTATTAGGTCTTCCTCTTATGTGGATAGAATGGACTGCAGGACGGTTTGGTGGAGGTTTTGGTCATGGAACAGCGCCTGGAATTTTTCATACTATGTGGCAAAAAAATAGATTTATAAAGTATTTTGGTGTTATAGGTATTTTTGGTCCTTTGGTAATATTTATGTATTATACATATATAGAATCTTGGCTTTTAGGATATACAGTTTTTTCTTTAACATCAAAATTTTCTTTAATTACTACAGCAGAACAAATGAAAGAATTTTTAGTATGGTATAGAGGAAGTTATTTCTCATATTTATTTTTTATATTTACATTTGTAATTAACATTACTGTTGTATTTTTTGGCATAAAAAAAGGAATAGAAAAATTTTGTAATTGGGCTATGCCATTGTTGTTTATATTAGCAATATTTTTAGTAATAAGAGTATTATCCTTAGGAAGTATAAATCCTGAATTTCCAGAAAATAATCCTATAAAAGGATTAGAATTTTTATGGAAACCAGATTTTAGTAAACTTTTAGATACTAAAGTATGGCTTGCTGCTTGTGGACAGGTATTTTTTACACTTTCGGTAGGTATTGGTGTAATACTTACATATGCAAGTTATCTCAACAAGAATGATGATGTGATACTTTCAGGTCTTACTTCTGCTGTTACAAACGAATTTGTAGAAGTTGTTTTGGGAGCAACTATAGTGATTCCAGCAGCGTTTAGTTTTTTAGGTCCGCAGAGAGCTGTTGAAATAGCATCTTCAAGCGCGTTTGATTTAGGTTTTGTAACAATACCACTTATTTTTAAACAAATATCTCTTGGAACATTTTTTGCATTTTGTTGGTTTTTATTATTATTTTTAGCAGGAATAACTTCTTCAGTTTCGTTAGCACAACCTGCAATAACATTTCTTGAAGATGAGTTTGATATACCTAAAAAAGACGCGGTTTTGTCTTATGCTGTGATAACTTTTATTTTATGCCAACCATCAATATTTTTGTTAAAATATGGTGTAGTAGATGAACTTGATTTTTGGGGAGGAACTTTTTGTTTAGTTTTGTTTGGTTGTTTAGAAGCGATATTATTTTCTTGGATTTTTGGAATAGATAAAGCTTGGGATGAGATGCATTCTGGTGCAGATATTAAATTGCCAAAAATTTATAAATTTATAATAAAATACATAACTCCTTTAATATTGATAATAATTTTAGTTACTTATTTGTTTCAGGAAGGATTTAATGTGATATTTTTGAAAAATGTTAACCAACAATATTTGCCAATAATAATTTTCACAAGAATATATCTATTAACAATTTTTGTTTTACTTGTAGTTATGGTTAAAGAAGCCTGGAGAAGAAAAATAAGTTAAAATTTTTTTATAGATCTTTTATATATATTTTTAGTTTCAAATTATTATTTATTTGTTTATACCATTCTTCAAGAACAGCAATTTGTTTCTCTTGCAAAAGTTGAGTATATAATTTTTGTTTTTCTTCATCATTTTTTGGTTTATAAACTTTAAAATAATCATCAACCTCTTGTTTAGAAAGCTTCACTGAAGAAATAATAAAATCACGTAGTTTAAACATTGCAATACGTTTTCTTCGTGACTCTTCAAAATCCTTTGGTGTAGTTTTTAACCTTAAAGCAAGTGTTCTATAATATGTTTCTCTATCAAAATGGCCATCTTTTTGGAAAGCAGGTATACTCATAATGTCGAAATAAACTTCCTTGTCTGTTACAAAAATACCATATTTTTTTGCTTCTTGCCAAAAAACTTCTTCTTGAATTAAATCTCTTAAGACCTGTTGTTTAATTTGTTTTATTACTTGTTCTGTGATTTCGTTACCTTGGTTACGATAATTTTCAATATATTGGTTTACAAGATTGTTAAATTTTGTAATTGTGATTTTTATACCATTTACTGTTGCAGCAGTGTTTGTAGTAGTTGAATATCTTATATATCCGCCAAAACCTAAAAATATTCCTGCAAAAAATCCAATAATTGTTATTATAAAAATATCTCTTCTGTGAATTCTTAAATATTCAAAAATGTTCATACATATAACCCTTTTTTAAAAGATCATTTTAAAAAATACTAAATAATAAGTTGTCAGTCAAGGTTGACTTAAAAAAATTTTTTTTGTATAATAATATGTTATATTTTCCTAATAATTTATATTTTAAAAATGAAGATAAAAAAATATTTCATAATTTTTTTAGTATCGATGATAGTAAATTGTAGCAATCCTAAAAGTTTGATTGAGAATGCTTTAAAAGACGAAAAAAATGAGAGATATGACTCTGCACAGCAGAAATATTTGACAATTATAGTAAAATACCCTAAAAGCGATTTTGTTTTGGAAGCAAAATACAGGTTGGGTTTAATTTATAAAGATGTAAAAAAAGATTATTTTCAAGCAAGAATGTGGTTTTCACAAGTTGTAAACTATCATCAAGAAAGCGAATTTGTAAAATTTGCAAAAGTAGGAATTTTAGAATCACCTGATTATGTTGGTGCTATAGATGGAAATGTTATTATTTTAGGAGATATAGAATCTCGTGGGAAAAATATGAAAAGTGTTTTTGAATTTAAAAAGTTAGATTTTGATCTTTACAGATGCGGTTGTAAACTTTATGCTGGAGAAAAACTTGTTCGTGAAGAAGAAAGGTTTTATCTAAAAACAGAGGATGAAATCCGAGAATATTTTGAGAATCCAAAAAATTCTACAAAGAAAGATTTAAAGTATACTATAATATATAAAACTCCGTCGGAAATAGGTAATAGTTGGTCAACCATTAAAGAAAATAAAGAGGTTTCTTACAAAATTGTAGATACATCTTTGAGATTAAAATTTGCAAAAAAAGAATTTGAAAATTGTATAAAAGTTTTAGAAAGATATAAAAATGAAACAGGGATAAGATATCTATACTACGCACCAAATAAAGGTTGTGTAAGAATCACAACTTCATCAACAAAAAATCCTGACAAAGAGTTTACAGTTTTAGAATTGGTAGAGTAAAAATGTGAAAGAAAATAAAAAAACAGGTAAAATTAAAGAAAATTTGCCTAAATTACATAAAGTTGTAAATTTTTTATATTAGTTGCTAAGATTAAAAAATTTTTTAATAGTTAACATAAAGAAAGGAGAAATAAATATTTATGAAAACATACAAAATTGCTTTAATACCTGGTGATGGAACAGGTCCGGAAGTTGTTAACGAAGGGGTAAAAGTTTTGCAATCAGCAGGGCAGAAATATAATGTAAAATTTGAGTTTGTAAAATTTGATTTTGGTGCAGAGAGATACTTGAGAACTGCTGAAACATTACCAGATTCTGCAATTGAAGAATTAAAAAATTTTGATGCAATTTATCTTGGGGCGATTGGTCATCCAGATGTAAAACCTGGTATTTTAGAAGTTGGTATTTTGTTAAAATTGAGATTCGCTTTTGATCAATATATAAACTTAAGGCCAGTAAAACTTTATCGTGCTGAAGATTGTCCTATAAAAGATAAAACTCCTAAAGATATAGATTTTGTAGTGATAAGAGAAAATACTGGTGGTCTTTATACTTCAATAGGTGGAATACAACAAAAAAATACAAAATATGAAATATCAACACAGCTTATGATTTATTCATACCATCAAATTGAACGGTGTATAAGGTATTCATATGAATATACAAGAAAAAGAAATAAAAAAAAGCAACTTACTTTGGTACACAAAACTAATGTTTTAACATACTGTGGAGATTTATGGTGGAGAGTATTTCAAGAAGTTGGTAAAGAATATCCTGACATAAAACAAGATTACAACCATGTAGATGCTTGTTGTATGTGGTTTGTAAAATCGCCAGAATATTATGATGTAGTTGTAACTGAAAATATGTTTGGAGATATTATAACAGACCTTGCAGCAATAATTCAGGGTGGGTTAGGTATTGCTGCTGGTGGAAATATTAATCCTGAAGGTGTTTCTATGTTTGAACCTATGGGTGGGTCTGCACCAAAATATGCTGGTAAAAATGTTATAAATCCGCTTGCTGCAATATACGCAGCTTCTATGATGATGGATTTTTTAGGTGAAGAAAGAATTGCTGACTCTATTGATAAGGCAATACAAAAAGCTTTGTTAAGTGGAAAAATAAAAAGTTTATCAGCAGGAAAAATGGGACTTACAACTTCAGAAGTTGGAGATTTAGTTGCAGAATTAGTTTGAAAACAGTGAGGAAATTCTTAATTTTTAAGCAACTACAAAAAAAGAAAGGAGAAAAATTTTTATGTATAATATATCAGTAGTGGGAGCAACAGGTGCTGTAGGACAAGAGATGTTACATATGCTTGAATTAAGAAATTTTCCTGTTAACAAAATTTATCCTTTTGCATCAAGCAGGTCAAAAGGTAAAAAAGTTTTGTTTAAAGACAAAGAGTACGAAATTATAGAACTTACAAAAGAAAATGTTAAGAAATATTCAAAAGATATACATCTTGTATTATTTTCAGCAGGAGCATCTGTATCAAAAGAGTTTGCGCCAATTTTTGCAGAAGAAAATATCTTTGTAGTTGACAATTCTTCTGCTTGGAGGATGCAACCAGAGATTCCTTTAGTTGTTCCAGAGGTTAATCCGCATACTTTATCAAAAGACAAAAAAATTATTGCAAATCCGAACTGTTCTACAATACAGATGGTTGTAGTTTTAGCACCAATACATAAAGTTGCAAAGATTAAAAGAATAGTTGTTTCAACATATCAATCAGTTTCAGGTGCTGGTGGAAAAGCTATGATTGAACTCTTTGAAGAAACAAAAAAAGTTTTGTCTCAGCTTGAAAAAGAAAAAACGCTAATGTCTCATAATATAAAATCTTTTGTAATAGAAAAAACACAACCTTTTGTTTTACCAAAACAGATTGCTTTTAACTTAATTCCACAGATTGATATTTTCTTACAAAATTTGTATACAAAAGAAGAGATGAAGATGGTTAACGAAACAAGAAAGATTCTAGAAGATGAAAATATAAAAATTTCTGCACAATGTGTAAGAGTTCCGGTATTTAGATCACATTCAGAATCTGTTTGGATAGAAACAGAAAAAAAAATATCTGTTGATGAAACAAAAGATATCTTGTCTTCTTTAAAAAGTGTAAAGATTATAGATGATCCTTTTAATACAGACCCAAATCTTAGGTATCCAACACCGATAGATGCTTCTCAACAACAAATAACTTATGTTGGAAGAATAAGAGAAGATTTATCTTGTGATAACGGATTAGTTTTTTGGATTGTTTCTGACAATCTCCTTAAAGGTGCAGCACTTAACGCAGTAGAAATTTTGGAAGAAATGCTAAAAAGAGATATAATTTAGTGTTGAATTATTAGGTTTAAAAAATAGAAGAATTTTAATAAAACAGAGGAAATTTTTTATGAAAAAACTTATAGTTAATGCAGACGATTTTGGTTTTAATGAAAAGATAAATCAAGGTATTATCCATTCATATAAAAACGGAGTAGTTACATCTACGAGTCTTATAGCTACAAAAGAAGGGTTTGAAGATGCTATCAATTTAGCAAAAGAAAATCCAAAACTTTCAATTGGTTTACATCTAGACTTAGACCAATTTTTTGAGGTAAACCATAGTCGTGGTATAATTACTGCTCCCAAGCAGACTCCTTTAGAATTAGATGTTATAAATGGAGAAATTAAAAGACAAATTGATTTAGTTTTATCCAAAGGAATAACAATAGATCATCTTACAGGACATCATCATATACATTTGATAGACGAAATTTTTCCAATTGTGGTTGACATAATGAAAGAATATAAAATTCTTGCAATAAGGTTTAATAGAAAAATTTTGTATAATCAAAATAGATATGATGAATTTAAATCTATTTTAGACAGCAATGGTATAGTTTATCCACCGCATTTTATTGAAGGTTGGTATTGGGGAAATATTGACGAAGTGTTTACAATTGCTGAACTTATGACACATCCTGGTTATGGCGAACTTTGGCGAGAATACGAACTTTCTTCAAGTTGTGATATAAAACTTAAAATGTATTTAAGAGAAAAAAATGTTGAGTTAATCACTTATAGTGATCTCATAGATGAGTTTAAGACAAAAAATAATTAATAAATTTTTCAGGTTTTACTTCTGTGCAGATTTATAATTTAGTTGTTGAATATAATGGAAAAAATTTCTATGGGAGTCAGATTCAGAGTTCTTTAAGAACCGTTGAAGGTGTTTTAAAAAATGTTCTTTCAAAGTTGTTAAAGAAAAAATTTGAATTATATTTTGTTTCTAGAACAGATACAGGTGTGCATTGTTTATATAATATTGCAAAATTGTATTATGAAGATGAAATTAAGAATTTAAAAAATTTTTTAGAAAAATTAAACTTTGTTTTACCAGAAGATTTGCAGGTAAAGAAAATTTTTAAATTAAAAAAAGATTTTAATACAAGAAAAGTTAAATATAAAATTTATCAGTATAATATTTATAACTCCATAAATAAGCCGACTTTGTATAAAGAATACCTCTGGTGGATAAAAGAGAAGTTGTCATTGACACTGTTAAAAAAAGCTGCCAAGATTGTTTCATCACAAAAAAATTTTCGTTTTGCAACAACAAGCGATTTTATAAAAACAAAAAAGAGTACAAAATGTAAAATTGAAATAAAATTTTCTAAAACACAAGAATTTATAAAAATTATTTTTAAAGGTAAAAAATTTTTGCATAGAATGTTGCGAAATTTAGTTTCTTTACTTGTAAATGTAGCTATTGGAAAAATTTCAATTGATGAGCTTAAGAATATAATTAGTAGTTGGGGATATTTTAAGTTAACCCCAGCACCTGCTAAAGGACTTATCCTTTTAAAAATAGTATTTGATAAAATAAAGAAATGAAAAAGGAAGATTTTTATGAAAGAAAATATTATAAAAAATTTTGCTAAAAAAATTTCGTTGGTTTTAAAAGAAACAACAAAACTTTTAAAACAAGATGCAATATATGGTATAAGATTGGGTAGGTCAAAGTTAAAAGAGCTAAAATTAGAACAAAAAAAATTAGAAAAACTGATAGAAATAGGAAGAAAAACATATTTTCTTTATAAAAAAGGAATAATTAAAGATCAAGAATTACAAAAACTTTGTGGTCAACTTTCAATCCTTGAGCAAACAGCAAAACAATATCATACCGTTTCTGAAGAATACAAAAGGAATATAAAAATATGAAAAAAGCAAAACTTAGCTGTGCAATTCTTGCTGCAGGCGAAGGTACGCGAATGAAATCAGACTATCCTAAAGTGTTGTTTTCTATTTGTGGCAAAAGTATAATAGATTTTGTTATAGATACAGTAAAAAGATTAAATATAGAAAAGATTTATGTAGTTGTTGGCTATAGAAGTGATTTAGTTAAGCAACATATTTTAAATTCTGAATTTATAGATGATAAAACAAAAGAAAAAATTATTTTTGTAGAACAAAAACACCAGCTAGGTTCAGCCGATGCTTTAGCAAAAGTTAAAAAATTCATAGATAAAAACATAAGCCACTTATTGGTTCTTTCAGGTGATGTACCATTAGTTTCTTTTGACACATTAAAAAACTTGCTTGACACACATATAAATTCAGATGTTGAATGTAGTGTTTTAAGTGTAATGATGGAAAATCCTTATGGATATGGTAGAATTATAAGAGATATTTCAAAAAAATTTATTGATATTGTTGAAGAGACAGAATCTACTCAAGAACAAAAAACTATAAAAGAAGTTAATTCTGGTATTTATGTTTTTAAATTGCCAATTTTATGGTCTAAATTAAAAAAAGTTAATCCAAATAATAAAAAAAATGAATATTTTCTTACAGATGTAGTAAGATTCTTATCTTCAAAACAAACGGTCTTGTGTAAAAATTCTTTTGAAGTTAAGGGTATAAACACAAGAAAGGATTTATCAGAAATAGAAGGAATTGTAAGAAAGCAAATTTTAGAAATGTTAATGTTAGAAGGTGTAACAATAAGAATGCCGGAAAGTGTATATATAGATTTTAAATCAAAGATTGAAAGTTGTGTAGAAATTTTGCCAGGAAGTATTATTTTAAATTCTTATATTTCTAAAGGATGTATTATAGGACCTTATAGTGTGATAGTGAATAGTTTTATTAAAGAAAATACAGAAGTTGT
Organism: uncultured Endomicrobiia bacterium; assembly: GCA_937928765.1. Taxonomy (GTDB): domain Bacteria; phylum Elusimicrobiota; class Endomicrobiia; order DTEH01; family DTEH01; genus JANXDG01. The sequence goes on from CALFVX010000003.1 coordinate 148,343, forward strand.
TTATTCTCACATTTCAGATTCAAAGATAGGCAAGGGATGTAAAATAGGTCCTTTTAGCAGAATTCGTCCTAAGACAAATATAGAAGATAATGTAAGGATAGGAAATTTTGTAGAAATAAAAAATAGCGTTATAAAAACCAATACTAAGGTAAACCATCTTTCGTACATTGGCGATACAACTTTGTCTGAAAATGTCAACATTGGTGCAGGAACTATTACCTGTAATTTTGACGGAATAAAAAAACATAAGACTTTTGTAGGTAGAAATGTTTTTGTAGGTTCAAATGTGAATTTAGTAGCGCCAATAGAGATAGCTGATAATGTTGTGATAGCGGCTGGATCTACTATAACTAAAAATATTCCTTCTAACACATTTGTTATTGCAAGAGCTCAGGAAATACAAAAAAAAAATCACAGAATTGTAAAAAAATTGTTTGGAGGAAAAAATGAGTAGTGAGATAAAAGTTTTTTGTGGTAATGCGAACAAAGAATTATACCAAGAAATAATTTCGTATTTAAATTTACCTACAGGGAAAATTCATGTAGGAAATTTTGCAGATGGAGAAATTGAAGTTAAAATTGAAGAAAATGTTAGAGGTGTTGATTGTTTTATAGTGCAACCAACCTGTCCTCCGGTAAACGAAAATTTGATGGAGTTGTTAGTGATAATAGATGCGTTAAGACGTGCTTCGGCAGCAAGGATTACTGCTGTAGTTCCGTATTTTGGTTATGCAAGACAAGATAGAAAATCAGAACCAAGAGTTCCTATTACATCAAAACTTGTTGCAAATTTAATTGTAGCAGCAGGTGCAAACAGAGTTTTGTCGATGGATTTGCATGCAGGACAAATACAAGGATTTTTTGATATTCCGGTTGATCATTTATTTGCCACACCAGTATTTTTAGAATATTTTAATAATATAGAAGATACAAAAAATAAAGAAAATGTGGTTGTAGTAGCACCTGATGCTGGTGGAGTAGAGCGTGCACGTGCATTTGCAAAACGGCTTGATAAATCTTTAGCAATAGTGGACAAAAGAAGACCTTCAGCTAATCAAGCTGAGATTATGAATATAATTGGTGAGGTAAAAGATAAAATAGCCATAGTATTTGACGATATTATAGATACAGCTGGAACAATGATAAAAGTTGTAGAACGGCTTAAAAATGAAGGTGCAAAAAAAGTCTATGCTGCTTGCACACATGCGGTGTTGAGTCGTGATGCCGATAAAAAGATACTAAATTCTTATTTAGAAAAACTTGTTGTTACAAACACAATACCAATAAAAGATAAAAAAAATGAAAAAATAGAAGTTTTGTCAGTAGCAAAACTTTTAGCAGAAGCAATTAAAAGAATTCACTATAATACTTCTATAAGTGAATTATTTGTTTAGAAAAGATTTTAAGAAAGGAGAAAGTTATGGCTGAAGAACTAGAAATTATAGCAGAAACAAGAGAAATATCTACAAAAGGAAAACTTAAAGAATTTAGAAAAAAAGGATATATTCCAGCAATATCTTATGGTACTGAAAATAAAAATATTAATCTATGGATAAGATATAAAAATATAATAGATTTGATGAAAAAAGGTTCCATAGAAGGTACTGTTTTTGATTTAAAAATTGAAGATAAAAAATATCCTGTGATTATAAAAGAAATACAAAAAGACCCTATAACTGATAAACCAACTCATATTGATTTCCAAATTATCTCACTTAAAGAAAAAGTTGAAGTTAAAGTTCCGATACATCTTGTTGGTGAAGAAACAGCGTTAAAACTTACCGGTGGGATGATAGATTTTCCTGTAAGAGAAGTAAAAATTAGATGTTTACCTAAAGACATACCTAAATATATTGAATTAGATGTTTCAAATTTAAAAATCGGCCAGTCTATAACAGTAAAAGATATCCCACAAGAAAAATTTATAATTTTAGAACCACAGGAGACTTTAATTGTTCATATAATTTCAAAGAAAGTTGAAGAAGTTGTTACCACAACAGAAACCACAACCACACCACAAGAACCTGAAGTAATTTCAAAAGGCAAAAAAGAAGAACAATCTTAATATTTAGATATGAAGTAAGATAATCAAATAGTGAAAAAGAAAAAAAGTAAGAAATATAAATCAGGTAGCGATTAATTACTGCTTTGTTTTTCTATATATTAATAAGTTAAAAGTTGTGATATGTATTGAACATAAAACTCGAAATTATTTATAAACAAAGTTAAAAGAATTTTAAACTTAGTATAAATAAAATGTCTAAAAAATTTTTAATATTTTTTATTTTTACAATTTTTGCAGTTAACATCTACGCTGATAAAGATAAAAAAAATCAGCTATTAGATATAAAATTTTTAGGTGGTATATCACAAAGTGATGATTTTACAAGTAACAAATCAGTTGGTTTTTGGGGCTTCGTAGATTACAGTGTTGAAGAAGAAATTCCCGGTGGATATTTTGGCGGTATATCTTTAACATATAGGTTATCTAGGTTTTTTTCTCTATTTGGTGATATAGCAATTTCAAAAACAGTTCTTTTGATGGGGAAAAAGGGGAGTTACTTAAAAGGAGGGGCAATATGGGCTGCTGACCCTTCTCACAGGTCATCTACTTCTCCAACCCTTCCTAATGACATTTATTATATTTCTAAAGCCACTATGGGAAGAATAGGGTTAAAACTTATTTATCCATCAGAAATTTTGGAACCTTACACTGGGATAGCTTTTGGTATTGTACCTTATGAGATAGGGTTTGGCAATAAAGATGGTTCTCGTGCATATAGTGACATTTTGTATGATGTATCTTCAATTAGTAGTTTGATTTTTGGTACTGATTTTAATATAAATTTTAACAAAAAAAATTTTATGACATTAGGCTTGTTTTTTGAGATAGGAGCTTCTGTTACAGAAGTGTCTACAGAAATTACTAATTGGATATGGACAGGTTGGACTTATACTGCACAGTTTCCGATTATACCTCGATATAGGTTTGGTTTAAATTTAGGATTTTATTTTTAAATTTTTAATGATCTTTTTGTCAGGAGGGATATAATAGCTATGAAGATAAAGCTTATTGTTGGGTTAGGCAATCCTGGTAGAGCGCATATTTATGATAGACACAACATAGGTTTTATGATAATAGACTATATGGCAAACAAATTTAAATTCAAACTTTTCAACCACAGAGATTTTTCTATAGGAAGAAAAAAAATTTGTGGCAAAGACATACATTTTTTAAAACCTTTAACATATATGAACTTAAGTGGTTTAGCAGTAAAACAGTATGTTGAAAAAAAGGAAATTTCGCCACAAGAAGTTTTAGTAATAACAGATGATTTTGCAATAAATTTAGGTACAATAAGATTAAGACAAAGAGGTTCTTCTGGTGGGCACAATGGGTTAGCTTCTGTGATAGAATGGCTTAAGACAGAATATATTCCTAGGTTAAGAATAGGCATAGGTCCTGTGCTTGGAGGTGTGGACCCAAAAGATTTTGTATTGCAAAAGTTTTCTCGTGAAGAATTGCCATTGGTTTTTAAAGTTAAAGAAGAAGTTGTAGATTTAATAAAAAAAATAATTAAAGAAGGTGTTGAAAATTTAACTATTGAAGTTAATAGATAAAATTTGTAATTTTAAAAAAATTATTTTAACATTGGGTGCGTAGCTCAGTTGGTTAGAGTGCCGCTTTGACATGGCGGAGGTCACAGGTTCGAGTCCTGTCGCACCCAGTAATTAAAATAATGAAAAGTGAAAGAGTAAGAAAGATTATTTAGGTGATATAGGGTAGGTGATGGTGAATAATAAAAAAAGTTGAAAAAGAGTTCTGTAGTTTACCCTTAAGAGTCGAATATAAGATTTTTGTGTTAAAATTTGTTGTGTTTTTGGTAGCAGTAGATCAAATTTATCATTTTTTTAATGTTACCGTCAATAAGACATAAAAAATTTATAAATAAAGTTAACAAAACTTTTAAAAGAAGGAGTTTAAAAAATGAAAAAGTTTTTAATAATTTTTTTGTTATTATTTCCTTGTTTAGTTTTTTCAATTAATGGTGGTGGAGGATATTTTATATTTGGTCACAATGTTTTGGATATAAAGAATTTTAATGATACATTAAAAAATAATGGATATTCAACAATGTCTGACAGTTTTGTATCATTTGGTGGTGGTGGCCATGCTATAATTGATAACTTAGTAATTGGTGGAGAAGGACACGGTCTTTCTGGCAGAGAAGAAGATATAGGTAATGATTATAAAGCTTCAATAAAGGCTGGTTATGGATTTTTTAATATAGGGTATGTTATATTTAATGTAGAGAATTTAAGCATTTATCCTTTGTTAGGTATAGGAGGTGGTGGAATCGATGTTAAAATTTCAGAAATTTCATCTCCATCATTTAACGATATTTTAAACAATCCAGAACGTTCTGTAGAACTAACCACTGGTGGAATATTGATTAGTTTAAGTTTATGCACCGAGTATTTATTAAGTTTAGGTGAAGGTTATGGTGGTACTAAAGGAGGAATAATTGTAGGGTTAAGAATAGGATATACTTGGTCACCGAGTTATAATTGGACATTAGATGGTAGTAATATTCCTGGATCACCAAATGTCGGTATCAACGGATATTTTATTAGGTTAAGTATAGGTTTTGGAGGGTTTAGCTATTAATTTTTTTCATTATGAACAATTTTGAGAATAAAGAGTTCGATCTTCAAACACTTCGCCATTCTGCAAGTCATATAATGGCATCTGCAGTTCTAGAACTCTTTCCAGGAACAAAATTAGGAATAGGTCCTGCTATAGAAAACGGGTTTTATTATGATTTTGACTTACCAGTAAAAATTTCAGAAGATGACTTACCAAAAATTGAACAAAAAATGTATGAGATTATACAAAAGGATTATAAATTTATCCGGCAAGAGTTGTCAAAAGAAGAAGCAAAAAAAGTTTTTTTAGAAAAAAATGAGATTTATAAGTTAGAAATTTTAAATGAAATTCCAGATGAAAAAGTTTCTGTTTATATTCATAACAATTTTATAGACCTTTGTCGTGGACCACATATTGAATCTACAGGAAAACTTAAATATTTTAAGTTGTTATCAGTTTCAGGAGCATATTGGCGTGGAGATGAAAAAAATCCACAACTTACCCGTATTTACGCAACAGCATTTTTTACAAAAGAAGAACTTGATAGATATCTTTATATACTACAAGAAGCAAAAAAAAGAGATCATAGAAAGCTTGGTAGTGAACTTGAACTATTTGAAATTTTTGAAGAAGAGTTTGGAAGCGGATTAGTATTTTGGCTTCCTAAAGGTGCTATAGTAAGAAAAATTATTGAAGATTTTTTAAGAGAGTTTCATATAAAAAATGGATATAATCTAGTATATACACCACATATTGCAAAAACATCTTTATGGGAAACATCAGGACATTTAGGTTTTTATTCTGAATATATGTTTCCTTCGATGGATGTTGAAGGACAGAAATATATCATAAAACCTATGAATTGTCCAGGCCATGTTTTGATATATAAATCAAAGCTACATTCTTATAAAGAACTACCTTTAAGATTTTTTGAACTTGGCAATGTCTACAGATATGAAAGGTCTGGTGTATTACATGGACTTATGCGTGTTCGTGGATTTACTCAAGACGATGCACATATTTTTTGTACACCGGAAAATGTTGAAGAAGAGATTTTGTCTTTGTTAGATGCTGTAGTAAAAATTTTATCAAAATTTGGATTTAAACAATACGATATTAAACTTTCTACAAGACCACAAAAATATATCGGTGATTTAGAACATTGGACTTTAGCAGAAAATGCTTTAAAGTTAGCTTTAGAAAAGAAACATTTAAAGTATGATATAGATCCTGGTGAAGGAGTTTTTTACGGGCCTAAAATAGATTTAAAAATCAAAGATGCGATAGGAAGACTATGGCAGTGTTCCACAATACAAGTTGATTTTAATTTACCACAGAGATTTGAAGTAAAATATAGAGATAAAGATGGGAAAGATAAATATGTTATTATGATCCACAGAGCATTGTTAGGTTCTCTTGAAAGATTTTTTGCTGTTTTAGTAGAAAGTTATGCAGGAGTATTTCCGTTTTGGCTTTCACCTTTACAGATAAAAGTTTTACCTGTAAGTGATAAATTTCTTTCTTATGCTGAAGAAGTTAAAGAAAAAATTTTAGAAAATAATTTTAGGATAGAAATCGATACTTCTTCATCAACATTACAGTATAAAATTCGTGACGCAATAAAACAAAAAGTGCCATATGTTATCATTGTAGGACAGAAAGAACAACAAAATAATAAGGTATCTGTTCGTAAATATGGATGTGAAAAAACAGAAATTTTAAGTATAGAGGAATTTATCAAAGAATTAAAAAATAACTAAAAGATTTTGATGATTTTTTTTAATACAACTTAGAGTGAATGAGAAATTAAAAAAGTGAGCGATTAAAAAATTAAAAAAGATTGTTAATAAACATCTCTTATCTAACAAGAGAGGCCAGGTGGTGTGTATAATAAACAACTGTATTAATTTTTCCTTAATAGGAGAGAGTTTAAAAAATAATCTCCTTAATAAGAAAAAAATTGGTTAATAAAGTTAACAAAACTTTTTTAAATAGGAGGAATTAAAAACAAAGTATGGATTTAAGAAAATATAGGATAAATCAATATATCCGTGCAAAAGAAGTAAGAGTAATCGATGAAAATGGTCAACAGATAGGTATTATGCCACTTCAGCAAGCGCTACAAAAAGCGCAACAAGTAGGGCTTGATTTAGTAGAAGTTGCTCCTCAGGCAAATCCTCCTGTATGCAAAATCATTGATTTTTCAAAATTCAAGTATCAACAAGAAAAAAAAGAAAAAGAGTTAAGAAAAGCACAAAGAGTTTCTGAGATAAAAGAAATGTATATAAAACCTACAATATCACAGCACGATTTAAAAATAAAACTTGAGCATATAAAGGAATTTTTGCAACATTCACATCCAACAAAAATTACTATAACTTATTTAGGAAGAATTGCAGAATTTTTTGATCAGACATCACAACAGTTAGTTGATAAAATTACTAATGAACTGAAAGAATTTGGTGTTGTATCAAATATTAAAAAAGATAAAAATAAAATTTTATTAGTTGTAGAACCAAAGAAGAAAAAATAACTAAACTATATAGGAGAAATTTATGAAAGGAAAATACAAAATTAAATCACACAGTGGTGCTAAAAAAAGGTTCAAATTTACAAAAACAGGAAAAGTAAAATATAAAAAAGCTGGATTAAGACATCTTTTAACTGGAATGTCTTCTACTCGTGCAAGGAAATTAAGAAAAATTGCTGTGTTAAATGATATTAATAAAGAGGTTGTGAAACAAAAACTTCCTTATGGAAGATAACAAGAAATTTTCAATATATATAATTTATACGGAGGTGAGAAATGATTAATGGCAAAATAAGAGAGGATGTTTATAAAGTTAACAATCCAAAAGCATATATTGTAGTTCCAAAATTACCTCAAAAATTACAAAATCTTCTTGAAATAGCATATAATCTTTGGTGGGAATGGAATAGCGATGCTTTTGAGCTTTTTAGAAGAATAGATAGAGATCTTTGGGAAGAAGTTAATCATAATCCAATACGACTTCTTGAAAAAATTTCTAAAGAAAAACTTATTGAATTAGAACAAGATGAAAGTTTTGTTGCGCATTTGCAGGAAGTATATTCACAACTACAAAAATATCTTTCTTCAAAAACATGGTTTTTTAAAGAATTTAACCAAGAGCATCATAATTGTGTAATTGCATATTTTTCAATGGAATACGGACTTGCAGAATGTATCCCAATGTATGCTGGCGGATTAGGAGTTCTTGCTGGAGATTTGTTTAAATCAGCTTCTGATATGGGCTTACCAATGGTAGGTGTGGGGCTAGCTTATAGATACGGATATTTTAGACAACATCTTACAGATGATGGTTGGCAAAAAGAAGAATATGATGAGCTACATTTTTTTCGTCTTCCAATGAAAAGAATGGCAGATTCTTCAGGTAAACCATTGAGGTTTTTTATAACTGTTCCAAAAATAATTCATGAAGGGCATAAAACAACTTTAGTTGAAGAGAAAGTTTTTTATGAAGTATGGGAGGTAAAGATAGGAAGAAATACTTTATTTCTAATGAGTACAGATATACCTGAAAATAATTCTGATAGTAGAGCAATAACTTATCATTTATATGGCGGAGATCAAGATACAAGGATTAAACAAGAAATTCTTTTAGGCATAGGAGGCGTTAGGTTGTTAAAAAAATTAAATATAAACCCTACTGTATGGCATATGAACGAAGGACATTGTGCTTTTGTTGTGCTTGAAAGAATAAGAAATTTGATGAAAGAAAAAGGTTTAGGTTTTAATGAAGCAAAAGAATTTGTTTCAAAAACATCAGTATTTACAACACATACACCTGTTTCTGCAGGAATAGATGTTTTTAGTAGTGATATGATAAAAAAATATTTTATAAAATATTGTGAAGAGTTAGGTATAAGTGTAGAGCAATTATTAAGTTTGGGTAGAGAAAACCATAGAGATCAAAACAGTGGTTTTTCAATGGCTGTGTTTGCTATAAGAAACAGTGATTTTATAAATGCTGTAAGCAAACTTCACGGAAAAATTTCGCGTAATATGTGGAAAAATTTATTTCCAGAATTACCGTTGTTTGAGATCCCTATAACACATATCACAAATGGTATACATACAAACACATGGATATCAAACGAATTTGCAGCATTGTTTGACAGATACATTGGTCCTCAATGGAAAGATGAACCAGAGGATCAGAGCATATGGCAAAGGGTAAAAGAAATTCCAGACGCAGAATTATGGCGTTCTCATGAAAGGCGTAGAGAGCGATTAGTAGCTTTTGTAAGAAAAAGGTTAAAAGAACAGCTTATACACAGCGGTGTTACAAGAACAGAGATAGAAAAAGCAGAAGAAGTTTTAGATCCAGAAGCGTTAACTATAGGATTTGCAAGAAGGTTTGCAGAATATAAACGAGGAACTTTGATCTTTAGAGATCTGCAACGGCTTAAAAAAATTTTGCTTAATAAAGACTATCCTGTACAAATTATTATTTCTGGTAAAGCACATCCTTTTGATAGTATTGGTAAAGAATTAATAAAATATATAGTACAACTTACCAGAGATCCTGAACTAAAAGGTAAAATTGTTTTTGTAGAAGATTATGACATGAGAGTAGCACATTATCTTGTTCAAGGATGTGATGTATGGTTAAACTTGCCAAGAAGGCCTCTCGAGGCTTCAGGTACAAGCGGGATGAAAGCAGCAGTAAACGGTGTTATAAATATTTCTATACTTGATGGTTGGTGGGATGAAGCATATGATGGTGAAAATGGTTGGGCAGTAGGTGGAGGAGAAGAATATACTGATTATAATCTACAAGATGAAATAGAAAGCAGAATTTTGTACGATTTATTGGAAAAAGAAGTGGCACCATTGTTTTATAAACGTAGCAGTGATGGTCTTCCACGAGGATGGATCAAAAAAATGAAAGCTTCTATGATGAGTATAGGTCCAAAATTTAATTCTCACAGGTTAATAGAAGATTATACAAGAAAATTTTATCTTCAAGCAGATAGAAATTATCTAAACTACGAAAAAGATAATTTCCAACTTACAAAAATATTTTCTTTATGGTTAGAGAAGATAAATTCTTGTTGGGAAAAAATAAAAGTTGTAAGTATAAAAGATAGTATTCAAGAATATGCTTATAATATAGGCGATAAAATAGAAATCACAGCTAACATATTGCTTGATAAACTTTCTTTGGAAGATGTTTCAGTACAGATATACTGGGGATATTTAGATTCTAAAAGTCGTATTTACGAACCAAAAATAAAAGAAATGGAGATGATAACACAAGAAGGACAGAATTTTGTATATAAAACAGAAATAGAAGTTGACCGTGTAGGTCATTGTGGATATGTTATTAGAATACTGCCTAAGTTTCAAAACAATACAATATATAAACCAAATTTAATAAAGTGGTAAAAAATTTTTTGAATTATTGACTTAAAGTTAATCTTTTTATATTAAATTTATTCTGTTCTATAATTATTTTTTAAGTACATTGTTTTTTTAGGACTCGCATTTCATATTATTTAAAAAAGATTTGATATTTTTAAAAGTTAGAAGTAAATAATTTTTTATTTTCCTTATCAAGGAAGACTAACAGATATGTTTTTTAAACACTTAATTATACTATTGCTTAATAGGAGATTATTTATAAAAAAGTTTAAAATAAATTTTTAAAAGGAGGTGGATTTTTATGGATAACAAAGAATTGACAACAATACCTGCAAGTGGAACTGTAAGCTCAAAAGTTGAACGAAAAGTGGAATTTATACAACAAATAACTGATTTGCCACAAAGTTATGCAGATACAAAAATTTTTTTACTACCTAGAGATCCGTGGTGGTGTTTTGCTTATTGGGAAGTAGAAGAAAAGACAATGCAGGAAATAAGAAATCTCTATGGAGAAAACTTACAGTATTTTATTCGTGTGTATGATGTTACAAACATTGATAATTTTGATGGTAATAATGCAAACAAATATTTTGATATACACATAAATTTAGATGCAAAAAATTGGTATATTAATCTTCCTGAAACAAATCGTAGTTGGTGTGTAGATTTGGGTGTAAAGAATTCCAATGGAGAATTTGTTACTATTGTGAGATCAAATATTGTTATAATGCCTAGATTTGGAGTATCTCTTATTACAGATGCACAATGGGCTGTTTTACAGCGAGAATTTGAACGATTGCTTGAACTTTCTGGTGTTTCAATGATAGGCAAAGGATCTTTTGATATTGCAAAATTGATGAAAGAAAGATGGGAAGAAATAATGGCTATATCACAGCTACCAAAATTTATTAGTTCTGCTGCAGTTCCACATCAACAGTTTATAAGTTCTGGTTTTATATCATCTTTTGCAAAGAAAGAACAAGTTGAAAAAAAAGAATTTTATCTTAAAGCAGACACAGAACTTATTGTGTATGGTGAAACAATGCCTGACGCAAAGTTATATATAGGAGATAGAGAATTTAAACTTACATCTGATGGAAAATTTTCTTTAAGGATGTATCTTTCAGATGGGGAAAAATTTATTCCTATTAAAGCAGTTTCCTCAGATGGAACTATGCAGAAAGAAATAATTTTTGTAGTTCAAAGAAAAACTGACTACAAAGAATAATTGTGCTAAAGTTAAAATCCTTATATTCTTTCCTTATAAATTTACAAATAGATTAAATTTTTGTCTAGAAATAAATATTTTCTTTTAGAAAGGAGTAGTTTATGGTTGAAGGTTATTGGTGTCTTGTTTTACATAATCATTTACCTTTTGTTAAACATCCAGAATATGAAGATTTTCTTGAAGAAGATTGGTTTTATGAAGCAATTACTGAAACATATATACCAATAATTTCTATTCTAGAAGGCTTGCTAAATGATAATGTTGATTTTCGTATTACAATGTCTCTTACTCCACCTTTGTGCAATATGATGGAAGATAAACTTCTTCAGGATAGATATTATAAAAAACTTTCTAAACTTATAGAACTTGCTGAAAAAGAAGTTTGGCGTCTTCAAGGTCAAGAACCGTTTTTTTCTACTGCAAAAATGTATGAATATAAATTCAAAAATGTAATGCAGGTATATGAAAGATATAATCGCAATCTGTTGAATGCTTATAAAAATTTATTAAATACAGCTAAAGTTGAAATTATTACTTGTAATGCAACACACGGATTTTTGCCATTAATGAGTTCTGATAGAATTAGAAAAGCTCAAATAAAAACTGCTGTTAAAGATTATGAAATAAAATTTGGCAGAAAACCTAAAGGAATCTGGCTTGCAGAATGTGCGTATAGTTATGGTATAGATAAGATTTTGAAAGAATGTGGATTACAGTATTTTTTTGTTGAAGCACATGGAATTTTATATGGTGAGCCAAGACCAAAATACGGAGTTTTTGCACCTGTTTATACTCCAAATGGTGTAGCTGTCTTTGCTAGAGATATAGAGACAGCACATCAAGTATGGTCTGCTGATGTTGGTTACCCTGGAGATCCTGACTACAGAGAATTTTATCGTGATGTAGGATATGATTTAGAATATGAATATATAAAGCCATATTTGCATATTGATGGAATAAGAAGAAATATTGGAATAAAATATTATCGTGTTACAGGAAGAGTTGGTCTTGATAAAAAAGAGCCTTATGTTCCACAATGGGCGCTAAATAAAGCTGCACAACATGCAGGAAATTTTATGTTTAACAGAGAACATCAAATAAGATATTTAAAAAATATTTTTGACAGAGAACCGATTGTTGTATCTATGTATGATGCGGAACTTTTTGGCCATTGGTGGTTCGAAGGACCAGATTTTATTAATTTTTTGTTTAGGAAAATTCATTATGACCAAAACATCTTTAAAGCAATACTTCCTACTGAGTATTTAGATAAATATCCTAAAAACCAAATATTACAACCAACATCTTCTTCTTGGGGAGATAAAGGATATTTTGAAGTATGGCTTAATGGTTGTAATGATTGGATCTATAAACATTTGCATAAATGTGAAGAATTAATGTGCCAAGCAGTAGATGTTTATCATCAGGATGTTTTATCTGGAGATGAGTTTAAAAAGAGGGTTCTTAATCAACTTACAAGAGAATTATTTCTAGCACAATCATCAGATTGGGCTTTTATTATGACTACCCAGACAATGGTTGAGTATGCTCATAGAAGAACTAAAGAACACATATCAAATTTTTTACGACTATTTTATCAATTGAAAGAAAACAGAGTTGATACAAATTTTTTGAGTTGGCTTGAATTTAAAAATAGTATTTTTAAAGATATTGACTATACAGTATTTATATGATTGTTATTAAAAGGCTATACATTATAATTTTTTTAATTATTCTTTTAATTATAGCATTAATTACTCAATTTTATAAAGAAGAGATACATCAATTGATTATAGTAATAAAAGGATTGTTGTAAGATCTTAAAAATAAAAATTAAACAAGTTTTAGTATTTTATAAATTTTTTAAAATTTTTGTTGACAAATTAACATTTTGTGTATATAATATATATTTATATATCTTTTCATTATACAAGTTTTTTTAAATATTTTAAGAAACAATCTTCCCATTAAAAAATTAAAATAATTTAGGATAAAACTATGAATGAATGTATTTTTTGCAAAATTATAAATAAAGAGATAAAAAGTGAAATAGTATATGAAGATGAAAAATTTGTTGTTTTTAAAGATATTAATCCAAAAGCACCAATCCATCTTTTGTTAGTTCCTAAACAACATATAAGTTCTATAAACGATATAGATGAAAAAAACGAAAATTTTCTAGAAGGTGTTTTTAATGTGATTAAAAATGTTGCAAAAAGATTAGATTTTTTTGAAACCGGCTACAGAATAGTTTTAAACACAGGAAAAGATTCTGGCCAAGAGGTTTTACATATTCATTTTCATATTCTTGCAAAAAGGAAATTTTCCTGGCCTCCAGGATAATTTAAATTTGGTTAATTAATTTTTTGTAGAAGTGTAGAAAGGAGGTGAGTTAAATGGTGGAAGTTAAAGTTCGTGAAGGAGAAAATTTGGAAAATGCTCTAAGAAGGTTTAAAAAAGAAGTTGAAAGAGAGGGTATATTAAAACTTGCACGAGAAAAAATGTATTACAAATCTCCGAGTGTTTTGAAAAAAGAAAAAAATGCTTATTTAAGACGTAAATCTGAATTAAGAAAGAAAAGATTAAGCAAATAAATCAATTTTAAAATATATAAGAGGTTAAAATAAGATGAGATTAAAAGAATTTTACAACTTTATAATTCAACATGGAATAAAAAATGATCCGCGAGGAGAACAAGAAGTTAAAGAATTGTTAAAAAAAGAAAAACAAAAATATGATAAACTATCAGATAAAGAAAAAAAACATTATGATGTAGAAAAACTTTCAAATCCATATAATGATACAAGAATCCTTTATGCAGAAGAAAATATTGAAATAAATAATATCCTTGTTGGTATAGATATGGAGATGGCAGAAATAATTTTGTGTTGGATATTGAATCAACAAGGAAAAAAGATAGATTTGGTTTTATCACACCATCCTGAAGGTAAAGGATATAAGAACTTTTATGAAGTTATGGGCATGCAGGCAGACATATTAAACAAATTTGGTGTTCCTATAAACATAGCAGAAAGTATAATGGAACCAAGGATGAAAGAAGTCAATAGAAAGATGATGCCTTTGAACCATAACCGTTCTGTAGATATTGCTGAAGTTTTAAAGATACCGTTTATGTGTTGTCATACTCCAGCAGATAATTGTGTTGCTACATATTTGCAAAGATTGTTTGATAAAAATAAACCTAAATATTTACAAGATATTGTAGATTTATTGTTGGAAATTCCTGAATATGATTATGCAGCGGATCTCGGTAGTGGACCAAATATTCTTATAGGTAGTAAAGATAAAAAAGCAGGTAAAATTTTTGTTGATATGACTGGCGGAACAGAAGGTTCTACTGAGATGTTTGAAAAACTCGCAATAGCAGGAGTGAGCACTATTGTTGCTATGCATTTAAGTGAAGAACATTATAAAAATGCACAAAAGTATTATATTAATGTTATAATTGCAGGACACATTGCATCTGATAACTTAGGATTAAATTTGATGTTGGATGCTGTAGAACAAAAGTTGGGTAAAATAAATACAATTTGTGTATCAGGATTTAGAAGGTTTAAACATAATAAATAATTTAATATATTTTTTTATGATAAAACAGGAAAGTATTAAGAAACTTAAAGAATCGATTGATATTTTAAGAATTGTTCAAGATTATTTACCAAATTTAAGACACAGTGGGAAAAATTATTTTGCATTATGTCCGTTTCATAGCGAAAAAACGCCATCATTTTCTGTTGCACCAGATAAAGGTATAATACACTGTTTTGGTTGTGGATATACTGCAGACATTATAAAATTTGTTCAAGATATTGAACACATAAGTTATCAAGAAGCGGTTGAAAAAATTGCTAGAAAATTTAATTTTGTTTTAGAATATGTTAATCCTGAACAACAAAAAATTTTAAAAGAGAAATATGATGAACAAAAAATTTTGTTAGATTTACTTACAAACCTTGCTGAAGTTTATCATAATATTTTGTTAAAAGAAAATGTTGCTTCTGAAGCAAGAAATTATCTTGTTTCAAGAGGGCTTAAAGTTGAAACAATTGAAAAATTTAAAATAGGATTTGCTCCTGAAGGAAATTTTATAGTAAATAATTATAAAAATATAAAAGAATTAAAATATTTTGATCTTTCAACATTTTATAAAGCAGGGGTTATAAATTTTAAATCACAAGAAAATCTGCAGAAAACAAATATATTAAATAAATATGAACATCCATATGATTACTTTAGAAATAGAATAATATTTCCAATATTTAACCTTTCTGGTAAAGTTGTAAGTTTTGGTGGAAGGATTGTAGGAATAAAAAAATCGTCAGAATATTTAGATGATGTACCAACATACTTAAATGGTCCTCAGAGTGTTGTGTTTAACAAAAGTAGTGTTTTGTATGGATTATATCAAGTAAAAGATTATATTGTTAAAGAAAAAAAGATAATTTTTGTTGAAGGATATATGGATGTAATTGTTCTTTTTCAAGAAGGCATAAAGAATGTTGTTGCACCGTTAGGTACTGCATTGACAGAACAGCATATTAAAGTATGTAAAAGATTATTAGATATTTCAAACAGTGAAATATTTTTGATGTTTGATCCTGATGAAGCAGGTGTTGACGCAGTACTAAAAGCTTCAAATGTAATATTTGCAAATGGTGGATATCCGCAGGTTATAACTTTAGATGAAAATATAGACCCAGACGAATATATTTTAAAACATGGTGTAGAAAAGTTAAGAAATTTGATTTCTGAAAAGTCTTCAGTTGTAAAGTTTTTGGTAAGAAATTATTTAAGAAATAAAAAAATTAATAATGTTTTAAGTCTTTCTATAAACGAAAAACTAAATTTGTTAAAAAAATTTTTATATATGGCAGAGAACATATCACAACCAATAATTAAATCAGAAGTTATAAAAGAAATTGCAGAAGAACTAAAAATTGATGAAAAAGTTGTTCGTAGTGAGCAATTAAAATTTTATAAAAAACAAACAACAAAAGATATACAAAGTATTTTAAAAAACAAGCCATATAGTTGTGAAGAAGAGTTGTTATGGATATGTGTTCATTATCCTGAAATAATAAATGAAATAGACAAAGAAATTTTTTCTCATAATAAAGAATGTTTTGAAATTTTTAAAAAATTAAAACAAAATTATTCTAACAGTATTAAAGATATTTCTTTGATTATAGAAGAACTAACTTCCTCATCAAAAGAGTTGCTTTTAAGAATTATATATGACGAGAAACAAATAACTACCTCTTTGGAAGAGAAAATTAAACTTTTATATGATGAAATATACAGGATTAAATATATGATAAGATATAAAGAATTAAAACCTTTAATAAACGATATGTTGAACGAAAAAATAAGTTTTGATCCTTTAATATTTAATGAATTTAAACAAATATTAGAGATATTAAAACTTGGTAAAAAAAGTAAATTTCTTAATTAACATAATTGTTTTTTCTAACAGGAGGTTATAAAAAGTGAACAAACAGCATATTGTTAAAAAATTGATAGAACAATCAAAAAAATATGGATACTTAACATACGATGATTTAAATAAAACATTTAATGAACATGATATTGATAAAGAAGAAGTGGATAGTTTTATAGAATTATTAAATGAATTTGGAGTAAAAGTTATAGAATTAGAAAAGCAAAAAAGTTTATTTAAAGAAGAATCTATTTTTAGTGAAGATATCATTCAAGAAGAGCCGATTAGATTATTTCTAAATGAAATAAACAAAATAGAATCTATAGACAGAAAAATAGAGCTTAACATTGCAAAAAATATTCGTATGAACGAAGCCAAACTTCTTTTTATTGTGTTAAGCTCTCCAATTGCATTAAGAGAGATTAATAATTGGATATTATTGCTTAAGCGTAATGAAATGACACCTAAAGAATTAATGAAACGTGGAAGAAAATCAAAACGTTCTTTAAGAAAAATGCGAAGAAAACTTTCTACAATGGTTAAATCTGTCAATAAGTTGTGGAGGGAAATTAAGAAAATTCAAAAAAAACTTGATGATTTAGATCTAAAAGAGAGATTGAAATATCAAAAGTTGATAGACAATCTAAAGTCAAAAGTTGTAGATAAAATTATTTCTTTAAATCTTAATAGTGAAAAAATTAAAAGGTTAATAAAAAGAACACAAAATATTTTAGAAAAGTTTATTAAGTTTAACGATGAAGTTAAAAAATATGAAAGATTATTTTCAGTTGATTATGATACATTTGTAAAGTTGTACAAAAAAGCCAAGAAAGGGAAAATTTCTTCTACAGAGTTTAAAAGTACCGTAGGATATAACATTTCTGCTGCAGAAACAATGATAGAAAATTTTAGTCGTGTAATTGAAAAGCTTAGAGAATACGAGAAGGAATTTGAAATAAAGGCAGAAGAAGCTTTATTGCTTTATAATCAAATTAATCAACTTGAAAATATAATTGAAGAAGATAAGATGAAATTGATAAAATCAAATTTAAATTTAGTTGTTACATTTGCAAAAAAATTTTCAGTGCTTACAGGTGTAGATGTTAATGATTTAATTCAAGAAGGTGCAACAGGTTTAGCTAAAGCAGTTGAAAAATTTGAGTGGAAAAAAGGATATAAATTTTCAACCTATGCTCATTGGTGGATAAGACAAGCTATAAGCAGATATATGGCAGATTATACTAAAACTATTCGTCTTCCTGTCCATATAAGAGAACTTGTTTCAAAAATGATAAAAATATATAAAAAATTTCAAAATAAATTCGAACGAGATATATCTATTGAAGATTATACAAAAATATTAAAAATATCTCCTAAAAAAATTATTGATACATTAACAGTAATTATGGAACCAATATCTTCGTATACACCAAAAGGACAAGATGAAGAGACAACTTTACAAGATTTTATTCCTTCAACAGAAAAAGAGATTCCTTTAAATTCTCTTTTACAAAACTACAAAAGAGAAGTATTAGAAGAAGCAATGCAAATCTTAGATGAACGAGAACGAAAAATTTTAAAGTTAAGATATGGATTTGATGGTAAAGAGTATACATTGGAAGAGGTTGGAAATATGTTTAATATAACAAGAGAAAGAGTAAGACAAATAGAAGCAAAAGCTATTCGTAGGCTAAGAGATCCACAAATCTTGGGAATGTTAAAAGAAGTATATCCTGTAAAGGATTAAATATTGAAAAAATTTAGTAAAATTTATATTGTATTTATATAGTGCTAATAAGGAAGTAATAGTGTTTTAATAATTCTTTTACTATTTAAAGAGGAAAGTGTAAGTTTGATTATATATAAAAGGTTAAAAGAACTTATTCTTTTAGGAGGAGAATATTAAATGAGAACAAAAAGTGGTGCTTATACAAGGAAAAGAAAAAAAGATTATTTTAAATTAGCAAAAGGATATTATGCAAAACTTAGTTCTGCTTATAGACAGGTTAAACAACAACTTCCAAGATCGTTAAAATTCCAATATCGTGATAGGAAAGATAAAAAAGGTGTGTTTAGAAGGCTATGGATTACTCGTATCAATGCTGCAGTAAGAGAGTTAGGTTTAACTTATAGTAAATTTATTCATCTATTAAAGAGAGCAAATATAAAGCTAGACCGTAAGATTCTAGCATATATTGCTATAGAAGATCCTCAGACATTTAAATATATAGTTAAATATGTTAAAAAATTTAATGAAGATAGAAAGCCTATCTAGCAGGATTTATCTTCTTAATTTATCTTTCCTTAATTTATTATGAAATTGTATTCATATAAAGTTATAATTTTATTTTTTATTATTTTAATTTTTTTAGGAACCTTACTTCTTATGCTGCCAATTTCAACAAAAAATAATATATCTTTGATAGATAAAATTTTTACGGCATCATCTGCAGTTTGTGTTACAGGACTTACAAGCGTAGATATAAACACAAATTATACTTTTTTAGGGAAAATTTTTATTTTATTTTTGATACAAATTGGTGGGTTAGGATATATGTTGTTAGGAAGTATAATTATAATTTTATTTGGCAGAATGAATCTTATACAAAAAAAAGTTATAGGTGAATCACTAAATGTTAATGATATTGCGGATATGAAGCAGATAAATGTTTTGATGAAAAATGTTATATTTTTTACTTTTTTGTTTGAATTTTTTGGGTTTATAATTTTATTTTTAAAATTTTATGTTAAAGAAAATTTTGGGTTATTTAAAAGTTTGTGGTATGGATTTTTTCATGCAGTTAGTGCTTTTTGTAATGCTGGGTTTAGTTTGTTTAGTAATAATTTTGAAAATTATTCTTCTGATTTAGTAATAAATTTAGTTTTACCTATATTAATTATCTGTGGTGGTTTAGGATTTATAGTTTGGATGGATATTTTACAAAAATTTCGTCATAAAAAAGAGAATTTTTTACTTCATTCAAAAGTAGTTTTTCTTATGAGTATAATTTTAAGTTTTGGTGGAAGCATTTTAATTTTTTTATTAAATCAAAAGATTTTTAGTTTACAAAATTTACCTTTAAAGACACAGATTTTTGTTAGTTGGTTTCAATCAATAACATCAAGAACTGCAGGATTTAATACCTTTCCAATAAATCAAATGTCAACTTTAACAATTATACTTGTTATGTTTTTAATGTTTATAGGAGGCTCACCAGGAGGCACTGCTGGGGGAATCAAAACAACTACTTTTTTTGTTATTATATCAAGTATTTATAATTATATAATAGGTGAAAAAGAAGTTTCTTTTTTTAAAAGAAGAATAAACATAACTATTGTATTAAAAAGTTTTTCAATATTTTTTATTTGCTTTTTCTTTATAATTTTAATATCATCAATAATTTTTTTATTAAACAAATTTTCGTTTAAAGAATGTTTATTTGAAACAGTATCTGCTTTTGGTACGGTAGGATTATCTTTGGGTATAACACAATATGTTGATAATATTAGTAAAATTTTGTTAATAATAACTATGTTAGTAGGAAGAGTTGGGAGTTTAACTTTAGTTTCGCTCATATTGACTAAAGAACCAAAAGAAATAAAATATTTAGAAGAACAAATTGCAGTTGGTTAAAATAAGATTTTTAAAAGAGGTGAAAAATATG
This sequence comes from uncultured Endomicrobiia bacterium, assembly GCA_937928765.1. Classification (GTDB taxonomy): domain Bacteria; phylum Elusimicrobiota; class Endomicrobiia; order DTEH01; family DTEH01; genus JANXDG01. The sequence continues at coordinate 168,749 of CALFVX010000003.1, forward strand.
GTTGAAGAAAGATTGAATACATTTGTAGTTATAGGGTTGGGAGTTTTTGGCCAATATGTAGTAAAGTTTTTATCTGAATTTAAAAATGTAAATATTATAGGTATTGATAAAGATGAAAATAAAGTTGAAGATGTAAAAGAATATTTAAAAATTCCTGTTGTTTGTGATGCTTCTGATATGAAACAATTAACAGAAGCTGGGATAGATGCAAAAGGAATAGATGTTGCAATAGTCGCGATTGGTGAAAGTGTTGAGTCAAGTATTTATGTAACTTTGTTGTTGAAAGAGCTTGGAATAAAAAAAATTGTTGCTCGTGCGTTAAATAACCAGCACGCAAAAATTTTAGGTAAAATAGGTGTAGATAAAATTGTTTATCCTGAAGCAATTTCTGCAGAACAATTAGTTAAAAGTTTACTTTCACCACAGATTATTGACGAATTTAATCTTTCAGAAGATCATAGTATAGCAGAGGTTGTCTCTCCAAAAGAATTTTATAACAAGTCATTACAAAGTTTAGCTGTAAGAACAAAATATAGAGTTACAGTTTTAGGAATAAAAAGAAAAATGCCAGAAATTTCCGATACAGGTGAGACAGATTTAAAAGAAGAAATAATTTTACTTCCCTCCCCAGAAGAAAAAATTTCAGAAGGAGATATTTTAATAGTTGCAGGTAGAAATGTTGATATAGAGAGGTTAAGGAGAGTATGAAAAAAGAAGAAAGTTTAAAAAATAACCAGGGAGATATTCTTGAACCAGGAAAGTTTTATCTTATAAACAACAGGTATGATGAAGCATTGAAGTTTTTCTTAGATATGCAAAAAAAGATGCCTAATAATGCTGAAGTTTATTATCATTTAGGTTTGATTTACGAAGCCAAAAACGAAGTTTCTAAAGCTAAAGAAATGTTTTTAAAAGCAATAGAACTTTCTGCTGAGCATAAACTTGCAAAAAAACATTTAGATAAAATTTTAGGTATCAATGGCAATGAAAAAATTAAGTGAAGACTTAATAAGACAACTTAAAGAAAAGTTTTTTATTGATTTAAAGAAAGTAGATTCTTTTGAAAGTTTAGAAGCGTTAAAAATTTTGTATTTAGGAAGGAAAGGAGAAATAAGAAAGTTATTTCATCAATTAAAAGATATAGATGATATAGATGAAAGAAAGAGATATGGTGAAATATTGAATAGTATAGTAGTAGAAATTGAAGAAATTTTAGAAAAAGAATTTAAAAGATTTAAAAAAGATAAAGAAGAATACTCTTTTTCACTTTTAGAAATGTCTCTTCCTTCGGCAAATTTTCAAATTGGCAAAATTCATCCTTTACAAAAAGTTTATAATGAAATAATAGAAATTTTTTCATATTTAGGTTTTGATATTCAAGAAGGACCTGAGATAGAGTTTGAAGATTATAATTTTACTATGCTTAATATTCCTGATGACCATCCTGCACGTGATATGCAAGACACTTTGTATTTGAATTTACCAAAGACAGATAAAGGCAAGATTTTGTTAAGAACACATACCTCGCCTGTACAGATAAGGTTGATGTTGTCTAAAAAACCGCCAATAAAGTCAATAATGCCTGGAAGAGTTTTTAGAAATGAAAATCTTGATGCAACGCATTCGTTTAATTTTCATCAAGTTGAAGGGTTAGTTGTAGATAAAAATATAAAACTTTCAGATTTAAAAGGTACTTTGATATATTTTGTAAGGTTAATGTTTTATGAAGATATTGTTTGTAAATTTAGACAATCATATTTTCCTTTTACAGAACCATCTTTAGAGTTAGACATTCAGTGTTTAGTTTGCAAAGGCAGTGGGTGTAGTGTTTGTAAATATAGCGGTTTTGTAGAAATACTTGGTTGTGGAATGGTTCATCCGCAAGTGTTATATAATGTAGGTTTAGGATATGAAGAATATACTGGTTTTGCATTTGGATTAGGTGTGGAACGTGTTACAATGTTGAAATATAGAATTGATAATATGAGATTATTTTATGAAAACGATTTGAGATTTATTAAACAATTTTAAGTTTTTTATAAACTTATGAAAATATCATTAAATTGGATTAAAGAAATTTTAAATTCTCAAGTTAATATTTCTGATGAAAAAATAATTTCTGTGTTAGAAGATTTAGGATACGAAGTAGAATCTGTTCAAAAGCAAAGGATTGATATTTTGTCAAATGTTAAAGTTGTCAAAATTTTAGATGTGCAAAAACATCCTAATGCAGATAAACTTACTCTATGTAGAGTTTCTGATGGCAGTAAAGAATACAATGTTGTTTGTGGAGCACCAAATGTGTATAAAGGTATGATTACAGCGTATATTCCTGAAGGTTATATTCTTGCTGATGGAACAAGAATAGAAGTTCGTAAAATTCGAGGAGTAGAATCAAATGGTATGTTGTGTTCAGAAAAAGAATTAGGGATTTCAGAAGATCACTCAGGTATTTTAGAATTAGATGAAAACTTTAAAATTGGTAATACTCTTGAAAAATATTTTGATGATAAAATTTTAGATATTTCCACTCCAGCAAATAGATTTGATTGTTTAGGACATTTAGGTATTGCAAAAGAAGTAGCAATTAAGTTAGGAATTGAGTTTATATATAAAAATGATTTAATTTCATTTTTAGAGTCCAAACAACTACCATTTTTTGATGTAAAAGTTGCTTCTAATGAATTATGTAGAAGATACATTGCTATTAACCTCCAAGATGTAGACAATAAATCTAAATTGCCATTTTATATAAAACAAAGGTTATCTTGTTGTGGAATAAGAAGTATAAATCCTTTAGTAGATATTTCTAACTATGTAATGCTTGAGACAGGTCATTCTGTGCATATTTTTGATTATGACAAACTTTCTAATGGAAAAATAATTGTTCGTTTGGCAGAAAATGGAGAATCTATTGTTGCATTGGACTCTAAAAAATATGAATTAGATAAAAGTATTATAATTATTGCTGATGAAAAAAAACCTGTTGCAATAGCTGGTATTATAGGAGGACAAGAAAGTAGTGTAAGCAGTGAAACAAAAAATATAGTTATAGAATCAGCTGTTTTTAATCGTAGTATGGTTAGGCTAGCAAGGAAAAAATTGTCTATTAACACAGAAGCAAGCTATAGATTTGAACGAGGTAGCAGCTGGCAATTATGCGAGTTAGCTGCAATGAGAACATACCATATGATCTTGACTTATTGTAAAGGTAAGATAGTAAGATTTACAGATTATAAAGATTTAGAATATTATAAAAAAATTACATCGCATCTCACAAATGGTATAAATGTAAACTTAAATTTTATATCTTCACTTTTAGGAATAGAAGTAGAAATAAAAGATTTTATAGAACTGATGAGAAGAATTGAATCTGAGGTTATTTTAGGCAAATCAGCAGAGGAAACAAAAAGGTTAATAGTTTTACCTCCGTTAAATAGGCCTGATATAAAATTTCAGGCAGATATAGTAGAAGAAGTTGCAAGATTTTATGGATATGAAAAAATTCCTGCTACAATGCCTAATATTGTATCTTTTACAAAAAAAACAGACACTTATAGTAAAATAAAGAATAAGATTATAAACTTAATGAGTTGTTATGGTATAAACCAAGCTATAAATTATAGTTTATGTTCTTATAAAGAAAATGAGATTGTAAAAAATCATAATACAAAAAAAATAATTGTTTTAAACTCCGTATCTAATGAGTTTAATGAGTTAAGATTGTCATTGCTTAGTGGATTGTTGAGAAATTTAATCACTAATTATAATAATCAAAATGAAAATGTCGCCTTATTTGAAGTTGGGAAAATTTATTATATAGAAAATGATAATATAATTGAAAAAGAGAGTTTAGGTATTATTTTGTGTGGACAAAAAAATTTTTTATCATGGAATAAGAAAATTTTAAATTATGATTTTTATTTTCTAAATGGAATTATAGAGAATTTGTTATCTGAGTTAAAAATAAAATATAAAAAAAATTATGGTAGTGCTAAAAAGAATACTTCTAGACCTTTGTTAGATGAAAGTTTGGTTAAAAATTATTTAGAATATTTATATAAAGACAATGAAATTATAGGATTTAGTTGCGAACTTAAAAAAGATGAGTTTAAACTTACAAAAATTCCCTCTGCTGTGTTTTATGCTGAGATCTATTTAGATATAGTTTCAGATTTATGTAAAAAAGAATATATTTTTGAAAATTTACCAAAATATCCTTTTGTGTTAAGAGATTTATGTTTAGTATTACCAGATGAAAATATTAGTTACGATTTAATAATTGAAACTATTGAAGAGTTTGTGAAGAATAATTTCAAAACTATTAATATAGAGATTGAAGCTAGTGATTACTATAAGAAAGATAATTTTTTGTCTTTAACTCTATCTTTTAAACTACGAGATAAAACTAAAACATTAACCGATGAAGAAGCAAATAAAATTATAAATCTTATCCTTTATGAACTTAAAAAATATAAGATAGAACTTAGAAGGGGGTGATATTTTTTTATGACTACAGCATTAGTATTAGTAAAGATTTCATCAGGACAAGAGAAACAAGTATTAGAAAAGCTTAAGCTAATAGAAGGTGTAACACATATAACAGCTGTATTTGGCAGATGGGATTTAGTTTTAGATATTGAAGCAAAAGATTTAGCAGAATTAAGTTGGCTTGTAATATCTAAAATAAGAAAAATTAAAGGTATAGAAAATACTGAAACATTAATCACAACCTCTATTTAAGTTTTTAAATTATTTAAGTTGAATTTTAAACATATATTTTATGCTAAATTTTTTGTTTAAATGATAAGTGTTAAATTTTTTATATGTCAAAATTTTATCTGAAGATTAGTTTAGTATTTTTTATTATATTTTTTTTGGTAGTTTTATTATTTTCAGACCCACCAGATCCTATAACCGACCTTAAAGTTATTCAAAGTGGTTTTAAATATGTAAATCTTCAATGGACAGTACCAAATTCTACACAACCAATACAGTATTATGAAATAAAATTTGCTACATATCAAATTACTGAATCAAATTGGAATGATGTTGGAAATAAACTAGAAATTTTTTCTACACAGCCACCTCCTCTTAAAGGAGATACTACTTCATATATAGTTTATAATTTAGAAAATTCAAGGTTATATTTTTTTGCAATAAAATCTTCAACTTCAGCTGATAAAAATCCTCTTTCTGAAATAAGTATAAATACTAACGAGTCTTTTGGTTTCCCATATAACACATCACCTAGCCAATTTAGTTTATCTACACCAACATATGCTGTTGTTATTTCTTCAGAATTTGTAGAACTTGATTGGAACGATGCATATGATCCAGATTTAGAATATGGAGATTATTTAGTATATGAAGTTGGACTATCAACTTTTTCCTTAAATTTGTTTTCTTCAACACCATCTTTTAATGGGGCTGTTGTTATATATAGCATTACCACTAGTTATTATCTTTTAAATGCTAAAGAAAAGCTCATGGATAATACAACATATTATTGGCGTGTAAAAACAATAGATTCTGAAGGAAAAACAAGTTGGTCTTTAGCAAATATTGAAGAAAGTAGATTTGTAATAGATCATACTCCACAAGCTCCAATAAGTTTTTCTCTACAGATGCCTATAAACAAATCAACAGTTACTACAACATCAGGAATATTTTTTGATTGGGAAGATTCTTACGATTTTGACCCACAAGATACTTTAAAATATCGTGTTTATATTTCCTCTATTTCAGAAACACAAGGATTTACTAATATAGTTTCAAATTTAAGTTTCTCTTCTTATACTTTAAATTCTTATTCATTCGTTGAAAATACAACATATTGGTGGTATGTTATGGCTGAAGATAAATCTGAAAATCTAACAAAATCAAGTCAAACTTTTTATTTTATAGTTAATGACATAAAAGATCCGCCAATACAAAATTTATTGATCTCTCCAGGAACTACTATATATCAAACGATAGAACTTGTGTTTACTCTAAATCCGACATTCTATTGGACAGAATCATATGATTATGACCCTTATAGTAAAATTTATTATCAATTATATATTTCTTCCTTTTCAGACAACCCTGATGTTCTAAATTCTATACACACATCACAGGCAATATACAATACTTATTATTTTTTGACAGATAATTTACAGGATGAGACTACATATTTTTGGAGATTACGAATATGGGATGAAGTATATCAAGAAAGCGTGTTTTCATCCACAGTAGCATGGTTTTATACTTGTGTATATTTAAATTCAGCAGAACTTAAATCTCCACCAGAGAACTCTACAACATCATATTTTTATCCAAATTTTGAATGGGAAACAAAAATTTCAGGATATAAACTTAACCTTTCTTCACAAACATTAATTTATTGGACTGATAATTCTACAAAAACAGTTTCAGGCCTATCTTCTTATACAACTTTTTATATTGTCCAAGAAAAATTACAAAATAACGCAACATATTTTTGGCAAGTTATAACTTATAGTAATTCTCAAGAGATTCCTTTAGTTTCAACTTCATCTTATGTTTTTAAATTTTTCTTACATAATTCATCACCTACAGAATTTGATCTTTCCACACCGTCATCAACAATAATAGTTTCTACTTATGTAACACTTATATGGAATGCTTCTACTGAACCAGATAATGAAGAGATAACTTATAGTATTTTTTATTCAACTGATAATTTCTTAACTTATTTTTCTTCTGTAGGAATAAAAACAACAAGTTTTGTTTTAGAAAACCTGCAAGATAACACAACATATTTTTGGTATGTTTCAGCGGTTGATGTTTGGCAACAAAAAACTTTTTCTAACTCTACTTTTTATTTTGTTGTAAACCATACTCAACAAGATCCTACAGCATTTAATCTTTTGTTTCCATCTAATAACCAAATATTAATAAACACATATACAACATTTTATTGGCAAGAATCTTATGATATGGACCCTTTTGAAAGTGTGATTTATGAACTTAAAATTTCTACTGATATAAATTTTTATTCTTTAATATTTTCAACACAAACAACTCAAACACAATTTTTTTTACCTAAAGGATATCTTTTAGTAAATTCAACCTATTATTGGATAGTTGTAGCATCTTCTTCACAAAGCGGATTTACTATTTGTAATTCTACATTTAATTTTAAAGTAATAAACACACCACCTTTGAAATTAAACTTAATTTCACCAAAAAATTATGAAATTTTAAAATCCTCACCGATACAGATAATATGGAGTCCTGCAGAAGATCCACAAGAAGATGAGTTTCACTATGAACTATATTACACAACTTCTGTAGAAAATAATATCTGGCTTTCAACTATTACAGTGATTTTGCCATCCACAGAATATTCATATACAATATTAGACCCTATAGATGATACAACTTATTACTTTTATATTGTTGCAGTAGATATTTATAATAATAAAAACTCAATAGGACCATATACTTTTTGGACATCATTTTTAAACCAACCACCAACAAAACCAAACATTTTATCTCCACAACAGTCTGAAATTGTTTATCTTCCTTATATAATAAAATGGATGGCTTCTTCTGACTTTGACCTTTTTGACGAAGTGAAATATAAAATACAAATTTCTACTGATGAAAATTTTAGTTTTTTTACTACAGTTGTTAGTTCTATTCAAGAAACAGAGTTTAAAATTTCAAATTTTTTTCTTGAGCCCAATACTTATTATTTAAAAATAATTGCTTTTGATAATAATAACGAAATATCTTTCTCAAGCACTTCTTTTGTAATAAACAGATATTATATTTCTATTTATTCACCACAAAATGGTGAAATTATAAAAAATTTACCCTTAGAATTTTATTTTTCTAAAGTTTCAGCAAAATACTATTCTGATAAAGTAGATTATAAGATATTTTATTCCTCATTTTCAAACTTCAGTTATAAAACAGAAAAATATTTACAAAATAATTATTATTCTATAAACCAACCACCATTATATCCTAATACCTACTATTTTTATGTTGAAGTTTACTATAACAACTTTTATGCAGGAGAAAGTTCTATATTTAGTTTTATAATTCCTAATACTCCTCCAGCAGCACCACAAAATGTTTATTTATCAACTTCAAATTACGCAGTAGAACTTCTGTGGGATAGTGTAAGTGTTGAAAACTTATGGGGATATAAAGTTTATAGTGGATATGATATTTATAACTTAACTCAGGTAGGATTTACTACTAATACTTATTATATAGATTATGATGGGTTTAATAAAAATTTATTTTATATGATATCTTGTGTTAACAATTTTGCTGTAGAAAGTATAAATAATATGTATGTGAGATTATATTTACAGCAACAATCAGATATTTATATAAGCCAGGATAAGATTTTAATCTTTTCAGTTCCTAAAAAAGAAAATCTTACTAGTTTAAAAATTGAAAGATTAAAAGAAGAAGAAAATGAAAATTATATTTATGTTTATCTCATTAAAGCAAATAAAGCAAAGCTTGATAATTTTTCAGAGATATCAGTTTTAAAACCTCAAAATATAAAAAATTATGTTATACAATACTATGATGGACATAATTGGATAAATTTTCCGTCAGAAGAGGTTTATGGAAGAGTTATAATAAAAACACAATATTTAGGCAAATATAGATTAGTTTCGGCTATAGAAGAGATATCTCATGGTCTTACAATAATAGGATGTTCGCCAAAGAAACGTATCATAACGCCCAATAATGATTCAATAAATGATTATATAGAATTTCATTATAAAGTTGGCAGTTTCATAGATGGCAATATTTATAATATATATGCTAGAAAAGTATGTGCATTAAAAAGAAAAGACAATAATATTTTATATTTTGATGGTAAAGATGACAATAATAAATACTTACCAGCAGGGATTTATATTTATGTTATAGATTCAAAATCAGATGGAAAAAATTTTAAAGGGACAATAGTGATAAAATACTAATGATTAAAAAAATTTTTATAATATTTTGTGTTATAATTTTAAAAACAAGCATAATTTTTGGGATTTATGTTTCAGAATATTCGTTTGTAGGTTATCCTCAGGAAAGTAGTGTTGTTTTTTTAAATCCAGCGACAGCAGGAAACTTAGTCAATATTAATTTAGATATGAGTTATGGTATGATTTTTAAAGGTTTAATTGAAGAAAATTTGTACAATACAGAGTTTTCTTTAAGCTATAATATAAAAAATAATTTTTTTGGTAGCTTAGGATTTAGAGAACTTGTCTTGCAAGATATTTTTTCTGAAAATTTGTTGCTAGGAAGTTTTGGGATTAAATTACTTAATGAAAAAATTTTTGTTGCTTTTAGTTTTAAATATTATATTTTTAAATATTTTTATGATGAATATTATTTAGAAGATGTTTTAGCGGAAAATAATTTAGTAGTTAATAATATAGATTTTGGATTTTTATGGAAAATTAAAGAAGATATTTTTTTCTCTTTCGGTGTGCTGAACTTAATTAATAATTCTTTAGGTAAAGATATAAAATATTCTCTACCGCAAAACTATGTTTTAGGTTTAGGATATAGATATTATACAACAATATTTAATTTTGAATATCATATTGTAAAAAATATTATAGATCAAAAAATTTTAAATGATAATAATTTAAAAATATGTCTAAAACAAGAAATGTTTTATACAAACAAGATATCGATGTATTTAGTTTTTGAAGTAAACAAACAACAAAATTTTGACAGTTTTGTTTTAGCTGCAGAATTAAGATTTTTACAAAATAATTTAGGATTAAGATACTTTTGTGTATATCCTTTAAGTCTTGTTTCACAAAAAGAGTTTTTTGGTAATCATTATATAAATTTTAATATAAGTTTAGCTAAAAAATCTATAAGAGAACATAGATTAGAAAAAGAAAAAGTTAATATTTTAGAAAAGCCAATAGTTAAAAAAGATGAAGAAATTGTTGTTGTAGAACCCAAAAAGGAAGTTTATTTTGATAGTGAACTACAAAAAATAGAAGTGTCTGTTGATAATAAGACAGAAATTTTTGAAGAAAAACAAAAAAAAGAAGAAGTTAAAAAGAAAGATTTAGAATTAGAAGAAAATATACAGGTTATTAAACCAGAGGTTAAAATTGCAACAAAAACAGTACATATAGAAGTTATTAAAAAAGAGCAACAACTATACAAACAACAAAAAGAAAGATATAAGTTTCCTTTAGCTCATAAAGTTTCAAAGGGTGAAACCTTGATTTCTATATCAAAAAAGTATTATAATAATGAAAAAGGGTGGAAAAAAATTTACGAAACAAATAAAGAGAAAATTATCAAAGGGGTTCCTATAGTTGGAGAAATATTGATTATACCAGAACCATAGTTTTATTTTAGAAATAGGTATTAAGTATTTTAAACCATTTGAAATTTTCATAAAAGAATATTGAAAGAAAAAATAATTTGTTATTTTTCTCTACTTAAGAGAAGATAAAGAAGCGTTTATAATTTCACATCTAATTTTAATTTTTTTTCTTAATAGTAGAAATCTATAAAAAAGTTGAAGCAATTTTAAACTTAAGGAGCAAACTTTATGTTTGATGATGAAGAAAAATTTTATACTTGGGATGAAATAGAAAAAGAACTTTCAGAACTTGAACTTCAGTATGGTGATAAGGATGATGTGATGCAAAGTCTTATTACACCGTCTGTATCAGCATACTGGAGAAGAAAACTTGAAGAAGAAAAAATTCTGTACGAAAAGATATTGCAAACAAAAGAAGAAGAAAAAAAACAAATAATTTTAAAATTACAACAGCAAGAACAGATAATAGAAGAACTAAAAAAACAGATTGAAAAAATAGAGCGTGGCGAATATGAAAAACTTAAGGATAAGTTTGAAGAATTGCGCAGCAAAGAGTTAGAACTTGAAAAAGAGAAAGAAAAATTGGTTTGGCAACAACAGATACAAGGACTAGAATATGATAAAAAGATTATTGAAAAAGAAGTTGAACGTGCAAAACAAGAATTTGAACAACAAAAACAAGAACTTCTTGTATATTATAATAGACAATTTAATTCTTTACTTGAAGTACAAAATCAACTTTTAGAAGAGACAAGTAGGCTTGAACAAGAATTAGACAAAGTTCTTTTTACAGCAAAAAAAGAAGTTGAAAAATTTGGTTCAGAAAAAGATTTGATATTAAAAGAATTAGAAGATTTAAAAGTTGTAGTTGATAATTTAAAAAGAGAGAAAGAAATTTTGATAAATGAAAAAAATTTGTTGTTAAGAAATATTGAAGATATTAAAAAACAGAATATTGTAGATAAGAAAAAGATTGTATCAGATATTTCTTATAACATAAAGAATTATATTAACGAAATTAGAAGTTTATGTGGTTTAATTATTGGGGCAATAAATTTTGTGTCTAGACATCATAAATATAAAAATTCAGTAAAATTTCATTATGAACTAATACTTAATTCTATCCAACGAATATTAAGTATTCTAGATGAGATTGCAAAGTTTGTTGTAGAATACCAGGTTTAATTTTATGCAGAAAATATTGATAATCAGTTTCAAAGAAGAACCACAATCTTTCCTGCCACAAAAATTTATCTCAGAATTTCAAATAAAAATTGTCCATGAAAATTATTCTTTTAAACAGTTGATTGAAGAAATTATAAAATTTAAACCGCAGTTGATAATTGTAAATGAATTTATTCCTATAAAATCTTTAGAAAAAATTTGTAAAATATATAATTTTATACCTATATGTTGTATAGGGAAAATTGAGGAAGAAAATAAGTTAGAAAAATTTTTAGAATTAGGTATTACTTTGATTAAGATTCCAAAAAGTGAAGATGAAATTGTTTCAACAATAAAAAATGTTTTATGGTTTTCTTTAGCTAAAGAAGAATTGTGGTCTAAAGAGTACGAATTGGCAAGATATGAAAAAAAGAAAGATAAAATTTTTTCAATTTTAAAATATTCTTCTATTTTTTTTGTTTTAATTTTTTTATTTTTTATATCATCAAAAGTATATAATTATGTTTTAAAACCTAAAGAATTGTTTAATCTTGTAGAATTCAAATATATTAAACCATCAGATATAACTATTGTTGGAGATAAGTATATAATAAATGATTGGACAGTAAGAAATTTTTTTGAATATTTACAAAACAATGACAATATGGTAGGAATGTTAATTGCAGAAAAACAATTTAATAATATTGCTTTTGATAGCAGAAATCAAGTTCTGTTTGCTTCCTCTGCTTTTGATGATAAAGTTTATCTTTATAAATATCCAGATTTAAGTATTATAGTTTCTTCTTTTACAATAAGTAATGGTGTAATTTTGTCATTATATGTAGATAATGATATGAATTTATATATTTTAAATAACGAAAAAATTTTATTTGAATTCAAAATTAATGATTTAAACAAATTAGTTTTTATCTCTTCTTTTACTATACCAAATTTTTTTCCTATAGATATAAATATTTTTGAAGACAAATTTTATTTTCTTGATAACAATAACAATATCTGGGTGATGAAAAAAAATGATAATGAGTTTGAAATAGAGAAAGTTATTGTTTTATCATTATATTTCGCAGGTGAAGTTCAACAGTTCAATTCGTTTGCAATAGGAGAAAAATTTTTTTATTTGTTAAGTGAAAAAGAAAATAAATTATACAAATTACCAAAAGAAATCTTATAACTAAAACTTACCATATCCATCCTTTAAAGAAAGGAGAAAAATTTTATGTATCTTAAAAAAACAGACATTGAGATTTATGAAGCTATAAAACAGGAATTAGAAAGACAAAGAAATTGTTTAGAATTAATAGCATCAGAAAATTTTCCTTCGTTAGCAGTGTTAGAAGCCCAGGGTTCTATAATGGGTAACAAATATGCTGAAGGATATCCTTCAAAAAGATATTATGGTGGCTGTCAGTACATGGATGTTGTTGAAACAATTGCAGTTGAAAGAGCAAAACTTTTGTTCAATTCAGAACATGCAAATGTTCAACCACATTCTGGCACACAGGCAAATATGGCAGTATATTTTGCAGTTTTGAATCCGCAAGATACAATAATGGGTATGCATCTATCCCATGGAGGGCATCTTTCTCATGGTCATCCGTTAAGTTTTTCAGGTAAATATTATAAAGTTGTTCCTATTAATGTAAAAAAATCTGACCAGTTGATAGATTATAAAGAGTTAAAAGAACTTGCAAGAAAACATAAACCAAAATTAATAGTAGCAGGATCATCTTCATACTCAAGAATTATTGAATGGAAAAGATTTAGAGAAATATGTGATGAAATCAATGCATATCTTTTAGCAGATGTTGCACATTATGCAGGACTTATTGCCGCTGGACTTTATCCTTCGCCAGTTCCTTATGCAGATTTTGTAACTTTCACTACACATAAAACAATGCGTGGTCCAAGAGGTGCTATAATTTTGTGTAAGAAAAAGTATGCTACTTTAATTGATAAGATAGTTTTTCCAGGAATTCAGGGCGGGCCTATGATGCATACAATTGCTGCAAAAGCAGTTGCATTAAAAGAAGCAATGTCAGAGGAGTTTAGATTATATCAAGCAATGGTTTTATCAAACGCAAGAAAGTTAGCAGAAACACTTGCTAAGAAAGGATATAGAATTGTCTGTGGTGGGACTGATTGTCATATGTTTTTAGTTGATTTAACACCATTAAAGATTACTGGTATCGAAGCGCAAAATTTTTTAGAATCTGCAGGTATTACTGTGAACAAAAATTCTATACCTTATGACAAAAGACCCCCAGCAGAAACATCAGGAATTAGAATAGGAACACCTGCAGTTACTTCTCGTGGAATGAAAGAAGAAGAGATGGTAATTATAGGAGAGTTAATTGATAAAGTTTTAAGATCAAAAGGTGAAAAAAAGATAATTTCTTATGTAAAAAATAAAATAAAAACATTATTAGAAAGATTTCCTTTATATCCAGATTTGAAATACTAAAATATAATTTTTATGACAAAAGTATATTTATTTAGTTTTCTATTTGCATTTATTTTATCAATTTTTTTAGTACCTTTTTCTAATTTTCTTGCAAAGAAATTTTCTATATATGATAAACCTTCAAAAAGAAAAATAAATTTTAGAAAACTCACACGTTGGGGTGGATTTGGAATGTTTTTAAGCTTTTTTATTGTAGTTTTTGTTATTTCAAAAATTTTTCCAGAAGTAAAAAATATTTTGCAGTATAAGTATAATTTAATAAGTGGGGAGTATCAAGAGACAATTTTTTTATTAAAACAACTTTTAGGCATATTTTTTGCATCTTTACTTGTTGTCATTGTTGGTACAATAGATGATAAATTTGGGATTTCTCCATTACCAAAATTTTTACTTCAGGTAATTATAGCGTATTGTGCTATAGATTATGGTGTAAGAATTTTTGGTATTAATTTTCCTTTTCAAAATAAATTTGTATCATTTCCAAGAATATTAAGTCAAATTATAACAGTTTTATGGTTATGTGGGTTTATGAATATGATAAATTTGGTTGATGGTATAGACGGCCTGGCAGCGGGGATTGTTTTTGTTTCTTCATTAACTTTTTTTATAATTTCTATTTTGCAAAAACAAGAAGGTATTTTAGCTCAACAGATGGTTTTATCTTCAATATTATCATTGATTCTTGCAGGAGTTGTCTTTGGATTTTTAATATACAATTTTTATCCAGCAAAACTTTTTATGGGTGATACTGGGGCATTATGGTTAGGATTTATTATAGGATGCATAACAACTGTTGGTGTTTTGAAAACAGGTGCTATTGTATCTTTTGTTTTGCCGATAATCGTTGCAGGTGTACCATTTTTAGATGTAATCTTAGCAATTATAAGAAGAATAAAAAAAGGTGTAAATTTAGGTTTAGCTGATAGACATCATATTCATCATATATTACTATCTTCTGGATGGACAGAAAGAGAAGTTGTTTTGTTTTTTTATGTTGTATCACTTGTTTTATCAATAGTTGTTATAACAATAGTATCTTTTAGGAGATAAACTATGAAAAATTTTTCTTTTTGGGAAAAAAAGATTCAAAAAGTTAAAAAAGCATCATATAAGTTTTCTTCTATAGATGAAAGTATAAAAAATGAAATATTGAAAGAAATAAAAAAACAGATAACCACATCAAAAGAAAAAATTTTTTCTGCGAATAATAAAGATGTAATTTTAGCAGGAAGAAGTGGGATTTCTAAAGCTGTTATAGATAGATTGATATTAAACGATAAAAGAATAGAAGAGATGATTAATGCAATAGATACAATTTTATCATTGGAATCTCCTGTTAATAAAGTTATAAAAATGTGGCAAAGAAATTTAAAAGAAAACAATAATTTTTTAGTAAAAAAAATAACAGTACCTATTGGTGTGATTTTAATGATATACGAATCAAGACCTAATGTTACTGTAGATTCTGTTGCTTTATGTATAAAATCAAACAATTGTGTAATTCTTCGTGGGGGAAAAGAGACAATAAATACAAATAAAGTTTTAGTAGAGATTGTAAATAATAGTATAAACAAAATTTTAAAAAAGTCTAATTTTGAGTTTAGTAAAGATATTGTTTTATTTATTGATAACCCTTCATATGATCTTTTGTATAAAATTTTGTCATTAAAGCATTATATAGATTTAGTCATTCCTCGTGGAAGTGAAAAAATGGTTAATATAATTGAAGAAAAATCTTTGATACCTATTTTGTCTCATGGTAGTGGAGTTTGTCATACATATGTGGATAAAGAAGCAGATATAGATGTTGCTTTAAAAGTGTGTTTAAATGCGAAAGTACAAAGGCCTGCTGTATGTAATGCAATGGAGAAACTTTTGGTACACAAAGATATAGCAGAAAAATTTTTACCCAAAATGGCTAAGATATATATTGAGCACAATGTAGAAATTCGCGGATGTAAAAAAACAAAAAAGTTGTTAAATAAATATGGTATAAAGATAAATTTAGCAGAAGAAAACGATTGGTACAAAGAATATTTAGACTATATTTTGGCAATAAAAATTGTTGATGATGTAGATGAAGCAATAAATCACATAAATTATTATGGTTCACATCATTCTGATGCTATTATTACAAAAAATGTTTCTTTACAAAAAAAGTTTGAGCAAGAAGTAGATTCTTCTGCTATATTTATTAATTCATCTACACGTCTTCATGACGGGGGTGTATTTGGTTTTGGTACAGAAATAGGTATTTCAACTTCTAAACTTCATGCAAGAGGTACCATGGGGTTAAACGAACTTGTAACAACAAAATATATTGTTGAAGGCAATGGTGCTATAAGAGTTTAATATATTAAAAATTTTATGAATAGAAATCTAAACAATAAAATAATTCTTTTCGGAGGAACTTTTGATCCACCACATTATGGACATTTAATTTTAGCGCAATATGCAAAAGATTTTTTAAATGCAGAAAAAGTTATTTTTATTCCATGTTATAAACCACCACATAAAATTAATTATAAACTCACTCATTACAAACATAGGTTGAATATGTTAATTTTAGCTACAAAAGATAATAAATATTTTGAAGTAAGTAGATACGAGATAGAAAAAAAAGGTACTTCTTATACTTACCGTACTGTTAATTGGTTTTACAAAAAATATAAAAAAAGACAAATTTATTTTTTAATAGGACTTGATTTGTTGATAAATTTAAATACATGGCAGAGATGGCAACAAATAATTAAAAAAGTAATTTTTTTAGTAGGACAAAGAATTATTGATAAAAATTATAAAAAATTACCTGAAGAAATTTATGAAAGGATTTTGTGTTTTGATTCACCAGTTATTGAAATCTCTTCTACAGAGATAAGAAACAGAGTAAAAAAATCCTTATCAATAAAATATTTTGTTCCCGAAAGTGTAGAAAAATATATAATAAGTAATAAATTGTATAAATAAAACTTTCTAAAAAATTGGCAGAAAATGAAGTTGAAGCATATAATTTTATTATTTTTAATTTTTGTAATTTTATTTTTTTCCTATATTAGTCAAAAAAGTGTATTTATTTTAAATAATGTTAATCAAAAAAGAACAAATTTTCTTTTGCTAGGAGTAGATTTTGTAGATAATGCTGTTCATTCTGACGCTATAATATTATTAAGTTATGATCATAAATCAAGATTGTTAGATATAATTTCTATTCCTCGGGATAGTTATGTTGATATTCCTGAGTTAAAATACAAAAAAATAACTGAAGTTTATGCTTATTTTTATAAAAAAACAAAAGATAAACTTTATTCAGCAAAAATGTTAAAAGAAGTTTTAGAATCAAAAATTTTTTCTTATGGAGAAAAAAAAATAAGTATTCCATATTATATAGTTATTGATTATGATAGATTTAAAAAGATGATTGATACAATAGGAAAAATAAAAATTTTTGTTACAGAACCAATGCATTATGACGATTATGCTGGGAATCTTCATATCCATTTTGATCGTGGAACATATTATATGGATGGTGAAGAAGTATTAAAATATGTAAGATACAGAGATATAAAAGGAGATATTGGAAGGATTAACAGACAACAGCATTTTATTAAAAGTTTATTAGAAAAATTATTTTTACCTATTAACTGGATAAAATTGCCAATTCTAATAGCAAATTTTAAAAATTTTTTTATTACTAACATAAGTTATTGGGAAATGTTGAATATGATTTTAGAATTTAAAAATTTAAGATTTACAAATTTTCGTTTTTCCTTTCTTTCAGGTAAACCAGTGGGTAGATATTTAGAACTTAATAATGAAGAAATAATTGGTTTAATAAATTATTTTACACAATATTATGGTGATTATCAAAATATAAAAGAAGATAAAAGAGTACTTATAAAAGTATATAATGCTTCAAAAAATCAAAAAATTGCAAAACAAGTTGCAATGTTGTTAAGACAAAAAGGATATGATGTTTTAGACTGGGGGAATTGGTATTCCTTATTACCAAAGAGTAAAATTATAGATTATGGCTACAATGTAAAAATTTTAAACGATTTATGCAATTTCTTAAACATATACGAAATTTCAACAATTTATTCGCAAAAATTTAATTCTGAAGACAAAAATTTAAAAACAGATATAATAATTATTTTAGGAGAAGATTTTCAAATTAGTAAATTATCACTTTAGAAAATTTAAAAAAATTTCTAAAAAGGAGAAAAAAATTTTTATGGAGATGATAAATATACTAACCACAGCTGTACAACATGGTGCTTCTGATATACACATTGTTATTGGTAAACCTCCGATGGCGAGAATAAGAGGTGAAGTTGAAGAATTAGATTTTCCAGCAATTACAGCAGAAGAAAGCAAAAAGTTGATTTATTCTGTTTTATATGATGAACAAAAAAAACGCTTTGAAGAAGAACATGAACTTGATTGTTCTATTCAGATAACAAAAGTTGCACGGTTTAGAGTTAATGTTTTGCTACATAAATATGGAGTAGAGGCCGTATTGCGGGTAATTCCGTCTGTTATACCCACGCCTGAAGAAATAGGTTTAACTAACGAAATTGTGAAACTTACAGATTTACCTCGAGGATTAGTTTTAGTTACAGGAGCTACAGGGTCTGGTAAATCTACTACATTAGCTTGTTTAATTGAGTTAATAAATCAAAAATATAAAAAACATATCTTAACTATTGAAGATCCTATAGAATTTATTTATGAAAATAAAAGATCTATTATAAGACAAAGAGAAATAGGTGTACATACAAAAACTTTTCACACTGCATTAAAATATGCTTTAAGACAAGATCCGGATGTAATTTTGGTAGGCGAGATGCGCGATTTAGAGACAATTTCAGCAGCATTAACTGTTGCAGAAACAGGACATTTAGTTTTTGCGACATTGCATACTCAAGATGCAGCACAGACAATTGATCGCATAATAGATGTTTTTCCATCCCATCAGCAACAACAAGTACGAATTCAGTTAGCATCTACACTTAAAGCAGTAATTTCTCAAGTTTTACTACCAAAAAAATCTTTCCCAGGAAGAGTTGCTATAAGAGAGATAATGATTGTAACAGCTGCGATTTCAAATCTTATTCGTGAAGGGAAAACACACCAGATTTATACTGCAATAGAAACAGGTGGAAAGTTTGGTATGATAAGTTTAGATAAAGCTTTAGTAGATGCTGTAAAAAAGGGTTTAATAACGCAGGAAGATGCTATTTCTAAAGCACAAAATCCTGAAAATGTTCGTAATCTATTAAATTATTTATAAAAGAGGAGAACTTATGGATAAAATTTTATTTTTAAAAAATCTATCAGTTTTTTATAATGTTTCTGATGAAACAATACACAGAATAAGCTTATCTTTGGAAGAAAAATTTTTTTCTGATAAAGAAATTATTTTTTACGAAGGCTCTTTAGCTAAAAGTATTTTTATAATTTTTTCAGGACAAGTAGAAATTATAAAAAATTATCAAAAACAAAATCAAAAACTTTTAAGAATACTAAATTCAAAAGAGATATTTGGTGAGATAGGATTATATTCTAAATTTTTTAGGTCAGCAACAGCTATTGCAAAAGGTAAATGTGTGATTTTTGAAATAAAGTCAGATGTTTTGATAAAAATATGTGATGATTTGCCTAAGGACGGAATTGAAATTTTTAAAGTTTTGTTGCTAAATACTATGAACAGAATGGAACAAACTTCAAGAGAATTAGCGTCAATATATTCAGTTTCTCAGATTATGCTAGAAGCGTTCAAAAATATCTCAGAGCTACAGAAATTTTTAAAAAATATAGGAAATGAGATTGCAAATGTATTAGACTATGATTTTGGAATTTACTTATATAACAAATTTAATGAAGAATATAGACTTGTATTTTGTAATAATACTAACTTATCTTTTTGGCAGACAAACAATGTTTTGGATAAAAATAATATTTTGTTTAATATAACAGAAGATATAATAAAAAAAGATTTAAAAGAGGAGTTTATAGAAAATAAAAAAATTTATATTTTTCCACTGATAGATGGGAAAAACATTCTTGGTTTGATTATGTTATTAGTTTTTGATAATAAACAGTCATTAGACCAAGAATATAAAGATTTGTTGATGTCAATTGCTAATTTGGTTTCTGTTTCCATCTCAGGATTGATGTTTTTGCAAGAAGAAAAAGAAAAGATAAAATTACAAAATATTAAAACAAAATATAATTTTTAAAAATTGCTATGGAAAAAAATGCTTTAATAATAATAGATCTTCAAAACGATTTTTGTCCTAAAGGAGCATTACCTGTACCACATGGAGACGAAATAATATCATACATTAACGAGATTATGCCAAGTTTTCATAAAGTTGTAGCAACACAAGATTGGCATCCTGAAAATCATATTTCTTTTGCTGAAACACATAAAAAAAATATAGGTGAAGAAATTGAAATTAATGGTATAAAACAAATTCTCTGGCCTAAACATTGCATACAAGGAAGCTATGGTGCTGAATTACATAAAGATTTGAATAAAAATGGAATAGATTTGATCTTAAGAAAAGGAACATCTCAAAACATAGATTCCTATTCTGCATTCTTAGAAAATGACAAAAAGACAGAAACAGGACTACACTATTGGTTAAAAGGGTTAGAAATACAAAAGATTTATCTTTGTGGTTTAGCTCTAGATTATTGTGTTTACTATTCTGCATATGATGCTGTAAAATTTGGATTTGAGGTTTATGTAATATTATCTGCTACAAAAGGTGTTGATGTCCCAAAAGGAAATATAAATAAAGTTTTAAGCCATATGAAATCTTTAGGCGTAAAGATTATAGAAAAATTATGAATAATTTGTTTCTTTTAACAGATTTATATGAATTAACAATGGCTCAGGGATATTTTTTATATAAAAAAGATTTTGATGTTGTATTTGATTTAAATTTTAGAAAATCTCCATTTAATTCTGGATTTATAATTTTTGCAGGATTACAAACTTTTGTTGAAGAAATTTTGAATTTAAAGATTTCAAAGGAAGATATAGAATACTTAGATTCTTTAAAATTATTCAGAAAAGAATTTTTAGAATATTTAAAAAATTTTAGATTCAAAGGTAGCATATATTCAGTTGAAGAAGGGGAAGTTGTTTTTCCTAAAGAGCCTATTTTAAGAATAAATGCTTCGTTAATACAAGCACAGATAATAGAAAGTATTTTGTTAAACATTATAAATTTTCAATCTTTGATTGCGACAAAAACAGCAAGAATAGTAGAGGTTGCAGAAGGAAAAAGTGTTTTTGAATTTGGTTTAAGAAGAGCACAAGGAATAAACGGTGCAATTTCTGCAAGTCGTGCTGCTTATATTGGTGGTGCAGATGCAACTTCAAATATTTTAGCAGGAAAATTTTTTGGTATACCAGTTAGAGGAACAATGGCACATTCATGGGTAATGAGTTTTGACAATGAATATACAGCATTCAAAAAATTTGCTGATATTTATCCTAATAATACAATTTTGTTAATAGACACATATGACACACTTAAAAGTGGAATAAAAAATGCAATAAAAATTTTTAAAAAATTAAAAAATAAAGGGATAAAAAATTTTGGAATAAGGTTAGATAGTGGAGATTTAGAAGTTTTAAGTAAAAAAGTAAGAAAAATTCTTGACAAAAATGGACTTAAAGAAGCAAAAATTGTTGTTTCAAATGAACTTGATGAATATATTATTGAACAACTTTTAAGTAGAAAATCGCCAATAGATATTTTTGGTGTAGGCACAAAGCTTGTAACTGGATATCCTGATGCTTCTTTAAGTGGAGTGTATAAAATAGTAGCAAAAAAGAAAAATAAAAATTATATTCCTTTGCTAAAAATTTCTAATACACCAGAAAAGATTTCTCTACCTAATATTAAAAATATTACAAGATTTTTTACTGAAGAAAAATTTTTATTTGATATTATTCATCTTGAAGGCGAAAAATTAAGAAGTGATGTTATGTTATATCATCCAGATTTTCATTATGAAATAAGAGTTGAGAATATAAATCATTGCCATAGTAAGAAATTGTTAAAACAAATTGTCAAAAATGGTAATTTAATTTATAAATTTCCTTCAATACAAGAAATAAGAAATAGAACTAAAAGAAATTTGCAGTTATTAACTACAGAATATAAAAGGTTAATAAATCCACATATGTATCCTGTAGGAATAAGTAAGAATTTAAAAAAATTAAAAGAAAGTTTATGTGCAAAACTAGCTAGAATTACAACTTAATATTTTTTATTTAAGATAAATATAGATTACCTAAATAACTTTTATTGTGCCAAGTTTAAATAATATCAAAAATTACGGAGGATAAAATTATGAAAAATTTTTTATTAATTTTTTTATTATTTTTTTTAGGATGTCAAACATACTATTCTTCAGTACAAGTTTTACCTCCACACATAAAAGTTTTGTCTGTAAAACCTTTTGAGAATAAAACAAATATTTATGGATTAGAAGAAATGTTGAGATTAGAAATAAATAATGAATTATTAAAAGATGGCAGATTTTCTATTTCCGGTGACATAGAAAGTTCAGATGGTTATATTTATGGAGAAATATTGTATTATATTCTTCAACCAATTTCCTATGGTGAAAATTTTGAACCACAACAGTATAAATTAAGATTAATCGCAAACATATATTTTGTAGATAGAAAAGACAACATCACTTTATGGCAAGAACCTAATCTCGAAGAAGTTTTATTTTTTTCAGCACCAACTTTACCTGGTGGATTAACCGAAGAAGAAGCAAAAAAAAATATTGTTTCAAATTTAGCAAGAAAAATTTATATAAGAACAATAGAAGGTTTTGGTTCTGTTTCTGGCAGGTCTTACAAAAAGGTCCCTTAACTTTATTATTAAAGAAAAATTATGATAATAAATTATAAAGAATTTTATAAAAATTTAGATAAATTTTTAAATTATCAAAAAGTATATTTTTTCTTTGGAGAAAACAATTATTATATGATTGAGATATTAAACATAATTTATGAAAAGCTTGGGAATATTTTTAAAGAGACAGTTTATCTATGGGATGCGGAAATTAATGATTTTTCAAAAAAACTCACTACTTCAAACTTATTTTATCAAAAAACTTTAACATTATTAAGATTTTTTAATCTTAACGAAAAGAAAAATTTTAAAAAAGATTTAGTAGATTTTATAAAAACCTATCAAATTGACAATTATTTAATTATTATGTATGAACAAACATTAAAAGAGAAAGAATCTAAGCAAGAAGTAATAAATTATTTTTTAAAAAATTGTTTGTGTATAAGATTTGATATGCTTACAAAAGAAGAGATATTTAAAAAATTCATTCCTAAAATAGTAGATTTTAATTTAACAGAAGAAGCAAAAGAAATATTATGTGAATATACTAATAACGACTTATGGCTTTTATCAAATGAGTTAGAAAAACTTAAATATTATTCTCTTAATAAGAAGAATATTTCTGAAGATGAAATATATAAGTGTTGTAGTATATATGAAACAAAAGAGATAAAAGATTTGATAGATGCTATTGAACTAAAAGATTTAAATAATGTTTTAAAAATTGTTGACAATTTATTATCTCAAGAGATATTTCCACTACAAATTTTTGTTTATATATATAGATATTTTAGGAAAAAATTTTTATACAAAAAAATGAGTATGACAAAAATTTATAAAATCTTAAAAGAATTACAGATTACAGATTTTAGATTAAAAACTTCATCAAATAGTAAATATATATTAGAGAATTTTATTATTTCTTTGATTAAAATTTATAATGATGATTAGATTATCTATTTAATACTAAAAATTTTTTTAGCTAGATCTGATTTTAGT
>CALFVX010000004.1 GCA_937928765.1 uncultured Endomicrobiia bacterium
AATCACCATATTAAAATTCATATATACAGTGCATTGCTAATTTGATTTTTTAAAAAATATTAAAAAATAAATAGATTATAATTTCGTCCATTTAAAATATATCTAAAAATTTTAATAAAAATTCAAATTCATATGTTTTTATAATGAAAAATTTATTTTAATAAATAAGGGAAATTATTTTATGGAAAACATAACTCCAAAAATTTTAATAATAGATGATAGAAAAGAAACAATAGATATATTATCTCTTAAATCAACTAAAAAAAACTATCAAATTTTTACTGCAAAAGATGGTGAAGAAGGTATAAAAAAAATTATTCAGAAAGATGTAGATTTAATAATTTATGATATGAAAGCGTTAATGAAAGATGGAGAAATATTAATTGAAAAAATTAAAAAAATAAATCCTAATATAGATATAATAATTTCTTTAGAAGGCATTTCATTAAAAACTGCAATAGAAAGTTTAAGAAAAAGCGCGTTTGGTTTTATTTCTAAACCAATTGATATTGAAAAGTTATCTTTTATTGTCTCAAAGGCATACGAAATAAAACAATTAAAATCACAAATTGCCAATTTAAAAGCAGCAGATAAAATTAAAGACACATTTCTTTCTTTTGTTCTTCATGAACTGAAGACCCCCATTATGATCATAAAAAACACACTTGAATTACTTTTAAGTAAAGCATGGAAGAAAAAAGATAAAGTTAAAACTAAATATCGATATTATGAGAATACAAAAAAACTTTTAGAAATAATAGATAGAAATATAAACAGAATGCAGGATTTAGTTATCAATACTTTAGATTTTTATAGGATAGATTCAGGACTTTTTGTTTTAAAAAAACGGTTAGTATCTACTAAAAAAATTATTAATTAGGCTATAGAATCTGTGCGACAAATTGCAGAAAAAAAGAAAATCTAAAAAAAATATTTGACAAATTCTATCGTGTAGAAGAAAGATCAGAAAGTTATGAACAAGAAGGTATTGGTTTAGGACTTTCAATTTGCAAAAATATAATAGAGATGCATAATGGTAAAATTTGCTCTGAATCAGAAGGTTTAGGTAAAGGAAGCAGATTTATTTTTGTTTTACCGATAGAATAATTGATACAAGCAGGAATAGATTTTAAAGATATTGGTTAAAGATAAAAAATTTATATAAAAATGCCTATGTAAAACACTTCTTCTTTGTAATTTATTTTTCTATATTGATAGATAAAAAGATGCATAATAGCCTTATCTAAAAAAAGAAAAATTATGATAAGGAATATCTTGCTAATATCAAATAATAAAAATCTCGCCACAAATTTGGTTGCTAAATTAAAAGCACATAAATATAAAGTTATTATATCTTCAACTGAAAAAAAAAGAAATTAAAGAAAAGATAAATAATAATTTCATAGAAATAATATGGTTTTTACCTGATATAAAGGATAAAGAAATAATCAATTTATGTGCTTGGATTTATAAAAGATATCCTACAAAAATTTATTTCAGATGGTGTGAGAATGTTGCTCAAAGTGATATTAAAAATTGTGAAATTTTTAAAAAAGGTGGATGTAAAAGTGCATTTTTATTTTTTGAAAGTTTAGATCCTTTAATTACAAGATTTGAATTTTTACTAAAAAGGAATTATTCATCTATATTAGGACAAATCTCAAAGGAAGTGTTAAATATTCTTCTCAAAATTTCCAAAGGATCGCCTTTGCCAATATTTCGTAAGGAAATTTATAAATATAAAGATTTGTCTTATCAAATAGATATTAATCTGGATAATTTAATGAACAATATAGGGAAAGAAGTTGTAAAAAGAATACAAAAATTTTTCTATGCTGATAGAACTTCTTTGTTTAATTATGATGCGGTAAAAAATAATTATATTCTTGTTGCATCTTATGGCCCTATGAAAGATAAAGGGTTATTAGAAAACAAACATAATTTTCAACTAATGGAAAAAGTTATTTCTGAAAAGAGACCTTTATTTATCCCAGATGGTATATTTTATTACTCTAAATTGCAAAAGTTAAATATAAAACCAAAGAGAGGAGATATTTCTTTAATAGTCTTGCCGATGGTTTCTAATAAAAGTGTTTTTGGTGTGTTGGAAATTTTAAAGTTTTGTTCTAAAAAAGAAAAGTTTACCAAATTAGATTTTAATTTAGCCCAATATTGGTGTTCTTGGTTAGTTTTAGCATATTCAATAATTTTAGGTTTTAAATTATCTGTTGAATACGATAAAATGAAGTGTGATTTTGTATCAGTGATAAACCATGAACTAAGAACACCACTTATGGCTATTTTGGGAAGTATAGAACTAATTGCTGACCAAATACCAAAGAATATATATAACATTCTTTTTCGTAATATTAACCGGCTAAGGAGTTTAATAGAAGAACTGCTTGATTTCTCAAAAATTAGTAAAGGAATATTTAAAATTGATAAAAAAGAAAATCGTATGTCCGAAATTGTTGATGAAATTTTTGAAGAGTATAAACCTTTGTGTGACTCAAACAATGTTAAACTTATGGTGGAAAAGAATATTAAAACTGACATTTGTGAGGTTGATAAAGAAAGAATTAAACAAGTATTAATAAATCTTATTTCTAACACTTTAAAATGGTTTTCTGAAGAAAGACAAGAAAAATATATAAAAATTTCAGTAGAAGAAAAAGATGAACATTATCTTTTTTCAGTAGAAGACAATGCTCAAGTAATGAAAAAAGAAGATTTAAATAAACTTTTTTATCCTTTTATACAATTAGGTGATGTTATGACACAACACAAACCTGGTTTAGGCATAGGATTGTTTATAACTAAATCAATAATTGATGAACATAAATGTAAAATCTTGGTTGAATCGAAATATGGTAGGTTGAGATTTTTTTCAAATGTTAAATAAAAATTGAAATCTGACGATGTTGAAAGATAAAAATCGTAGACAATTTTATCTTTAGGGTTAGGATCTGTAGATTCTTCCCATAAAAATTCTGGTTGTAAAGTGTTTGTAGATGCTTGTATTTTAGAAATAGGATTTCCTATAAGGACAAGTTATGGCGGGTATGGTGTAAGGTTATAATTTATAACAATTTCGTCTACATAAGGATTTGTTGGCGGTTTGTAAGAATAAAAATATCCACGAAGTTTTAAAAATTGTTTATTATTAAATGTTGAAGTTGAAAAATTTTGTTGTGTTGAAGAAAAATATGTACTAGGGTCACCGTCATAACCTAAAAAGTCAGAATAATTTTTTCCATCTGTGGAATATGCAATTTGAAATTTTACATCAGCACCACTACCTGCTGAAGGTGAAAAAATAAATTTTTGGTAAATAAGATTTGTAGGTTTGTGCTGGGTGAAGATATATCCTTTAGTAGTTCCGTAATTTGAGTAATAGTAAACATATATATCAGATAACGGTGCATAACCGCTTGTCCCACCAAAAAGTAAAAATTTGTTTCCTCCTATATTAACTATATAATGTCCATATCTTGGTGTTGGAAGGTTTGTAGAAGAAATAAAAATATATTTCCACTGGTTTTTTGTTTCATCAAAAATCCAGCAATCGTTAAAATATGTTGGACTTCCTTGTTGTGGTTGATAAATCCCACCAAAAAGAAAAATTTTTTGTGTAGTAGAAGAATAATCTGCTGCGTAAGAATGTCTTTTTGAAGGGAAAGATGTTGAAAAAATTTTTTCAAAATGGTTGTTTAATACTAATTTTGCATCGTTATCGTTTCCTATTGCTGTTTATATTTAAGTATTGAAAATCTTTAATTTTTTATGTAAAACAACAATATGATAAATCCTAAATTTTTTTCTTTTGTTGAATTGAAATATATTATTTTTATATTATTTTTTTGTATGGTATTTTCTTTTTTTAATGCAGAAGAAATAAGAAAACCTGCTGTTGCAGGACAGTTTTATCCTTCCGATGATAAAGAGTTAAAAGATATAATTGAAAAATATTTTAAAAATATTAAAACTTTACCTTCTAAAGAAGAAGAAATTTTTGGTATTATTGTTCCCCATGCAGGATATATCTTTTCAGGCCAAGTTGCTGCTTATGCCTATAAATATTTATCTCAATATAAAATAGAAAATCCTATAATAATACTTATAGGCCAATCACATCATTACCATCTTAAAAAACCTGTATTATTTTATAATAAAGGTAAGTTTTTAACTCCTTTGGGTGAAGTAAAAATAGAAGAAAATTTTGTAGAAGAACTTTTAAAAGAAAAAGAATATTTTGAAATTTTTCCACAAGCACATATACCAGAACATTCTTTAGAAGTACAGCTTCCGTTCTTACAGTATATTTATAAAGAATTCACTATAGTTCCGATATTAGTAAGTAGTTATGACTACAACTATGCAACAAAAATTTCTAAAAAACTTGTAGAGGTTATTAAAAATTATAAAACTCAAAGAAAAATTATTATTGTATGTTCTACTGATATGTCTCATTATCCAAAATATGAAGATGCATTAAAGATTGACAACAAAGCAATTGAAGTTTTAAAACTTTATGATGAAGAAAAATATTTTGAAGAAATACCAAAGCTTATGAAAGAAAAAATACAAAATTTATACTGTGTATTCTGTGCAGAAACATCTGTTGGGATAACACTTATTTCTACAAAACTTTTAGGAGGTAATAAAGTTGTAGTTTTAAAGTATAACAACTCAGGAGATATTGAATATTACGGTGATAAATCTCGTGTAGTAGGATACTTATCTTCTGCCTTTATTAAAACAAAAAATATTCAAAAGGAGAAAATTGAGTATATGCAAGAAGAATTCAAAATTTCAGAAGAAAATCAAAAGATTTTACTTTCTTTAGCAAGACAGGCTATTAAAGAATATATAACTTCAGGAAAAATAATTGATTATAAAACAAAAGACAAAAAACTTCTTGAAAAAAGTGCTGTTTTTGTAACATTAACAAAAAAAGGGCAGCTTAGGGGTTGTATTGGGACAACTTTTCCTCAAGAACCGCTATATAAAGCAGTAATAAACATGGCGATAGCAGCTGCTAGCGAAGATCCGAGGTTTAATCATGTAAGTTTAGATGAACTTAAAGATATTAAAATTGAGATTTCAATTTTATCTCCAATAAA
Organism: uncultured Endomicrobiia bacterium; assembly: GCA_937928765.1. GTDB lineage: Bacteria > Elusimicrobiota > Endomicrobiia > DTEH01 > DTEH01 > JANXDG01. The sequence continues at coordinate 5,124 of CALFVX010000004.1, forward strand.
AAGAGTTTTCTCACATAAAGATATAAAAGAAAAAATACATGGTGTAGTTGTTAGAAGCGGAATTAGATCTGGTCTTTTTTTACCACAAGTATGGGAGCAACTTCCTAAAAAAGAACACTTTTTATCTGAACTATGCTTAAGTAAAGCAGGTTTACCACCAAATGCGTGGCAAGATCCAAAAACTGAGCTTTATGTATTTACAGTTTTTGCATTTGAAGAAGAATAAAAATATTAAAAAACTACTCCAACATTTTTGCCATAATAGCATTTCGTAGATATTTTAAATTAAATGGTTTGAAAATACAATCGTAAGCTCCTACTCTAAATGCTTCTACAACTTTTTCTGCATCTTTATAAGCAGTGATCATTATTGCTTCAAGGTTGGGTTTTATTTCTTTAAGTTTTTTTAAAAGTTCAATACCATTCATCTCAGGCATTGCGAGGTCTATTAATGCTAAATCAACAGTATTGTTTTTGACAAGTTCAATTGCCTGTAATGGTCTTGTTGCAGTTTAAACTTTAAATCCTTCTTCTGCTAAGTAAGAAGATAGCAATACATTTATATCCGGCTCATCATCTACAATTAGAATTTTTGTCTTCTTTGTTATTGACATATATGTCTGCTTGTATTTTAACAAAGTGGCTCCAACGGGATTTGAACCCGTGCTTGCGGCTTGAGAGACCGCTGACCTAAACCAGGCTAGTCGATGGAGCCACTTTTTATGTTATATAGTTTTTTTAAAAAATTTGGCTTTATATTTATTTTATACAAAAAATATTGTATAAATTCAACTGTATATATGAAATCAAAAATAGATTGGAATTTGAAATTTTTAAGAGATGTCTTTGAACTTGAAAGTTTACATTTTGGTTATTGGGATAAAGATATAGATGAAAAAGAAATAAATTTGGAAAATTTAAAAAAAGCACAACAAAGATATATTGATGTTTTGATTTCAAAAATTCCTTCTGAAGTTACAAAAATTTTAGATGTGGGTTGTGGCACCGGAGAGGTTGCCAAAAATTTAATTAAAAAAAATTTTATTGTAGACTGTGTATCACCTGATGAGTATCAATATAAGATTTTTAAACAAAAATTTCCAGGTGTAAAGTTTTATCTTTCTAAATTTGAAGAGTTAAAGACAGAAAATAAATATGATCTTATTCTTATGGCGGAAAGTTGTCAATATTTAAGTTTAGACAAGGCATTTTTTAAATCAAAAGAAATTCTTAAAAATAATGGATATGTTCTAATCTCTGATTATTTTAGGAAAAAAAATGTAAAATATTATAGAACCACACATATAAAAGAAAATTTTTATAGTTTTGTTAAAAAATATAATTTTGAAATAATTTTTGAAGAAGATATAACTAATAATGTGTTGCCAACAATTATTCTTGGAAAAAAAATTTATACAAAATATGCTATCCCTATAATAGAAATTTTAACTGGATATTTTAAAGATAAATTTTCTTTGATATCAAAAATTTTTAGTTTTATATTTTATCCTATACTTAAAAAAGTAAGATATTATATCTACGAACATACAAAAAATAAACTTGATGAAAAAAAGTTTAAAGAATTGATAGAATATAAAATAATCTTGTTGAAAAATAAAAATTAATAATACATCTTTCATTTTAGCAAAAATTTGAATAAAAAATCCTTTTCTTATCACATCATATTTTATGACTGACCAATCAGTCAAAAATTTTTTAAAAGCTTGACAAATTAAAAAAAATTATATATATTTTATTATTACTGACCGGTCAGTCATAGTGAGAGTTTTGAAATAAAGAATTAATAAATTTTAAAAAGGAGCTAAAGATTTATGGAATTACAAGAAGATAAGAGTAGACAAACATATAACAGAATTATTCAGGCAGGCAGAGAAATTTTAAACAAAAAAGACTATTATGAAACAATAGTAGAAGAAATAGCACAACATGCAGGTGTTGCAAAAGGTACTATATTTTTTTATTTTAAAACAAAAGAAAATTTGTTTAGAGAGATTTTATTTTCTTTAATTGATGAGTTAACTAATTCGCTTGATGAAATTTTATCATCAAAAGAACATCCTTTAGTGAAATTAAAAAAACTTTATGACAGATATATAGAGTTTAACCTACAAAATATGAACTTGTTTATGACTATAAGAAAACAGTTGATCTCTACTGAACCAAAAACGGAAGAAATTAAACAAAAATTAGAATTTATAGCTAAAAAATTATTGCCTTTAGTAGAAGAAATGTTCAACAAAGATTTGATAAAGAGGATGAATCCTGATGTTGATATTATGCAGATAATACCGTCTATGATATTAATGTATACTTCTGCAGTGTCTTCAATGGTATTTTTTTATAAAGATAAAGTTAATGAAATAAAAGAAATTTTTTGGAATATTTTGCTTCATGGAATGTTAAATGAAGATGTTTCAATAGAAATGTTAGTTTTTAATGATGAAAAATAAATTTTTATAGGAGAAAAAAATGAAAAAGATATTAATTATAATATTTTTATCAACAATTTTTATTTCTTTAATTTTTTCAGAAGAGATTACTTTAGATGAAGGTCTTAAGTTGCTTTCTCAAAATAATATTCAAATTAAAACATTAGAATCTAAACTTCGTCAAGCAAAATATAAAAAATTTGAAACTTTTAGCAGTTGGCTTCCAAAACTTCAGCTTCAAGCACAATTCGTTCAGCTTTCAGAACCGCAGATAAAATTATCTCAACAGATGTCTATGATGTTTAGCAGTATGTTTTCACCTGTGATGACTTCAGATAAATATTATTCAGCAAATGCTACTGTTTCACAATTATTATTTTCTTCAGGGAAAGTTTTTTCTGCATATAAGATTTCTTCTATAAACTATGATTTAATAAAAACAGAGTATGAAAAAACAAAACAGGATTTAGAAATCCAATACAAAGAAACATTTCTTAAAACGTTATTAGCAAAAAAGATGCTGGAAGTTACAAAAAAAGCAGTAGAAATAAGTTCTGAAAACTACAAAGTTTCAACTGAACTTTACAAAGAAGGAAGAGTTTCATATTTGGATTTTTCTTCTGCGAAAATTAATTATTTTAATGCAGAGATAAATTTTTTAAAAATAAAAAATTCTTATGAAATAGCAAAAGAAGGACTAAAAAATATACTTAATGTAAACTTTGAAGTAGAACCTGTAGGTGAGCTTGAGAATTTTTTAAAAGATACAGAATATGATTTTGTAAAACTCAAAAAGAATATTCAAAAAGTTTATGAAGTAAAATCTATAGATTTACAAAAAAAGATATTATTACAAAATCTTAATCTTACAAGAAGTGAATTTTTACCTATAATTTCTTTAGCAGGAAATTATAGTTGGACAGTTGATGATTACAACCGACCTATAGATCAATGGGATGACAGGCATAACTGGGCATTAGTTATAAGTTGGCCAATTTTTAGTAGTGGTGCTACATATTCAAGATATTTACAAAATAAAGAAAATTTAAAACAGATAAATTTTGCAAAAGAAGGATTAGTTTCTTCTTTAGAATTACAGCTTAGCTCTTTATATTCTACCTATTTACAACTAAAAGAATCAATAAATCTTGCAAAACAAAATTTAACACTTGCAGAAGAAAATTATAAAGTTGCAAAAAGTTATTATTTAGAAGGAAGGAGTTCATATTTAGAATTTTTACAGGCAGAATTAGGTCTTTCAAATTCAAAAGTTAATTATTATCAAACACTTGCTGAATATATTATTGTGTGTGAGAAACTAAAAAAATTTGATTTTTAAGGAGGAAAATTTATGAAAAGAAAAATAATAATATCTATAGTTGTGGTTTTATTTTTAAGTTTGAGTATTTTTAGAATGTTTCAAGCTATAGCTAGACAAAGAACAGCAAAAAAGTTGCTACAAAAAGAAAAAGAGTTTACATATGTTGTGAAAACAAAATTAGTAGAATATAAAAAAATTGCTGATAGTATAAATTTTGTTGGAGAAATTAAAGGGATAAATGAGATTACTGTTGTTCCTAAAGTTGCAGGTAGGATAATAAAAAAAGTTAAAGAAGAAGGAAGTTATATAAAAAAAGACGATGTGATCTGTGAAATTGACAGAGACGAGCCTGTTTTAAAATATACTTTATACGAGTTAAAATCGCCAATTGATGGTATTTTAGCAAGATATTTTGTTGATATAGGTTCTATGGTTTCTCCACAAACACCTGTATGTATAATAAGTGATACAAACAAGGTTAGATTAATATTTAGTATTTCTGAAAGTATGGTAAACAAAATTACAAAAAATTCTTATGTAATATTTGAAACAGAAAACAAGAAAGTTTTTGTTTCAAAAGAATTGCAACTTTCAAATTATATTGATCCTGTATCAAGGACAATGGAAGTAAGAGTTATTTTAGATAATAAAACAGGTGAGTTGAAATCTGGAAGTTTTGTAAAAGGAGAACTTATTTTTTATGAAAAACAAGCATTAGTTGTTCCTCAGGAAGCAGTGCTTGATATTGATAGTAAAAAAGTAGTTTTTGTTATAAAAGAAAACAATATTGTCGAAGAAAGAAATGTAAAAACTGGTTTAAAGTATAAAGATTATTTAGAGATAGTTTCTGGTGTTAAAGAGTCTGAAAAAGTAGTATATCAAGGAGTAGAGTTACTTTATGATGGAATACAAGTTGAAGTTGTGGAATAATTTAATGCAGGAAGAAAGTGAAAAAGTGACAATATGATAGTTGGTAGCAGGTAGTCAGCAGTAGGCAGATGATTAGTAGTTAGTGAGAAAGAATATATTGCGACGATTTGTAATTGCTTTAATGAAGTTATATATTGAGAAAGTAAAAAAGGTTGGTTGACAAATTTTCTTAAGATAAAATAATTTTCTTAAAGAAATAATACTGATAATAATTTTAGGAGGTTAAAAATTTTTATGAAAATTACACAGTTAGCAGTAAAAAGGCCTGTAGCAACAATTGTTGTTTATACTTTTTTACTTATAACATCAATAATTGCTTTGTTTAAACTTCCAATAGATATGTTTCCTTCTATGGAATTACCTATTTTAGTTGTTGCAACAACATATCCACAAGCAACTGCATTAGATGTAGAAGAAAAAGTTACAAAAATTATTGAAAATGTAGTTTTATCTGTTCCAGGGATAGATAATGTTGAGTCAAGATCGTTAGAAAATATTTCAGTAGTAACTGCACAATTTAAATGGGGATCAAATATTGATGAGAAAGCTGCTGATTTAAGAGATTTTTTAGAATTTGCAAAGTTAGCTTTACCTCAAGAAGTTGAAAAACCAAGAATTATAAAATTAGACCCTTCTTTGATGCCTGTTATGTTTTTAAGTGTTTATTCAGAAAAACCTATAAAAGATCTTAATTATATAGTAGAGAAAAAAATTGTAGATGAATTAAAAAAAGTTGATGGTGTAGCAGCAGCAATGATTCGTGGTGCACAAGAAAAACAGGTTTCTGTGATTTTAGACCCACAAAAGTTAGCCTATTACAGATTAACTGTTCAACAGGTTGTATCTGCTATTTCACAAGAAAATATTGAAGTGCCAATTGGGGACATTTATGAAGGTACTAAAAAATATTCTATCAGATTATCTGCTAAATTTGATTCTATTGATGAAATTAACAACCTTATTGTAGGCAATTTTCAAGGTAAACCTATATATTTGTATCAAATAGGTAAAGCAGAAGATTCATATTCAGAAAAAGTTGGTGAAGTAAGTATAAACAGAAAAGATGTTTTAATGATAATGATGAGAAAAAAAGCGCAAACAAATACTGTTTATGTATGTTCAGAAATAAAGAAAAAGTTAGATAAATTAAGAAAAAATTTTCCTCAACTTAAAATAGATATAGTTATGGATTCGTCAGAATATATTCTTAAAGTTGTTAATAATTTAAAAAGTACAATTTTTATTGGAGGGATCCTTGTTATATTAACAGTCTTGTTTTTTTTAGGAGATATAATTCCTGCATTTATTATTGTTTTACAGATACCTTTATCTTTAATTTTAGCATTTTTGGTATTGTATCTTTTTGGTTATACTATTAATATGGTTTCTTTGATGAGTTTATCAATAGCAATAGGTATGGTTGTAGACAATTCTATTGTAGTTGTTGACCATATTTTAAGACATATTATGTGGGGAAAGAAATCAACAGAAGCCGCAGTTGTTGCAACATCTGAGGTATCTTCTGCTATTGTTGCATCAACATTGACAACTATTATTGTTTTTGTTCCTTTATTATTTGTAAGTGGATTAATTCCTTTGTTGTTTAAACAACTTGCAGTTGCAGTTATTGCAACATTGTTTTGTTCTTTAGCAATAGGGCTAACCTTATCTCCGATGTTAGCATCAAGATTGTGTACAGAAGGAGGATGTAAGAAAAAAAGTGTTATTTTTATAACAAAAATAATAGAAAAAATAGAAAATTTTTATGAAGAAGTTATAAATTTAGCATTAAAATATAGAAAAACTACACTGTTAGGATTTTTGTTTATATTTTTTATTTCATTGTTTGTATTTATATTTTTTACAGGGAAAGAATTTGTTCCAAAGGCAGATGAAGCTTCTATAAGTATTTATTTTGAAGCCCCAAGAGGTATGAGGTTAGAAGAAACATATAAAATTGCAAAACTAATAGAAGAAGAAATTTATAAATCTTTGCCTAACGAATATTTTAAATCTGTATTTATAAGATGTGGTGAGAGTGGATCTGGAGGTTTCGCAGCAGCATTCGGAGAACCAGAATTTTCTAACACAGGCGAAGTAGGAATTTATTTAGTTGATAGAGAATTTAGAAGATATTCAACACAAGAAATTGCTGAGATTTTAAGAAATAGATTAATAAAGATTCCTGGTATTATAAAATTAGAATCTTCTGCGCGATCAGGTGTTGGGTCAACTTTGTTAGGTGGTGGTGGTAAGGCAGTGTCTGTTGAACTTTATGGTAATGATTTAGATGAAGCAATAAAAATCTCAAAAGAGATTAAAGAGAAATTAAAAAATATAGAAGGAATAAGAGATTCTAAATTGAGTTTAGAAGAAAGTAGTTATCAGATAGTAATAAATTTAGATAGAGAAAAATTAAAGATGTTAGGTATTTCATCTGGTTATGTTGCAGATATTTTAAGAAAAACATTCTATGGACAGAAAGCTGCCTTATATACTCCACCTAAAGGAGGAATTGTTGATACTTCATACGATATTTTTGTAAAGGTAAATAAAGATTACAAAGAAGATATTAAAAATTTAACAGACCTTCCAATATTATTACCTACAGGTAAGATTATAGCTTTAAATAATATTGCAAAGTTTGATAAAATTTTAGCACCTAACGAAATCAAACGAAAAAATGGTGTAAGAGTTATAAAGATTGAAGCAGATGTATATCAAAGAGCGTTAAACAAAGTTAGGTTAGATGTTGGAAAAATTCTTAAAACTATAAAACTTTCGTATGGGTTTTCTATAAAATTTGGTGGTGAAATAGAACAACAGATTTCAACATTTCGCGATTTAACACTTATGTTGTTTTTAGGTATTTTACTTGTGTATTTAATAATGTCAGCACAGTTTGAATCGTTTTTTGACCCGTTTATAATAATGTTCTCAGTACCTTTTGCAGTTGTAGGTGTACTTGTAGGAATATTTTTATGGGGAAAAAATTTTAACATAATGAGTTTTGTAGGTTTACTTTTACTTGTAGGTATTGTTGTAAACAATGCTATTGTTTTGGTTGATTATATTAAACTTTTAAGGTCTAAAGGGTTAGATTTGATAAATGCTGTAAAAGAAGCTTGTAAAACAAGACTAAAACCAATTTTAATGACTGCAATAACTACTATTTTGGGTACACTTCCTATGGCTGTAAGAACAGGTAGTGGTACAGAATATTTTTCTTCGATGGGTGTATCAATTGTTTCAGGACTTGTTTTTTCTACTTTGATAACATTAATATTTGTTCCTACGCTTTATACTTTTATTCATTCAAGAATAAAAAATAACAGATAAATATGATAAAAGTTATTTCAGGCGAGTTTAAGGGAAGGTTTCTTAAAACACCAAAAAATATAAGACCTATCTTAGCACAGATTAAAAAATCGTTATTTGATATTTTAACTCCGTGTTTAAAAAATAGTTTATTTTTAGACCTTTATGCAGGCAGTGGTGCTGTTGGTATTGAAGCGTTATCTCGTGGTGCTAAATTTTGTATTTTTATAGAAAGAGAAAGGAACTCTTTAAGTGTTTTGTCAGAAAATGTTATTAATTTAAAATGTCAAGATAGATGCTATATTATTAAGTCAGATATTTTAAAAGATTTGATATGGATTGAAAAAACAAAAAGGATTTTAAAAGAAAAATTTAAAAGAGAAGATTTTGATATAGTTTTTATAGGAGCACCATATGTTTCAAATAAAATTTTTAATGATGAAAAAAAAATATTTTTAACAAATATGTCTTTAGCTACAATAGAGCTAATTTCAAATAGTAAAATTTTGAATTCAGAAGGAATTTTAGTAGTACAACATAGTAAGAGAGAAGATATAAATACTCAAAAATTTATTATGTTCAGACAAGAATTTTATGGTGAAACAATTGTTTCATTTTTTAGGCATTAAATAAAAAATTTCTTCTATTCTTTAATTAAGTATTTTTCTTTCAATTATTGACAAACCAATTTTTTTGTTGTAGATAAAAACACAAAATACTATAAAAATCATTTTAAAATATTTTTATTTTTTGGTTGAATTTATAATAAATTTTTACTAAAAAGGAGATAAAATTAATGAAAGTATCTACCACAATTGCAAAAATTACAAAATTTAATTATAATGTAGAAAGAAAATGGTATTTAATAGATGCTGACGCTAATCCTTTAGGTAGGTTAGCATCAAAAATTGCAAAAATTTTGATAGGCAAACACAAAGCGATATATTCTGCAGATAAAGATTGTGGAGATTTTGTAGTAGTAAAAAATGCAAGCAAGATCATATTAACAGGTAAGAAATTAAAACAAAAAATTTATTTTCGTCATACAGGATATCTTGGAAATTATAAAGAGATTACTTATGAGAAGCTTTTTCCACAGAAAGCAGATTTTGTCCTTCGTGAAGCAGTAAAAGGTATGTTGCCTAAAAATAAATTGAGAGCAAAAATGATTAAAAGATTAAAGATTTATAACGATGATAAAATTGATATTAAACAAAATTTTGTTGAGTTAAAAATATAGGAAATAAGGAGGAGTTTATAAATGCAAGATGTAAATACTATCCGTAAAATAGGTAGAAGAAAAACTTCAACTGCAGTAGCTGTTTTAAAAGAAAAAATTCAGGATATTATAATAAATGGTAGATCAGTTGATGAATATTTTGGTAATAATATTTTACAGAAACAAACTGCCATATCACCACTTATTGTTACAAATTTAAAAAATAAGATTGGTTTTGAGATAAAAGTTGAAGGTGGAGGTATAACAGGACAAGCTGGTGCGATAAAACTTGCAATTGCACGAGCATTAGTTGAATATAATCCAGAACTAAAGCCAATATTAAAAAAATATAGTATGTTGAAACGAGATCCACGTATGGTGGAAAGGAAAAAAGCTGGCAAACCAAAAGCAAGAAAGAGTTTCCAGTGGACAAAGAGGTGATTAATCAGTTGTTTGAAGCTAAATTGTATAATGTGTTGGCAATTAAGTTAGTAAGAATAATTAGATGGTAGCAGCTAGTAGGTAGAGATTAGTAGTTTAATGATTGGTTTAACTTTTTTTTACTCTAAGGAATGGACAAATAGCGTGGTTTAAATTTTTTAATATTTTTAAAAATATTTCAAAATTTTCTTTAATATAAAAATAGTTATTTTAAATTTCTACTTTATTATAAATGATGGAGGAAGTAGATGAAAAGAAAAAATTTAGTTGAAAAAATTGCATCTGATACACAACAAAGGACTCTTGTAGTGCAAAAAATTCTTCGTGAATTTGTAAAAGTTGTTGCAGAAGAATTAAAAAATGGTGGAACAATTTCTATTTCTGGTTTAGGACAGTTTAAAACAAAGATTACAAAACCTAAGGTAGGAAGAAATCCTAAAACAGGGCAAGAAGTTAGAATTCCTGAAAGAAAAAAAGTTTCGTTTCGTCCTACAGATTGGATAAGAAAATATATTAATAGTTGATAAATAATTTTTACTTTTTTTTTAAATTTTAGATGAAAAAAATTTTGCCTTCAAAAAAACTTGAGCAACTTCCAGCATATCTTTTCTCGAGGATAAATAAACTTAAACTTGAAGCATATAAAAAAAATCTTGATGTTATAGATTTGTCAATGGGAAATCCTGATATTCCGCCAGATAAAGAAATTATTGAAAGACTATGTGATACTGTAATAAATCATCCTAGAACACATAGATATCCTCAAGCCAAAGGTATGCCTAAGTTTAGAAGCACAGTTTCCGAGTGGTTTTTAAAACGTTTTGGAGTGAAACTTGACCCTGAAAAAGAAATTTTAGCATTGGTTGGTTCTAAAGAAGGTGTGGCACATTTATGTATGGCATTTTTAGATGAAGGTGATTATACTTTAATACCGAATCCTTCATATCCTGTATATTATAACGCTACAATACTTGCTGGTGGTAAACCATATCTTTTTAATATAGAACAAAAAGATAAATATTTGCCTGATTTTGGTAAAATACCACAGAAAATTATTAATAGAGCTAAAATAATTTTTTTAAATTATCCAAACAATCCTACAACTGCTGTAGTTGAAGATGAAAAATTTTTTAAAGAAGCAATAAGTTTTGCAAAAAAAAATAATTTGATTTTGTGTTATGACAATGCATACTCTGAGATAACATTTGACGGATATGTTGCACCATCAATTTTGCAATATGAGGGAGCAAAAGATGTTGCTTTGGAATTTCATAGTTTTTCAAAAACATTTTCTATGGCAGGATGGCGAGTAGGATTTGTTGTTGGCAGTGAGTATATAATATCACATCTTGAGAAGTTTAAATCTTTTGTAGACTATGGTGTGGCAACCTTTATACAACTTTCTGCAGTGAAGGCTCTGTTGGATTATGAAAGAATTGTTAAAGAAGTAAGAAATATCTATCAGAAAAGACGAGATATTATGATAAAAGAATTTAAAAAAATAGGTTATATTGTAGATATTCCAAAAGCAACAATGTATCTATGGTGCAAACTCCCACAAGAAATTACAAAAAATATTGGCTCGTTGAAATTTGCAGAAAAATTGTTAGTTGATAAAGGTGTAGCGGTAGCGCCAGGTGCTGGGTTTGGTTCAAACGCTGAAGGATATATAAGGTTAGCATTAGTTACTGCAAATAACAGGTTTCATGACACGGCATTAAGGTTTGATGAAGTTTTTAAAGAATTAGGTGTGAGGCTAAAATAAGATGAATAGTTTTAAAACAATAAAATTAGCAATTATAGGTATAGGCAGTGTTGGTTCTTCTGTATTAAAGATTTTTCAAAAAAATAAAAAGATTATAGAAGAGAAATGTGGTTGTAGAATAGAGATAAAGACCGTTTGTGATAAAGATCCAAGTAAACAAAAGTTAATTTTTAATGGAACAAAGTTTACTACTAACTACAACGAAGTATTAAAAGACCCAGAGATAGATATTGTTGTAGAATTAATAGGAGGGATACATCCTGCATACGAAATTATTTCAGAATCAGTAAAATATGGTAAACACATAGTTACTGCAAACAAAGCTGTGCTTTCAGAACATTGGGATAAAATTTTTTTGTTAGCGAATAAATATAACAAAACAATATATTTTGAAGCAGCAGTTGCGGCAGGAATTCCTGTAATACAATCTTTAAATGAAGGGCTCGCAGGAAATAATATTTTAAGTATAACAGGAATACTTAATGGCACCACAAACTATATTTTATCTTTAATGACTCAGCAGAAATGCAGTTTTGATACTGCGTTGAAAAGAATTCAAAATCTTGGTATTGCAGAAGCTGATGTTTCATACGACATTTCTGGGTATGATACAGCTTGTAAGTTAAGTATATTAAGTTCTTTAGGTTATTCCTCATGGGTGAAACTCAAAGATATTTTTATTGAAGGTATTGAAGATATAGAATTACAGGATATATTCTTTGCAGAAAGTTTTGGATATAAGATAAAACTTTTAGGGCATAGCGGGATTTATAAAAATAAATATTTTTTTGAAGTAAGAAAATTTTTAGTACCAAAAAACTCTGTTTTTGCAAATATCAACAATGAATATAATGGTATATTGATAGAAGGAAGTAATTGCGGAAAAATATTTTTTGCTGGCAAAGGAGCAGGAGGATTTGCTGCAGCTTCTGCTGTAGTTTCTGATATAATATGTATTGCAAAAGATATAATAAACGCAGTTGGTGGTAGAGCCCAGTATGTAGAATATATTCCAAAAAAATTAGATATTTTAAATATAAAAGAAAACGAAGGATATTTTTATTTAAGATTTATCACTTTAGATAAAGCAGGAGTATTAGCAAAAATTGCAAATATTTTAGGTAGATATAATGTTTCTATAGCATCAGTGTATCAGAAAGAGCCTTTGTTAAAACTTCGTAGAGGTGTTCCAATAATTTTGCTTACTCATAAAACAAAAGAAAAAAATTTAATTTCTGCAATTAAAAAAATTAAAAATTTAGATGTTGTTTTGAAACCGTCTGTTTATATAAAAATATTTTCTGAATAAAAAAATAAAAAGGTGTGGTTTTGATATCTTTAATTTTAAATATAATTTGTCAACAATATATAAAAAACGATTTCATCATTTTAATAATAATATAGTATAATAAGTCTAGATTTTTTAGTAGGAGGATTTTAATGTCTATAGAAACAAAATTAATAAAATCTGTTTCTGGACCACTGATTTTAGTTGAGGGGGCTAGAGGGGCAAAATATGAAGAACTTGTTGAGATAATACTTTCAAGCGGTGAACATAAGCTTGGGAGAGTTTTAGAGATAGAAGAAGACACTGCTTTAGTACAGTTGTTTGAAGAAAGCAGAGGCATAAATATAGGTACTACAAAATTAAGATTCTTAAATAAAACAGTTACATTAGCAGTTTCAAGAACAATTTTAGGAAGAGTTTTTGACGGGTTGGGAAGACCAATAGACCGAGGGCCAGAGATTGTTGCACAGAAACGCCTTGATATAAACGGTAATCCTATAAATCCATATTCTCGTGCTTATCCACGCGAGTTTATACAAACAGGAATTTCTGCAATTGACGGTCTTAACACTCTTGTAAGAGGACAAAAACTTCCAATATTTTCAGGTGCTGGACTACCACATAACATTCTTGCAGTACAGATTGCTCATCAAGCAACGGTTTTAAAATCTGAAACTTTAAAAGAAACAAATGAAACAGAAGAATTTGCGGTAGTGTTTGCAGCAATGGGTATAACTTTTGAAGAAGCAAATTTTTTTATTACAGAATTTAAAAAAACAGGTGCATTATCAAGAGCAGTGTTGTTTATAAATTTAGCGAACAATCCTGCAATAGAACGTATTGCTACACCGCGATTAGCATTGACTTGTGCTGAATATTTAGCTTTTGATTTAGATATGCATGTTTTAGTTATAATGAGTGATATGACAAACTACGCTGAAGCGTTAAGAGAGGTTTCTGCTGCAAGAAAAGAAGTTCCTGGAAGACGCGGTTATCCAGGATATCTTTATACAGATTTAGCAACTTTGTATGAAAGAGCAGGAAGGATTAAAAATAAGAAAGGTTCAATTACTTTAATGCCAGTACTTACAATGCCAGAAGATGATAAAACACATCCTATAGCAGATCTTACTGGATATATAACTGAAGGACAGATAGTTTTATCTCGTGATTTACATCGTAAAGGTGTATATCCTCCTATAGATATAATGTCAAGTTTATCACGTTTACGAGATAAAGGTATTGGAAAAGATAGAACTCGTGAGGATCATCCTGACTGGGCAAACCAGATGTTTGCATGTTATGCTAAAGGTAAAGAAGTTGAAGAACTAGCTATAGTTTTAGGTGAAGCAGCATTGGATGAAAATGATAAAATATATTTGAGATTTGTTTCTGAATTTGAACAAAAATTTTTAAAACAAAAAAATACAGAAAATCGTAGTATTTTAGATACGATAGAGATTGGATATTCTTTACTAAGGATGTTTCCAAAAGAAGAACTTAAACGTATAAGTCCTGAATTTAAAGAAAAATATATAGATTTTAAATGAGATTATTAAAAAATTATATAAACCGATATAAATCCGAGATTAAGAAAGGCAAAGTTATAGTAATTTCTGCACCGTCAGGTGCTGGAAAGACAACCGTATGCAAAGAGTTATTAAGAAGAAATAAAAATATTACTTTTTCGGTTTCTTATACTACTAGAGAAAAAAGAAGCCACGAAATTAATGGTAAAGATTATTTCTTTGTTTCAGAGAAAAAATTTTTTAAAATGGTAAGACAAAATAAATTTATAGAATGGGCAAAAGTGCATAATCATTTCTATGGAACGCCGAAAGACTTTGTTATTAAAACAATAAATTCTTCTAAAGATATTTTGCTTGATATTGATGTCCAGGGCGGGAAAAATATAAAAAAAATATTTCCTTATGGAATTTTTGTTTTTATTTTACCTCCGTCAGTAGAAGCTTTAAAACAAAGAATAATTTCTCGTGGAGAAGACGAAATAGATGAAATAAATACGCGATTAAAAAATGTTGATAAAGAATTGAAATATATTAGTTATTATGATTATATTGTAATTAATGATAAGCTTAAAGAAACAGTAAAGATAATAGAAAATATAATTTCAGCAAATAAGTATAAAATAAAAATAGACAACAGATTGTCAAACACTTACAAGTATAGTTTGTAATGAGTGATAGCAGGTAGTTTATGGTGAAGAGTAAAAAAGTGAGAAAGTGAAAAAAAGAAAAAGAGTTTATTAGCCAACTCTTAAAGTTTGGCTAGCAGATTTTTTTGTTAAGATTTATTATGTTGTTGGGAGGCGAAGGTTGCATTTATGATTTTTTTTAATTTTTACCGTCAGTAAAAAATAAAAAATTGATAAATAAATTTAATACAAATAAACATTAAAGGAGATTTTTATATATGAAAAAAATCAGGTTTATAATCTTTATAATTCTTATATATATAAGTTTTTCTTTTCCATCTTCTGAAGTTAAAGACAAAACTTATAAACAGATTAATCTTTTGTTAGATGTGTTAAAATACACCGAAGAAAATTATGTTGAAGAAGTCGATAAAGAGAAATTGTTAAATTCTGCAATAAAAGGATTGTTAAAACCGTTAGATCCCTTTACACAATTTATGGAACCAGATTTATATAAAGAACTTAAAGTTGAAACTGAAGGACAATTTGGAGGGTTAGGAATAAGAATTACTATTCGTGATGAATGGATAACTGTTATTACACCTTTACCAGGAACACCTGCTTATAAAGCTGGAATTTTACCTAATGATAGAATCATAAAAATTGAAGGAGAATCAACTTATGGTATGAGCTTAGAAGATGCAGTGAAAAAACTTCGTGGCCAGCCAGGAACAAAGGTTAATATCACAATTCAAAGAGAAACTCAAAAAGAACCTTTTGATCTTACACTTACACGAGATATTATTAAGATTGAAGTAATAAAATATAAAATGTTAGAAAACAATATTGGATATATAGCATTGTTTGAATTTAACAGTAATTCATACAAAGATATTTCTCAAGCATTAGAAGAACTTAAAAAACAAGGTATGAAAGGATTAATACTCGATTTAAGAAACAATCCTGGTGGACTTTTAGACCAAGCAGTTAATATTGCAAAATTGTTTTTAGGAGAAAATAAACTTATTGTTTACACTGAAGGTAGAAAATCTCCAAGAAAAGAATATCGTGCAGATGAAAAAGCAAAATATCTTGATATTCCAATGGTAGTTTTGGTAAATGGAGGTTCTGCTTCAGGAGCAGAAATTCTTGCAGGTGCCTTAAAAGATAATAAAAGGGCTATACTTGTAGGATCAAGAACTTTTGGTAAAGCGTCAGTACAAAGTGTTTTAGATTTAGGTGATGGTTATGGACTTAAACTTACCACTGCAAGATATTATACTCCTTCTGGTAAAAGAATTGATAAAATTGAACTTTCAAAAACACAAAAATCAACTTCTACAATAGAAGTTGGGGGTATAATGCCTGATATAGTTATAGAAGTGCCGAAAGAATTAGAGGTAAAACTTTATCAACAAAGAGAAGAAATATATACTCCAGGAAAAGAACCTGTTTCTGCAGTAAAGAAAGAAGAACAGGTAGAGGATATAATTTTAGTTCGCGCTTTGGAAATATTAAAAGCAATAAATATTTATCTCAATAAATAAAAAATTTACCTATCTATTTATTAATTTTTTTCCTAAAAACCACAAAAATGGTTAAAAAGAAAATTTATACATTAGGAATAGAAACATCCTGTGATGAAACTTCTGCTTCTGTAGTAGACAACAAATACAATATTCTCTCAAATATAGTTTTTTCTCAACAAAAGTTACATTCTTTGTATTTTGGTGTAGTGCCAGAACTTGCCAGCAGAACTCATTACGAAAAAATACATTTTGTAATTGAAAAAGCGTTAAAAAATTTTGATATAAAAAAAATTAATCTCATTGCATACACAGGAAAACCTGGACTAAAAGGAGCACTATTAGTTGGTAAGATAGTTGCAAAAACTTTAGGTTATATATATTCTATACCTACAATTGCAGTAGATCATCTTTGGGGACATATCTACTCTATATTACTAACTTATAAAGGGGATATAAAATTCCCTTTTTTGTCTGTTGTTATTTCGGGTGGACATACAGAATTAAGTATAGTATATTCTTTTACTGAACGAAAAATTTTAGGAGAGACAAGAGACGACGCTGTAGGTGAAGCGTTTGACAAAACTGTTAAAATGTTAGTAGAATACATAAATAAAATAAAGAAATATTATACTAAAAATTTGAAATTTTTAAATAAATGTTTAAAACACCTTAAATATCCGGGTGGACCTGTTGTTGAAAGATTTGCAAATTATGGTGATCCTTATTCTATAAATTTTCCAAAACCTTATATGTTAGAAACCTACGATTTTTCTTTTAGCGGACTAAAAACAGCAGTTTTTTATTATCTTAATTCTAAACTTAAAGATTTCTATCCTAAACTTATATTTGATGTTTGTGCTTCTTTCCAAGAAACTGTGGTAGATACAATTACCACAAAGATCTTACATATTACAAAAAAATTAAATTGTGAGATTGTATGTATTAGCGGTGGTGTTTCAGCTAATGGTTATCTTAGAGAAAAAATGTTGGATTTAGGGAAAAAAAATAATATTAAAGTTTATTTTCCTAAAAAAGATCTTTCCACAGATAATGCTGCAATGATAGCTTCTGCTGGGGCACATTTTTATTTTAATAGTTGAAATAAAGATAAAAAATTTATAAAATAAATAATAGTTGAATTATAATTATCTTTAATATCTCACTTGAGTACATTTTTAAATTTATCTTCTCTATTAAGGTGAGTTGTGAAAAAGTGAGAAATTTAGAAAGTGAAAAATATTATTATAAACACCTCCTTTGTTCTCTCATTAATAGGAGGGAAATGATTTTTCTTTCCACTCTATTACGAGTGGATTAAGGGGTATGTTATAAAAGTCTAACTTAATACATACTTGATATGAGAAATTTTCTAAAAAAGTTACCAAAACTTTCCAACTGAGGAGGAAAAATGAAAAGAAAAATAATTTTAATATCAATAATTTTTTTAATACTTTTTTTAGGTATAAAAAGTTATATTATGTCTCAACAGCAGAATAATCTTTCAGAACAACAAGTTGACCCTTTTAATGAAGCAGTGAAAAATATTTCTTCTTCTGATCCATACACAAGAAGACAAGCAGCTGAGCAGTTGGGTATGTTAAAAGATCAACGTGCAGTTGTATATCTTAAAAAACTTCTAAAAGATGAAAATCCGTATGTAAGACAGACAGCAGTAGATTCTTTAGGAATCATAAGAAACAAAGAAGTATTAGAAGATATTATAAAAGTTATAAAAACAGACAAAGAGCCGCAAGTAAGACAATCTGCAGTTGTCGCATTAGGATATATAAATGATCCGAGATCTGTGCCTGTACTTTTAGAATTGCTAAAAGATGAAGATGAACTAATTTCAGTTAAATATGCAATATGTAATACCTTAAGTATAATAAGGTCTACCGAAGCAATACCTGTTTTAGTTTCTTTGTTAAAAACATCACAAGATATAAGTCTAAAAAAAAGTATAATTTATGCTTTGGGGAAAATACCTCACAAAGAAAGTGTGCAAGAGTTAAGAAGCATAATACTAGATAATCTTACTAATGAAGATATAATTATTGGTATTCTTAGTGTTCTTACAGAAATAAATGATGTTGAAAGTATAGAAAAATTTTGGATAGTTTATTCTACAAATGTTGTATCAGAAAGGACAAAGTTTTATGCTGCATATGGAATAGCAAAGATTTCAAAAGACAAAAGTGTTCTTCCAATTATAAAAAAATCTTTGAAAAGTAATGATGAGAATATAAAAAATTCTGCAATAGATGCAGCAAGGCTTATAGGTGATAAAGAAACCTTGAATATTTTAAAAAATATGGTTTTAGTTGAAAACTCTGAATACACTAAAGTTTTATTAGATATGGCGATAAAACAACTTGAGCAACAATTTCCTGCTCAAACACAACAAAAAACTTTACCTAAAAAACAATAAAACAAATGAAAAAATATTTTATAATCTTTATTTTTTTAGTTTTAAATATTAGATTACTTTATAGTATGACTGAAATTGTATGTGTGAACAATCCTACTGCTGAAGTTGTAGATTATGGTATAGGTGAGATTGATATAAGACTTTATTCTTATGGTGGTATATTAAGCAGGTTTATTTTTGCTCCTTTTAATAGATTAAATTTCGGTGGAAGCTTAGATATTAATAAAATTTTAGGTACTGAAGAGCCAGAAATCCGAGATCCAGCATTTTATTTCAAATGGCGAGTTTTTGACGGAACACAGCTGTTTCCTTCGTTAGCGTTGGGTTATGATGGCCAAGAATATAATTTTGTAGGATCAAGTTCTTTACCTGCGAAGGGATTGTTCTTAGTTTTTACAAAGAATTTATTTTTAGAAAAATTTTTTTGTGATTTTGGAACCAATATTACAAAATATAACTCAGAAAATAGATTGTTTGGTTTTATAAATTTTAGATTTTTATACCAGGAAATATTTTCTTTTAGTTTAGAGTATGAAAATATTGGCAAAAAAGAAATACAAAAAGTGAATTTAAAATTAGGTTTAATTTTAGCAAAAGTTTTGTCTATAGATTTTATTTTCAACAATTTATATTCTGAAGAATCTTACAGCAAAATAGACAGGCAAGTAAGGATTAATTATTTATACAAATTTTTTTAAAAATATATTATAACTTATGTCAGAATATTATTTAGAATTTGAAAAACCAATTGAAGAACTAAAAAAACAAATTGACGAACTTAAATCTTCTGGTGTTGTAGATGAGAATATCAAGTTACAAATTGAAGATTTACAGAAAAAATATGAAGAATTAAAAAAAGAAATATATACAAAACTTTCTTCTTCACAAAAGGTTTTAATTGCAAGACATCCACAACGACCTTATTCAAAAGATTATATTTTTGCAATATTTACAAATTTTGTAGAACTTCATGGAGATAGATTTTTTAAAGATGACAAATCAGTTATTTGTGGTTTTGCAGAAATACAAATTAAAGAAAATAAAAAAATTTCTATTGCTATAATAGGACAACAAAAAGGTAGATATTTGGAAGAAAACTTGATTTACAACTTTGGTATGATGCATCCTGAAGGATATAGAAAAGCTTTAAGAATAATGAAGTTAGCAGAAAAATTTAATATGCCAGTTGTAAGTTTTATAGACACACCAGGAGCATATCCTGGTATTGGTGCTGAAGAGCGGGGTCAAGCAGAAGCTATTGCTAAAAATTTACAGGAAATGGCTGAATTAAAAACGCCAATAATCTGTATAGTTATTGGAGAAGGTGGTTCTGGTGGTGCTTTAGGTATTGGTATAGGAGATAGATTATTAATGTTAGAAAACGCATATTATTCAGTAATTTCTCCTGAAGGATGTGCTTCAATATTGTTTCGAGACGCTTCTAAATGGCAACAAGCAGCTGAAGCTTTGAAACTTACTGCAAAAGATTTATATGAGCTAAAAATAATAGATGAAATTATTCCTGAACCATTAGGTGGAGCACATAAAGATATACCACAAACAATAGAGAATGTAAAGAAATCAATAGTTGATAATATTTCAGAATTAATAGAAATTCCTAAAGAAGAATTATTAAAAAGAAGATACAAAAAATACAGACAAATTGGAAAGTTTAAAACAAGTAAATAATTTTAATAAATTAAGAAAGGAGATTGTTAAAAATGGAAGAAATAATACAAAAAATATCTAACGCAGTGGAATATAAAGATGAAGTAGTAAAAATAAAAAATATAAATTTATTAAGAGAAAAAATAATTGATGATTTAGTAATAAAAGCTGTGTTTGGTAAAACAGATGAAGAAAAAAGTTTTTGTCGTTTATTAATTCGTAAAATTGCCCAAGAATTAAATTTAGGTCCTGCAAGTATTTATGATCTATATGTTGCAATAGGCAAAGGTGAAGTTAACGGTTTTACAGTTCCTGCTATAAATGTTCGTGGTATGGCTTATGATACTGCGAAGGTAATTTTTCGTGCTGCAAAAGAACTTAATGTAGGAGCTTTGATTTTAGAAATAGCAAGGTCTGAGATGGGATACACAAACCAACCAGCAGATGAATATTCTGCTGTAATTTTAGCTGCAGCTATTAAAGAAGGTTATGAATTGCCTGTTTTTATTCAAGGAGATCATTTTCAAGTTAATTTAAAGAAATATAAAGAAAATCCAAAAAAAGAACTAGATAGTATTAAAGAATTAATAAAAAATTCTATCAATGCAGGATTTTATAATATAGATCTTGATACCTCAACTTTAGTTGATGAATCAAAACCTACTTTAGATGAACAACAGAAAGAAAATTATACTATTGCAGCAGAACTTACAAAGTATATACGAAATATTCAACCACAAGGAATAGAAATAAATCTCGGTGGTGAGATTGGCGAAATCGGGACAAAAAATTCTACACAGGAAGAACTAATAGCTTACATGGAAGGATACAAAAAATTAATAAGTTCTTCTATTAAATGTATTACTAAACTTGCAATACAGACAGGAACAACTCATGGTGGTGTTCCTCTTGCTGATGGCACTATCGCAAAAGTTAAAATTGATTTTGATACAATAGAAAAGCTTACTGAAGTTGCAAGGAAAAAATATAATCTTGCAGGATGTGTACAACACGGAGCTTCAACATTACCAGCAGAACTTTTTGACAAGTTTCCTAAAGTAGGCACTTTGGAGATACATTTAGCAACAGAATTTCAGAATATGATTTTTGACAATTCTAAATTTCCACAAGAGTTAAAAAAGCAGATATATAACTGGTTGTTTGAAAATTGCAAAGATGAAAGAAAACCGCAGGATACAGATCAGCAATTTATATATAAAACAAGAAAAAAAGCATTAGGAGCGTTTAAAAAAGAATTGTGGAACTTACCATCTGATGTTAAAGAAAGTATTAGTAATGAATTACAGAAAAAATTTGAATTTTTATTTGACAAATTAAATGTTAGAGATACAAAAGATATAGTAAAAAAATATATAAAACCAATAAAGATAAAGATATCTTCTTTAATAGCGAAAAAAGAAGAACAATTTGAAGGATCAGATTAAAGTTATTAAAGTTTAAAAGAGTGAGTTTAATTATAAAGAAGATGAGATTTTTTGACAATATTGGTAAATTATTAATCTTTTGTGGAATTATTTTAGTATTTTTAGGTATAATTATAATTTTTTTTGAAAAGATACCTTATTTTGGTAAACTTCCAGGAGATATTTATATAAAAAGAAAAAATTTTGTGTTTTATTTTCCAGTTGTAACCTCTTTGATTTTAAGTTTAATAATTACTATAATAATAAACTTACTCATCAGGAGAAAATAAGTATTTTGTTAAATAAAAAGTTTTTTTTATTTACAATTTTTTTAAATTTATTGTATGTTAAAATTTTCTGTGATACATATCTCGTAAGAGTTGGTATATTAAAAGATGTTAAAAGTTTTGAATTAAGCACATATAAGAAACAACTTGTTATTGTAAAATCTTTAAGTGGTAAAATATCAACTTTAAAATTAAAAGATAAAACAGAGGTTTATTTATCAGAAGAAAATAATAAAATTAAAATTTCAAATAGATATTATACTCTTCCTGTAAAAATTTCTTCTGAAGGAAAATTAAAAATTAATGGTAATATTTATCCTCAAGAAATAGAAATTTTCTCACAAGATAAAAAAACTTTAACTGTTGTAAATGTTTTAGATATTGAAACATATTTATATGGTGTGGTTCCTTATGAGGTAGACACAAGCTGGAATGATGAAATGTTGAAGGTGCAGGCTATAATTGCAAGAACTTATACATTAGCTAATTTTGGCAGACACAAAAATGATGGTTATGATTTATGTTCTAATGTTCATTGTCAAGTTTATAAAGGAATAAATGAAAAGATGTTTACAAAAGTTAAAGAAGCTGTTGATTCTACTAGAGGATTAGTGATAGTTGATGATAAAGATAATCCTATACAAGCGTATTATCATGCTGCTTGTGGTGCAGACGGGACAGAAAATGTTGTAGATATTTGGCAAGGTGTAAAAAGTTTTAATTATTTATCTGGAGTAAAATGTGATTATTGTAAAGATTCTCCTTATTACAACTGGAGATATCAGATTTCACAAGAAGAAATAATAAAGAGATTAAAAATTTATTTAGTTGATTTAAAAGGTAGAATCAAAAATATTAAAATAATATCTACTACAAAAACTAAAAGAGCAAGAGAACTTGAATTTGTAACTTATAATTTTAATTTTAAAATTAAAGCCGAAGACTTAAGAAAAAGTTTAGGATATAACAATATTAAAAGTACAAAAATTATTAAAATAGAAGTAAATAATGAATATATAACTTTTTATGGTCGTGGTTGGGGACATGCAGTAGGATTATGTCAATGGGGAGCAAATAATATGTCTAAAAAAGATTACAAGTTTGACAAGATAATTAAACATTATTATCCTCATACTAAAATTAAAAAGTTTTATTAATTATCAAACTAAAAAAATCTTATCTTTAAAAAATCTTATTAAATTATGGAGCACGAATTTGATAGTATTTTTTACAATTTTGATTTACCAAAAGAATTAATTGCTCAAACACCAGCTCAGAAACGTTCTGAATCAAAATTATTTTTATATAAAAGATCTAATCAAGAAATTAAGCATTTAAAGTTTAAAGATATAGTAGAAATATTAGACAACAGATACTGTATTGTTTTAAACAATACTAAAGTTGAAAAAAGAAAAATAATTTGTAGAAAACACACTGGTGCTGAAATTCCAATATTAATAACTCAATACAAAGATAATTTATTAAAATGCATCTCCTACAAAAACATAAAAACAAATCAAAGATTGATACTTCCAGAAAATATTGAATGTATAGTAATAAATAAAGATTATGAAACAAAAGAAATTTTTTTAGAAGGAAGTTTTACAAAACAGAAAATAAAACATTTAATTGATAAATATGGATTATCTCCATTACCTCCTTACATTAAAAGAAAAAAACACCAAATAAAACTTAATGAAATAGATAAGGAAAGATATCAAACAATTTATGCAGAAAAAGAAGGTTCTTTAGCAGCACCTACTGCAGGCTTCCATTTTGATGAAGAAATTTTATCAAAATTAATAGAAAAAGGTATAGAAATTTTGTATATAACTTTAAATATAGGTATATCTACTTTTAAACCTATCAAAACCAAAAATATTTTGGAACATAAAATTTTTCCTGAATATGCAGAAATTACCGAACATACAGCCCAAAAAATTAATAAATTAATATCTGACGGAAAAAAAATTTTATGTGTTGGTACTACAGTTGTAAGAACTTTAGAATTTTTAATGACAAAATATAATAAAATAATCCCTTACAGTGGTGATGTAGATATATATATATATCCTGGTTATAAGTTTAAGATTATCTCAGCAATGATAACAAACTTTCATTTGCCAAAATCTACAAATTTAGTATTAGTTTCTGCATTTGTTGGTAGAGAAAAACTTTTAAATCTTTATAAAGTAGCAATAGAAAATAAATATAGATTTTATTCCTATGGAGATGCGATGTTAATTTTATGAAATATTTTGATTTAGTATCAAATAACGAAGAAGTAAAAATATACTTAATACAGTCAGATAAAAATTTTAAATCTTTAGGTTATACTGAACAAGGACTTCTTCATGCAAAACATACTGCAGAATTGATTGATAAAATTTTAAAAAGTTTAGAATTCAAAGAACAAGATATAGATATTGCTAAAACAGCAGGATTTTTGCATGATATAGGTTGTGCAGTAGCTTATCCTGAACATTCTCGCAGTGGTGCTATAATATCAAAAAAATTGCTTCACAAGTTAAATATACCTATAAAAGCTACAATAAATATAGCAAGCATAATTGGTTCTCATGAGGATATTGATATGATACCAATATCTGATCTTGCAGCAGCAGTGATGATTGCTGATAAAACAGATGTTAGAAGAGAAAGGGTTATAAAAACAGATTTCAAACTTTTTGATCAGCACGATAGAGTGCATTATGCCGTAGTTAAAAACAGTTTAAATATTTTAAAAAATGAAAGAAAAATTAAACTTCAACTTGTAATAGACACAGATATCTGTTCTGTTTTAGAATACTTTGATCTTTTTTTTTCAAGAATAGAATTTTGTAAAAAAGCAGCAGGCAAGTTAGGGTTGTCGTTTGAGTTATATATTAATGATGTAAAATATTTATAATTTTTATGGATAGTTTTAAAATTATAGCTAAAGATAAAACTACAAAAGCGCGTGTTGGCCTTTTGACTACAAAATCTAAAACAATAAAAACACCGTTGTTCTTACCAGTAGCTACATTAGGTGTTGTAAAAACACTAGCTTATGAAGAACTAAAGTACATTGGTGTTGATGCATTTATATCTAATACTTATCATTTATATTTCCGGCCAGGAGAAGAGATTTTAAAACAATTTGGCGGTTTGCATAAGTTTATCAATTGGGACGGAGTAATTTTTACTGATTCAGGCGGATTTCAAGTTTATAGTTTAAGAGAGTTAATCCCTCAAGGTGTAAATGAGGAAGGTGTAGAGTTTAAATCACATATTGATGGAACCCTGCATTTTTTTTCTCCAGAAAAAGTTATTGAATTACAGAATATAATAGATTCAGATGTAGCAGTATGTTTAGATGAATGTGTAGAATATCCAGTTGAGTATGAAAAGGCAAAACGGTCAGTAGAACTTACAACTTTGTGGGCAAAACGATGTAAAGATAAGTTTAACCAAATTATGAATAAATTTGATTCTAAAAATTTACAGTTATTATTTGGCATAATTCAAGGTTCAGTTTATAAAGATCTAAGAAAAAAAAGTTTACAAGATATAGTAGATATAGGTTTTGATGGTTACGCATTAGGAGGTATTTCTGTGGGTGAGCCTAAAGAATTGTTACAAGAAATAACTAGTTTTGTCTCACAATATTTACCAGAGGATAAACCGCGATATGTTATGGGTGTAGGTGAAGTTGAAGATGTATGGTTTTGTGTTGAACAAGGATTTGATATAATGGATTGCGTTTTGCCAACAAGGAATGGTCGTAATGGCCAAGCGTTGACTTCTTTTGGTAAAATTAATATTAAAAATTCAAAGTTCGCAAATGATGAAGAAAAATTAGATCCTGAATGTGATTGTTTTGTTTGTAAAGATTATTCTCGTGCTTTAATACACCACTATTTTAAATCAGGTGAGTTGTTAGCTTTAAGACTGTTGTCATACCATAATGTTTATTTTATGATGAAATTGTTTAAAAAAATTCAGCAATCTATAATGGAAGGAAATTTCTTTTCTTCAAAAGAAAAATTTTTAAAAAAGTTTTATTCTCAACAAAATATATGAAATTTTGTTATAAAAATTTTTATTTTTTGACATGTTTATTTTTGTTTTCTTTTTATATTTATTCAGATGTTTCAAAAGAATATTGTGAAGATTGGATAATAAAAATGTTATCAGGACAAGAAGATAGTGTTAAACTTTATATTTTTGAAAATATAAAAGATTTAAACATAAAAAAATTTTATCCTGAGATAAAAAAACTGTCTGTTTTAACAAAGAATGATAATGTGAAACTAAGATCATATTATGTATTATACAAAGTATACAATGATACCTCTTCCTTAAAACAAATCATAAATTTTTTTCTACAAAAACCAAATATAGATGAAAAAGTATCACAAATTGTAAAAGCAAAATTTTATTTAAAAAACCAACTTAGGATAGAATCTGCAAAAATGTTAGCAGAGTTGGGAGACGAAAAAATTGTTGATGTTTTGTCAAAAGTTATAAATGATGAGAAAGAAGATGGCAGTGTAAAAGATGCAGCATATTTTGCATTAGCTTTACTTTCACAGCGTGGCAAAATTAAACCCTTAGCTGAAATTAAAGAATTTTTTTACTCTGGTTTAAAAGATACAGATGCAAAAGTAAGGTTGCAAGCAGTAAGATACCTTGGAGATCTAAAATATCAAGATTCTTTACAAACATTGAGTTTAAGATTAAAAGATACTAACAAACAGGTTGTTTTAGAAACTATTTATAGTTTAGGAAAAATTGGTGATGATATTATAGTGCAGGATTTAATACAATTTAAGTCACATCCTGAAGATAGTTTAAGAGTTGCTTTAGCAGAATCTTTTGGCGAGATTGCGAAAAATATTTTGTTTTCAACAGATACTTATAAAATAGCAAATTTGATAAAAATAAAAAATATATTAAATGATATGTTGAACGACCCAAACGGTATGGTAAGAGTTGCAGCTGTGAGATCGTTGTTGAAATTAAATGATCCTTCAGGAAAAGAAATTTTAAAAAAAGGTTTAGAAAGTAATGATACTGATGTATTAATCTACTGTATAGATACATTTGGTCAATATGGTAGTAAAGAAGATATAAAATTATTAGAACCTTTTGTTGAAAATCAGGATGTAAAATTGAAAACAGCAGCTTGCTTGAATATATTAAAGATTTATTTTAGAAATATTAACTGATATGTTCATTTATTAATTTTTTTCTATTTTGAAAGAAAAAATTTTATTTTTTTAAATTTTATATAAAAATGGAGAATATAGATAAACAAAAATTAATAAAAATAATAGATAGATTTAAAGACAAAAAGATTCTTGTTGTAGGCGATGTGATGCTGGATAAATACATTTGGGGCAATGTAGATAGAATTTCTCCTGAAGCGCCAGTTCCTGTGGTTGAAGTTGTAAAAGAAACGCAAAGCTTAGGTGGTTGTGGTAATGTTGCACATAATGTTACTTCTGTAGGTGCTAATTCTTATATCGTCACACTTGTAGGGAATGACAGTTATTCTGAAGAATTAAAGCTAATGTTAAAACAAAGAAATGTTAACATAGATGGAGTTTTTATAGATAATTTCAGGCCAACAACTGTAAAAACAAGAATTATTGCTCATAACCAACAAGTTGTTAGAGTAGATAAAGAAAACAGAATGCAGATAACACCACATATTTTTGAAAAAATAAAATCGTATATAGAAGAGATTAAAGATAAAATTGATGCGATAATTATTTCAGATTATGGTAAAGGTGTTATAACAAAAAGTTTATTATCATATTTGATAAATTTATCAAAAAAGTTAGATATACCAATCACTGTTGATCCTAAAATTGAACATTTTATGGAATACAAAAAAGTCACAACACTTACTCCAAATTT
Source organism: uncultured Endomicrobiia bacterium (assembly GCA_937928765.1). Lineage (GTDB taxonomy): Bacteria > Elusimicrobiota > Endomicrobiia > DTEH01 > DTEH01 > JANXDG01. Next base: position 33,251 of record CALFVX010000004.1, read on the forward strand.
AAACGAGGCAACTTTAGGTATGAGATTAACAAAAAAACCTAAGACAGAAAAAGAACTTTATGATTTGGGAAAGAAAATATTAAAAAAATTATCGCCACAAGCTTTAGTTATTACTCGTGGTTCTGACGGTATGACTTTGTTTGAGAAAGAAAAAGTTTATCATATACCTACACGAGCAAAAGAGGTGTATGATGTTACAGGTGCAGGAGATACTGTTATTGCTATACTTACTTTATGTTTATCAACAAAAGCAGACTTTGTTTCTTCTTGCGAAATATCAAACTTTGCTGCAGGTATTGTGGTAGGCAAGATTGGTACTGCAACTGTTTCTAAAGAAGAATTAATAAATACTATTAAAGAATTTTAAAATAAAGCTATGATATCAATAATTTTGGCAGGTGGTGCAGGTACACGACTTTGGCCTTTGTCAAGAAAATATTGGCCAAAATTTTTGCTAAAACTTGCAGATGATAAATTTTCATTGCTTCAAAAGACATTTCTTCGAGTAAAAGAGTTTTCTTCTTTAGAAAAAATTTTTATTGTTGTAAATAAAGAACATAAATTTTTAGTAAAAGAAAATATTCAGGATTTAAAAATAAACTTTCCTTTAGAAAATATTATTACAGAACCCGAGATAAGAAATACACTACCTGCTGTGACGCTAGGATGTGAAATTGTGAAGAATAAATATCCTAAAGAAAAAATTGTAGGAATTTTTCCTTCTGACCATATAATTAAACCAAACAAAAGATTCAAAAATTACATAGAAGAAGCCAAAAGGGTTGCATTAAAAGAAAATATCATACTTTTTGGTATTAAACCTACGAGAGTTGAATCAGGTTATGGACATATTAAAATTAGGAAAGATTCAAAATATGAATTTGAAAATTTTTATAAAGTTGAAAGTTTTATAGAGAAACCAGAATTTAATGTTGCAAAAAAACTTTTAAAATCTTCTGATATTTATTGGAACAGTGGAATTTTTGTTTTTCATATTGACACATTTTTCGATGAGTTAAAAATATATCAACCTTATATATATGAACTACTTGTTAATTCTGCTTATAAAAGTGAAGATTTAAAAAATATTTATGAAAAAATAACCCCTTTGTCAATTGATAAAGGATTAATAGAAAAAACAAAGAAACTTTTATTTATACCTTTGGAAAACATTTTTTGGGATGATTTAGGAAGCTGGGGTTCTTTGGAGAGAATTTATAAAAAAGATGAAAATAACAATATAATATTTGGTAAAAATATAGATATAAGCAGTAAAAATATCAAAGTTTTAGGAAGTGACAAAAGATTAATTGCAACCTGTGGTTTAGAAAATTTAATAATAGTTGATACAGAAGATGCACTTTTGGTTTTAAACAAAAATTATGACCAAAAAGTTAAAGATATTGTAGAAAAAATTGTTGATGAAACAAAACTTTATCATAAAACAGTTCAACGTCCATGGGGATTTTATACTGTATTAAAACAATCTGATGGATATAAAATTAAAATAATAAATGTTTTACCTCAAAAACGGCTAAGTTTACAAAAACATAAAAAACGTGCTGAACAATGGTTTGTTGTATGTGGTGTTGCAAAAATTTTTTGTAAAGATAAATTTTTATATTTAAGAAAAGGAGAAACTTTGAAAATAGAAAAAAATATGCCACATAGGTTAGAAAACCCGTCAAAAAAACAAATTCTTGAGATAGTTGAGGTAGGATATGGCAGTTATCTTGGTGAGGATGATATAATTCGTCTTGAAGATGATTTTAAGAGGAAATAATATTATTAAGAGATAATCAAATGGCAATTTATATCTTTTTAGTTTTAATAATTTTTATTTTAGGATATATTTTTTATGGCAAATTTTTAGAAAAAACTTTACAGATTAAATTTGATGAAGAAGTTCCATCAAAAAAGTTTTATGATGGTATAGATTTTATTCCAACAAACAAATTTGTCCTTTTAGGTCATCATTTTTCTTCTATTGCAGGTGCAGGACCAATAGTAGGACCAATTTTAGCAGGTGTTTCTTTTGGTTGGTTGCCAGCATTATTATGGATTGTTTTAGGTACAATTTTTATTGGTTCAGCGCATGATTTTTATTCTCTTGTGATATCACTTCGTCATCAAGGATGGTCTGTTGCACAGGTTGCAGATAAGTATATAAACAAAAAAACATATAAAATATTTTTGTTATTTATATGGTTAGCATTAGTTTATGTTATAGCAGTTTTTACAGATCTTGCTTCAGAAACTTTTAAATCAGAACCTTCTGTGGCACAAATTAGTATATTCTATATAATTTTAGCTATACTTTTTGGTATTTTGTTTTATAGAATAAAATTTTCTTTGTTTTTTTCAACAATTTTTTGTTTGATTTTAATTATAATTGGAATTTCTTTTAGCATCAAAAACAATTTTTTAGTTTTTGATAAAACCACCTGGATATGGATACTTTTGATATATAGTTTTTTGGCGTCAATACTTCCGGTATGGCTACTTTTACAACCACGTGATTATTTGTCGAGTTATCTTTTATATTTTATATTAATTTTAGGTTTGTTAGGATTAATTTTTGGTAAAAATGAAATCACATATCCATATTTTGTAAGTTTTAATTCAAAATCAATAGGACCTGTTATACCGTTTATGTTTATAACAATAGCTTGTGGAGCGATATCAGGATTTCATTCACTTATTTCTTCTGGGACTACTTCTAAACAACTTGATAACATTAAGAATGCAAAATTTATTTCCTATGGTGGGGTGATTTTAGAAGGTATAGTTGCTGTGATATCACTTTCTACTGTTATGATTTTGTCAAAAAATTTGCAAATTTCTTCTCCACAACAGATTTATGCTTTAGGGATCTCTAAATTTGCAAGTGTAGTAGGTATAAATCCCGAGTTTGGTAAAATTGTAGGATATCTTGCAATCTCAGCATTTATTCTCACAACACTTGATACTGCAACAAGAATATCAAGATATTTATTTCAAGAAATTACTAAAAAAGTTGAAAGTTCAATAATAATAAGAATAATTGCAACTTTGATATCATTAGTCCTACCAGTTATATTGTTGAATTTTAAATTACATGATTTAAATGGCAATATAGTTGCATGCTGGAAGATTGTATGGCCATTGTTTGGTATAACAAATCAACTTCTTGCAGGTTTGGTATTTTTAGTAATATATGTTTGGGTAAGAAGAAAAAATTATAAAAACTTTTTGGTAATTTTTTTACCAATGATTTTTATGCTAACGATGACATTACTTGCTTTAGGATATACTTTGTATGTTAAAATTTTTCAGTTTGGAAAGATTGATGTAATAACAATTTCTGCGTCTGTATTATTTTTGTTGTCTTTGTTTGTAATATTTGAATCTTCTGCAACATTTAGAAGTAAAAAAAATTAATAAAGATAAAGTTTTTAGATTATATTAGATTTTTGTTTGTTGGAAAAGTTTTGTTTTGTCCCCGGCGAGAGTCGAACTCGCAACCTACGGATTAAGAGTCCGCTGCTCTACCAGTTGAGCTACGGGGACAACAGAATTTTTGATTTCAGAGTTGTTAACAAGGAATATTTCAAATAATACAATAATTGTGGTTAAAAATCAATATAATGCATCTTTTACAATATAAAAAATTTATTTTTTTATTGACAGAAAAATTTCTATTTGTAAAATTTGAATCTGACCTATTGACAAAAATAATAACTTATTTATACTATATATTGTAGTTACAATTTTAATAAATACAATATATAGATAAATTTTAACTTCTAAGGAGGTGTTTTTATGGCAATAAACATCACTCCACAAGAAATAAAAAAAGAGTCTTTTCAGTCTTCTTCTTATGAAAATATTGATAATGTCTTTATTAATATAAATGAAAAAACAATTTATGAAAATAACATTGATGGTAAAGTAGATTATCAAGTGGATATTAATATAAAACCTTCAATAACTAATAACGCGTTAGTAGTTTTAGAAAAAAGATATTTAAAGAAAGATGAGCAGGGAAATATAATAGAGTCAGCTGAGGATTTATTTAGACGTGTAGCAAAAGCTATCTCTGAGATTGATAAAAAATATGGAGATAATTCTGAAGAATCTTATGCTAAATTTTATGAAATAATGGCAAAACTTGAATTTTTGCCAAACTCGCCAACACTTATGAATGCTGGCACATCCTTTCAACAACTTTCTGCATGTTTTGTTTTACCTGTGGAAGATTCAATGGAGTCAATTTTTGAGACATTAAAATATGCTGCGTTGATACACAAAACAGGTGGTGGAACAGGTTTTTCATTTTCGCATCTTCGTCCGGCAAATGATGTTGTAAAAAGTACCTCTGGGGTATCTTCAGGACCCATATCATTTATGAAAGTATACAATGCTGCAACTGAAGCTATAAAACAAGGTGGGCGTCGTCGTGGAGCTAATATGGGAATTTTAAGGATTGATCATCCTGATATAATTGAGTTTATAAAATGTAAAGAAAAAGAAGGTGAAATTTCAAATTTTAACATTTCAGTGGCAATTACTGAAGATTTTATGAAAAAATTGGAGAAAGATGAGGAATATGAACTTATAAATCCTAGGACAAAACAAGTTGTAAAAAAACTCAAAACAAAAGAAGTATTTGATTTAATTGTAGAACATGCATGGCTTAATGGTGAACCTGGTGTAATTTTCATTGATACTATAAATAAATATAATCCTACTCCGGAAATTGGAGAGATAGAATCAACAAATCCTTGTGGAGAACAACCACTTTTGCCTTACGAATCATGTAATTTGGGTTCAATAAATCTTGGAAAGATGATAAAATCTGAAGAAGGACATTGTGATATTGATTGGGACAGGTTAAGATATGTTACGCAACAGGCAGTACATTTTTTAGATAATGTTATTGATGCGAATCAATATCCAGTAGAAAAAATTAGAGAGATGACTTTAGCGAATAGAAAAATAGGCTTAGGTGTGATGGGTTGGGCAGATATGTTGTTTCAATTAAGAATTTCTTATAACTCTAAAGAAGCAGTTAGCTTAGCAGAAAAAGTTATGGGTTTTATTAAAAAAGTAGCCACCGAGACTTCAGAACAACTTGCCCAAAAACGCGGTTCTTTTCCTAATTTTGAAAAAAGCGTTTTTAAAAATACAAAACCTAGACGTAATGCTACATTAACTACTATTGCTCCTACAGGATCTATTGGTATTATAGCAAATGCTTCAACTGGGATTGAACCAGTTTTTGCATTAGCATATATAAGAAAAAACATTTTAGGTGGTGAAGAATTGTTTGAGATAAATCCTTATTTTAAACAAGCTTTGATAAAAGAAGGACTTTATTCTGAAAGTCTAATACAAGAAATTATACAGAAAGGCAGTTTAAAAGATATAAAAGGTATACCTGAATCTTTTAGGAAAATATTTGTTACAGCTATGGATATACCACCTGAGATGCATATTCGTATGCAAGCAGCATTTCAAAAATATGTTGACAATGCTGTATCAAAAACTATAAATTTACCAAGTTCTGCTACAAAAGAAGATATTGCAAAAGTTTATCTTTTAGCATATAAACTTGGATTAAAAGGTGTAACAGTTTACAGGGACGGTTCAAGAAATATGCAAGTTTTAAATGTTGGGACATCTAAAAAATCACAACAACAAGAAAAAGTAAAGCCCGAACCAAGATTAAGACCAAGGATTGTTACAGGAAAAACAATAAAGATGGTAACAGGTTGTGGTAATATGTATGTAACAATTAACGAAGATGAAATTGGTCCCTGTGAAGTTTTTACTTCGTTAGGTAAAAGTGGTGGCTGCACTTCATCTCAATCAGAAGCTATTGGTAGGTTAATTTCTTTAGCACTAAGAAGTGGTGTTAAACCAGAAAAAGTTGTAGAACAACTTAGAGGTATTCGTTGCCCATCGCCAGTTATATTTCAAGGCGAATCAATATTTTCTTGTGCAGATGCTTTATCTAAAGCATTAGAAATTTATGTTAAGGAAAAAGAAGTTCCTAATTTATTTGATAGTATAAAAGAAAAAAATAAACAATATCTTAATTTAAGCATAAATAATGCTAATCATCTTGGTATAAACTCACAGTGTCCTGAATGTGGTGGTGTGTTGGAAATAGGAGAAGGATGTGCAACTTGTAGACGATGTGGATATTCAAAATGTTCATAATAATAAATGGACCTTTTCTTTTTTAAATTTTTTTATTTTCTTTCCAATTACTAGGTTTTTATGTGTTTTTAGGTTGTTATACCTTGAATTTTATTTTTTATTATTGTATTCAAAATTTTAATCCTAGATTTTAATAATTTCTTTCCTGAGGTTTTATCCTATGATCTTAAGCGATATTGAAATAAAAAATTATGTAGAAAAATATAAGATGATAGAACCTTTTGAAGACACTAGATTGTCAAAATTAGAAAAAAGAATTTCTTGGGGTGTTTCTTCTTATGGATATGATTTAAGATTATCAGATGAGTTTATAGTTTTTCAAAAGGATTCTAGTGAAGTCATTGTAGATCCTAAAAACTTTGATATAAAAAAATTAAAAAAAATAAAATCACAATCTTATACTATTGCTGAGAATAATTTTGTGTTAGCAAGATCATTAGAATATTTTAGAATTCCAAGAAATATTTTAGTTATTGTTTTTGGTAAATCAACTTATGCGCGATGCGGATTAATAGTAAACATTACACCACTTGAACCAGAATGGGAAGGATATATAACAATTTCTATAATAAACCCATTAAATCACAAAATTAAAATTTATTCAAATGAAGGTATTGCTCAAGCAGTTTTTTTAAAAGCAGATAAACTTTGCAAAATTTCTTATAAAGATAAACAAGGCAAATATCAAGCACAGAAAGATATAACTTTGCCAAAATAAAAAAACTTAAACAGAGAAAATTAAATTTGTAAGAGAAATTTAGAAAATGAAAAGAAAATAAATTTAGTTGTTATTTTTACTTTTATTATTACCTATATTAATATTGGGTAAATTGTTTTATAATAATAGATTTTAATAAAGAAGTTTAAAAGAAACTTTATTCTAGGGAGGATAAAAATATATGGCATTTTTTATAGGTAGGGATAAAGAAGTAAGACGAGCATACGGATTTGACGAAGTTGCAATAGTTCCAGGCAGTTTAACTGTTGACCCAGAAGATACTGATATTTCAGTAGAACTGTGTGGACATAAACTGCAAGTTCCAATTTTAGCTTCTGCGATGGACGGTGTTGTAGATCCTAAAATAGCAATAGAATTAGGCAAACTTGGTGCTTTAGGTGTATTAAATTTAGATGGTATTTATACAAGATATAAAAATCCTTATGAACAAATTGAGAAGATTGTTTCTGCGCCAGATGATAAAGTTACTGAAATTATTCAACAAATATATAAAGAACCAGTAAAAGAAGAGTTAATATATGAAAGAATAAAAGAAATTAAAAAAGAAAATGTTTTATGTGCAGTTTCTACGATACCACAGAATGCACCAAAATATATCCAAATAGCAAAACAAGCAAAAGCAGATATTTTTGTTATTCAAGCAACTGTGGTTACTGTGAAACATTACTCATCTAGTTATGGTTGTGTTGATTTAGAAAAAATTTGTAAAGAAAGTGGTTTACCTGTGATTATTGGCAATTGTGTCACATATCAGGTTGCACTACAGCTTATGGAAATAGGAGCATCAGCAGTATTAGTAGGAGTTGGTCCTGGTGCTGCTTGTACTACAAGACAGGTTTTAGGTATAGGTGTTCCGCAGATAACTTCTACTGTAGATTGTGCAAGAGCAAGAGATTTTTATTTCAAAAAAACAGGTAAATATGTTCCTGTTATAACTGATGGTGGGATAATCACAAGCGGTGATATGTGCAAATCTTTTGTTGCAGGAGCAGACCTTGTAATGTTTGGTTCTGGTTTTGCAAAAGCAAAAGAAGCTCCTGGTAAGGGTTATCATTGGGGTATGGCTATGCCGCATTTTTATCTTCCTCGTGGAGCAAGAATTTATGTTGGCACAACAGGAAGCTTAAAAGAGATTTTGTTGGGTCCTTCAAAAACAGACGATGGGACACAAAATTTTGTAGGTGCACTTAGGACTTGTATGGGCAATGTTGGCGCAAGAAGAATTAAAGAACTGCAGCTAGCACAACTAATAATTGCACCTGAGATTAAAACTGAAGGTAAAAGATATCAAAAAGAGCAAAGAGTTGGTATGGGAAAATAATCAAGTAGTTTAGGTATGATAATAATTTTAGATTTTGGTTCACAGTATACACAACTTATAGCAAGAAGAATTAGAGAGTTTAATGTATATTGTGAAATTCATCCTTATAATGTTGAAATAAAAACTTTTGATTTTAAAACTGTCAAAGGAATAATTTTTTCTGGTGGACCCGACAGTGTATATGAAAAAAACTCACCTAAAATAGATTTTTCTATTTTAAACTATTTCTTAGAAAATAAAATTCCGATACTTGGCATTTGTTATGGTATGCAACTTATCAGCTATGTCTTAAAAGGAAGGGTTGAAAAAAGTAAAATTCATGAATATGGTCTTGCAAAAATTAAACAAACAAAAAAAAATATTTTGTTTTCTAATATACCAAAAGAGTCGGTTGTATGGATGAGTCACGGAGATACAATAGTAAACTTACCAGAGGGATTTTATACTACTGCAAAAACAGAGAACAATCTTATAGCTGCAGCAGAAAATTTTAAAAAAAATATATATATTTTACAATTTCATCCTGAAGTAAAACACACTGAATACGGAGTTGAAATTTTAAAAAATTTTGTTTTTAAAATTTGTAAAGAATTCCCAAATTGGAAAATGGAAAATTTTATTTCTAAATCAATTGATGAGATTAAAACTAAAGTTGGCAACAAACCTGTTATTTGTGCAATCTCTGGCGGTGTAGATTCGTCAGTTGCGTCAACTTTAGTCTACAAAGCAGTTGGTGAAAATTTACATTGTATTTTTGTAGACAACGGTTTGTTAAGGTATAAAGAAAGAGAAAAAGTTGAAAAAATATTTAGGCCTATATTTGGAAAAAATCTTTACATTGTTGATGCAGAAAAAATTTTTCTTTCAAAACTTATAGGTGTATTAGATCCTGAAAAAAAAAGAAAGATTATTGGTAAAACATTTATTAAAGTTTTTGAGCAACAAGCCAAAAAAATTGAACATAAAATAGGCAAAAGAATAGAATTTTTGGTTCAAGGTACTCTTTATCCTGATGTTATAGAAAGTGTTTCAGTTAAAGGTCCATCAAAAACAATTAAAACACATCATAATGTAGGTGGGTTGCCAAAAAGGCTGAAATTCAAACTTGTTGAACCGCTAAAATTTTTGTTTAAAGACGAGGTAAGAAAACTTGGTGAAGAACTTGGTCTGCCAAAAGAGATTTTGTTAAGACATCCATTTCCTGGTCCTGGGCTGGCGGTAAGAATTATTGGTGAGGTTACAAAAAAAAGAACAGAACTTTTAAAAAAAGCAGATAAAATTATAGAGCAAGAAATAATAAAAGATGGATTTTATGAAAAAGTTTGGCAATGTTTTGGCGTTTTATTACCAATAAAAACTGTTGGTATTATGGGTGATAAAAGAACTTATGAAAATGTTTTAGCAATAAGGTGTGTAGAATCACAAGATGCAATGACAGCTGATTGGGTAAAACTTCCATATGAGTTATTATCAAAACTTTCAAACAGGATAATAAACGAAGTTCGTGGTATAAACCGTGTAGTTTATGATATATCTTCAAAACCACCTGCTACAATTGAATGGGAATAAAATAATGTTTACATTATTTTCCAAAAATGGAGGAAATTTTTAATATGAAAGAAAAAATTTTTAGAGAATATGACATTCGTGGAATTTATCCACAGGATATCAATAAAGATATTGCTTATAAAATTGCGTTGTCATTCTCAAAATATTTGATTCAACAAACAGGCAAAAAAGATGATGTTTGGATAATTGTTGGTATGGATGTGCGAAAAAGTTCGCCTGAGATTAAAGAAGGAGTTATTTCTGGTTTTGTAAATTCTGGAATAAATGTTATAGACATTGATACTGTACCAACACCAGTTTTATATTTTTCATTATTTACAAAAATTGTTCCACCAAATGAAAAAACAAAACAAGTAGATGGTGGTGTAATGATCACAGCATCTCATAACCCACCTGAGTTTAATGGTATGAAACTTTGTGTTGGAACTTCTGCTTTGTATGGAGAAAAAATAAAGGAAATTTATAAAATAGCAATTAAAGAAAACTTTTTAATTTCTGACAAAAAAGGCAAAGTTGTAAAGTATGATATTATCTCTGATTATGTAAATTTTTTAACAGGGCATTTTTATAAACTAAAAAAATTATTTTCTGATTTTAAAAAACCGGTTTTTGCAGTTGATTGTGGCAATGGTACTGCAGGTATTGTGATAAAAAAAATATTAGATAATTTAGAAATAAAATATATACCTCTATTTTTCGAACCAGATGGAAATTTTCCTAACCATCATCCAGACCCTACGCTAAAAGAATATGTAAAAGAATTATCAAATGTAGTAAAACAAAAAAGACTTTTTTGTGGTATAGGTTATGATGGCGATGCAGACCGTCTTGGTGCTGTTGACAGTAAAGGTGAGATTGTTTTTGGTGATAAATTACTGTTGTTGTTTTCAAAGTATGTTATAAAAGAATTCGGAGTTAAACATAAACCAAAATTTATAGGAGAAGTTAAATGTTCACAAGTATTATTTGACGGGATAAAAAAATTGGGTGGCCAACCAATAATTTATAAAACAGGACATTCGTTGATAAAAGAAAAAATGAAAAAAGAAAATGCACTTTTAGCAGGAGAAATGTCAGGCCATATGTTTTTTAACGATAAATATTTTGGTTTTGATGATGCAATATATTCTTCTTTAAGATTGTTAGAAATTATTGGATTAGAAAAAAAATCGTTAGACAAAATTATAAGTTTTATACCTAAAACTTATACTACAGCTGAAATAAGAATTGAATCATCAGATGAAAAAAAGTTTGAAATTGTAGAAAAATTAAAACAAGAACTTAAAAAACAAAAGATTAAATTTATAGATATTGATGGCGTAAGGATACAATTTTCTGATTACGGGTTTGGACTTTTAAGAGCCTCAAATACACAACCTGTTTTAGTTTTAAGGTTTGAAGCAAAAACACAAAAATTGCTTCAACATCATAAAAATTTTGTAATGAACTTGTTAGAAAAAATAAAGTAAAAGATATAATAGCCGACACCTTATTAAAAAGTGTCGGCTATTTATAAATTTTTAAGCATCTTCACGAATAAATAAAAAGCAGAGCATTACTCAATCTCTACTTTGGTTGACTTTTCTTTTGCTTCTTTTGTTTTTGGCAGAGTTAATTCTAAAACACCATTTGTGTACTTTGCTTTTATAGATTTTTTATCAACTTCAGATGGCAATCTTAGACTTCTTACAAACTCGCCATAAGATCTTTCTGCATAGTAGTAATTTTTATCTTTCTTTTCTTGTTGTTGTTTTTTGGTAGCTTTTATAGTTATGACGTCGTTAGTTATATTTAAATCTATATCTTTTTTATCAAATCCAGGAAGTTCTGCTTCTACGACATATTTGTCGTTATCTTCCCAAACATCTATCTTGGGAAGATTAACAGATTCTGTTGGTATATCTAAATCCCAATCTTCAAAAAATCTTTTTAATCTTTGTAGAGGTTTAAATGTTTGTTCAATAGTTTTTTCAAATTCGTCAATAGGTTTTAAGAATTTCATACTTATCACCTCCTTTTAGTTAAAAATTTTTTATATTGGTGATCACCAATGTTTTGGTTGTTTTTCCATAAGATATAGATGCAGAAAATTTCTTTAGGTTTCATTATTTGTGTTCATTTCCACAAGTTGATTTTTTGATAATAAATTTTATAAAATTACATCTCTATAAATTTCTGATTTTAAATTAAGAAGTTTTAGATAAATTAACAAAGCTAAATTTTTGGGAGGAATATATGATAAAATCTTTAACATATTCAGAATATTTAAGCCAAAAAATTTTAAAAATTTCAAATCCTGTAGAACAAATTTTTTATACATTTACAATTTCAATTTTAGGCAATATTTTATTAATCTTATCTTCAAAAATAAATTTTAAAATACCATTTACAATGATACCTTTCACAATGCAAACTTTTGCAGTATTATTTTTATCAATGTTATTAGGAAGAAAAGTTTTATATGTTTTAAGTTTGTATCTTTTTGAAGGTATATTAGGGTTGCCGGTATTTTCGTATGGAGGAGGAGTTTTATATATTGTAGGTCCTACAGGTGGGTATATTTTGGGTTTTTTTATTGCTGGATATATTTGTGCTTTGTTGGCAGAATACGGGTTTGACAGAAGTTTTATAAAAACATTTTTTTGTATGATTGTTGGAAATTTAATTATATATATTTTTGGCATTTTGTGGTTATTAAGATTTGTAAATTTTGATTTTTTAAAAGTTTTACATATTGGTGTTATTCCTTTTATAATTAGTGATTTTATAAAGATTATTTTTGCATCATTAGTTTTACCTCTTGGATGGAAAATAATAAAGTAAAAATTTTGCTTATCAAAAGATTATTTTTTTAAAACTTTAACAGAACTTCAGTATTGTTGCTTTTCTTAAAATTTTTAAACATATGGATAAAATAATAATTGTTGCTGCTAAAGAGCATAATTTAAAAAATATAAATCTTGAATTACCAAAAAACAAAATTATTGTTATTACAGGACTTTCAGGTTCAGGAAAATCTTCACTTGCGTTTGATACAATATATGCTGAAGGACAAAGAAGATATGTTGAATCACTTTCTGCTTATGCAAGACAATTTTTGCCTTTAATGGACAAACCAGAAGTTGATAAAATCGAAGGACTTTCTCCTGCAATATCAATTGAACAACGATCTCCTTCACATAATCCTCGTTCTACAGTAGGGACAACAACTGAAATTTATGATTACTTAAGATTATTATATGCTCGTGTAGGAAAAACTTTTTGTCCTAATTGTGAAAACCATCCACAGATTTCTTCATCCTCTCCACAACAAATTTTAGATGACATTTTAAAATCTTATAATGAACAAAAAATTGTAATATCTTCTCCTGTGGTAAGAGGAAGAATTGGTACTTATCAAGATTTGTTGGAAAAAATTTTAAAGGAAGGATTTGTAAAAGTTAGAATTGACAACAAAATTTATGATTTAGATGAAACACCTATACAAAAAATAAAACTTGACAGATATAAGAAACATAATATTGATATCATAGTTGATACAATTACTGTTTCACTACAAAATAAATCTAGGATATTCGATTCCATAGAAATTGCATTAAAAAAATCGCAGGGTTTAGTTTTAATAATTGCTAAAGATAAAGAAAAAATTTTTTCTGAACATTTTACTTGTATAAATTGTGGTTATAGCATACCACAGCTTGAACCACGGATGTTTTCGTTTAATTCACCTTATGGTGCATGTCCATCCTGTCATGGTTTAGGACATAAACTTGAAATTGATCCAGAACTTGTTGTTCCTGACAAGAATATTTCTATTTTAGATGGTGCAATAGAACCATTTTCTAATCCTATCACAACAAGAACTCATAGATGGAAATCTTCATGGAGAAATTATTATGAAGAAATTTTAGATGAAGTTGCAAAAAGACATAATATTGATCTTTCAAAACCGTTTAATAAATTGTCAAAAGAACAACAGAAAGTTATTCTATATGGAGACGATATTTTTGAAGGTGTGATAACTCATCTACAAAGAAGATATCAACAAACTGACTCTGAGTATGTAAAAGAAGAGATTTATAGCAAATATATAAGCAGAGTTGTTTGTCCTCTATGTAAAGGTAAAAGATTAAAACAGGAAAGTTTATTTATAAAAATAAATACTAACATAGGATTTCTTAATATAGCAGAGATATCTTCTTTTTCAATTAAAGAATTTAAAAATATTATAAACAAACTTGTACTTACAGAACAAGAACAAGAAATTGTAAAACCAATATTAAAAGAATTAAACCACAGAACAGATTTCTTACTTTCAGTTGGTATTGATTATATAACATTAGACAGAGAAACTTCCACACTTGCTGGTGGAGAAGCACAAAGGATACATCTTGCAACACAGATAGGTTCTGGACTTACAGGCGTGCTTTATGTTCTAGATGAACCAACTGTAGGTCTTCATCCAAGAGACACACAGAGGTTGATTGATGCAATGAAATCTTTAAGAGATATTGGTAATACTTTAATTGTAGTTGAACATGACGAAAGTGTAATAAAACAATCTGACTGGATTGTAGATTTAGGTCCGTATGCAGGAATTCACGGTGGTGAAGTTGTAGTTTCAGCACCAACAAAATATGTTTTAGACAAAAATTTTAAAAATGAAAACTCTTTAACATTAAAATATTTGCGCAATGAATTAAAAATAGATGTTAATAAACAGAAGCGTAAACCAAAAGGAAAATCTGTAAAGATTTTTTCTGCACAACAGTTTAATCTAAAAAATATAGATGTAGAATTTCCTTTAGGATTATTTATCTGTGTTACAGGAGTATCAGGTTCTGGTAAATCAACTTTAGTCAATGAAATTTTGTACAAAGCTTTAGCAAAAAAGCTGTACAATTCAAAAGAAGAACCTGGCAAATTTAAAAAAATAGAAGGTTATGAATACATTGATAAAGTTATTATAGTTGACCAATCGCCGATAGGAAGGACTCCAAGGTCTAATCCTGCAACTTATACTGGAGTTTTTACTTATATAAGAGAACTTTTTTCGCAAACACAAGAATCAAGAAGAAGAGGATATCTTCCAGGAAGATTTTCTTTTAATGTAAAAGGTGGAAGATGTGAAAATTGTCAAGGAGATGGTATGTTGAAGATAGAGATGCAATTTTTGCCTGATGTATATGTAAAATGTGATGTTTGTGGTGGGAAAAGATTTAACGAAGAAACTCTTAAGATAAAATATAAAGATAAAAATATTTATGAAGTTTTAGAGATGACTGTAGAAGAGGCACTAGAGTTTTTTAATAATATCACAAAAATAAGAAGTATTTTGTCAGTTATAAACGATGTAGGTCTTGGATATATAAAACTTGGCCAGCCAGCGACAACACTTTCTGGCGGTGAAGCACAAAGAATTAAGTTAGCAGCAGAACTTTGTCATAGATCTACTGGAAAAACTTTGTATATTCTTGATGAGCCAACTACAGGATTACATTTTGCAGATGTAGAAAAACTTCTTAAAGTTTTACACAAACTTGTAGATTTAGGCAACACAGTTGTTGTAATTGAACACAACTTAGAAGTGATAAAAACCTCTGACTGGGTGATAGATTTAGGTCCTGAAGGAGGCCAAGAAGGTGGATATGTAGTTTATCAAGGAGAATTTGAAAATTTTTTAAAAATACAAAATTCTTACACAGCAAAATATCTTTTAGAAAAATTAAGATAAAAAATTATAAATTTTCTGAATATAAAAATTTTTATTAAAAAATTTTAAAAAATTCTGTTGACAAATTTACATTTTGTGTATATATATAAAAAATGAAAATGTTCTTTGAGAAAAAAATTTTAAAAAATTAATTTTAAAAAATTTCTAAAGTAACTACTAGATGAGAATTTGTAGAAATGTTAAATTTGGGACCGGGGAATAAAACCTGTGTGGCTGGAGAGCCCATTATAAATTTTCTTCCCTGGTCCAATAAAAAATTTTGGCCAGGGGACAAAACTAACCCTTAAGCCGGGTAGGCTTTTGATAAAAAAGTTAGTATCCATTTGTTCCCTGGCCATTTTTGTATCTATTGACTTTATAAAAAAAATTTTGTATTAGATAAATTAGTGAAAGTAATTAATTTTAAACCAAATTCTTCCAAATATGATTTAATTTTTCCTACATTTTTCTTTTTTCTATTTAAAAAAATTAATCCTAATTTAGAAACTTCAATTTTACACAAAATTTTCCCCATTCAATTTTTTTTCAAATAAATTTGTGTTGCTTGTTATGTTTTTCTTTGAATTTTTTTCTTTAATTTTTAGTATTAGATAAAATAAAATATGAAACTGAAAAGAAAAACAATTTTTTTAGGAATGTTGTGTATAGTAGTTTTGCCAGGATTGATTTTTGGTCAAACAGGACAACCAGTTAATAGCTGGGTTTGGGTAACTTCCGCACCATTAGCTGCAGCGTCTGGTGTTGCTGTTTGCTGCTACTTTATTTCCTTGACCCCACAACAACGGCTTGACATCCTTCAGTATTTAAGAGAACAGTTCTATAAGATAAAAGAGATAAAAGGAGGTTGAACAAAAAATTTGTATAACAGGAAATTTTAGAGAAATTGAGAACAGAAAGAAGGTTTTGAAGATTTTTTAGAATGCTTGAATAAGTATAGAGTCAAATACTGTATAGTTGGCGGGTTTGCAGTTTCGTATCACAGTAAACCACGGTATACAGACGATATGGATATTTTGGTTTATCCAGATTTAGATAACAGTAGAAAGACAAAATTAGCAATGGCTGAATTTGGCGTAGATGTTTCAAAAGTTGAAGATGAATATTTTGCTGTTAGTGGGAATTTTTATCAGATTGAATAACTACTCTTGATGTGGTAGATTTAAAAACCGTATAGAAGAGTTAAACAAAGTAATGAAGAAAAGACGAGTTATAATGGAAAGGATTGTGAAAATTTCAGAGTCAAACGATGATTGGAACATAAAGTTCTGGCAAAAACTTGGGGTAACACGCAGATTTTCAGTAGCATGGGAGATGTTACGAGATTATGAAAAAATAAGAGGGAAAAATGCAATTAAGTTCAGACTACAAAGATCTGTTGAAAACATTCAACAAATATAGGGTGAAATACATAATTGTAGGGGCATATGCTGTGATTTACTATACGGAGCCACGATATACAAAAGATATAGATATTTGGATAAAACCTGATAAGGAAAATGCAATTAGGGTTTATAATGCGTTAAAAGAATTTGGTGCTCCATTGAGAAATATTTCCATAGATGATTTTACTAATAAAAATTTGATTTATCAGATCGGTGTGGAACCTGTAAGAGTTGATATAATGATGGATTTTGGAGGTTTAAATTTCAATTCGGCATGGAAACGAAGAAAAAGGATAAAATACGGTGATGTACTTACTAACCTTTTAAACATAAAAGACCTGATAAAAGTAAAAAGTAAGTTAAAAAGACCAAACGATATTTTGGATGTTGAAAAATTGAAAATGGTACTTAAATTGAAGAAGTGATGAAAACTAAATTGGAAAAAATTTTTTCAGGTGTAGTTTTGTGTTTAGCAGTTTTATCGCAGTATACCTTTGCGCAAACAGGTCAGGCAATTAATAGCTGGGTTCAACTTACAACAGCGCCTGGCAATGCACAAGGGGCTGGAGTTTGTGTTGTTTATGTTCAAAAAGAAGGTAAAGATAAAATATATAGTATGCGCGGAGGAAGTAATATTTTTCAAATTTATGATATTGAAACAGATGTTTGGATTTCTACTACTAATTTACCATATAATGCAAGTACCGGCGCTTCAATGACCTGGGATGGTGAAAATTTTATATATATGCTTTTAGGTGGAACAACGTTTTATCAATACGATATTTCTGCATCAACATTTACAAGATTAGCAGACCCGCCAGGTTCTATAGCAGGCGGTGGTGCAATAGTTTATGTAAGCACTTCAGTAGATGCTAAATGGTGTTATGCATTTCAAGGTGGAACAAATGTTTTTTGGAGATATAATATATTGACTAATGAGTGGAGTTCTGTGGCGCCTCCCGGAGCGGCAACAGGGGCTGGAAGTAATCTTTTATGGACAGGAGATAATTATATTTATGGTTCAAGATTCGGTAGTACTTCTAATGCATTTTTCAAAAGGTACAATATAGATACTGATACGTGGGAATCTCTTCAATCATTACCTACGGGCAACTGGGGAGCAGGCGGTTCTTTATGTTGGGATGGTGTTATAACTTCATCAAATATTTACGCGATTCAAGGTGGTGGTAGTACAAATTTTTTAAAATATAACATTTCTCAAAATCAGTGGGTTACAGTTCAGTCATTACCAATTGCTGTGGGGACAAACACAGGTAACCGTCTCGCAAGGGTTGGTGATTATATTTACGGAAGGTTAGGCTCAACTAATGCTACGGATTCTTTCTGGCGTTACCGATGGCGAGATGTTGACCCGCCGGGGAAAATCACAAGTTTTGTTGCAGAAACCGGCACAAATGGTGGCGAGATAAATTTAAGTTGGGTTTCTCCAGGAAATGATGGATACATAGGTAACCTTCCTTCAGGGAGCACTTTTTATATCCAATATTCTTCAATGACTGAAAATGTTGTCTTTTCAACTTCATCACCACAGAATGTTTATGAAATTTATATCCCAACAGGACCTGTTCTACAAGGAACAACTGTTTATTATACTGTTGGTGGTCTTCAAGAAAATGTAACTTATTATTTTAGAATCTGGACAAAAGACAATTCTGGTAATTGGTCAGAAATTTCAAATGGTGCAACTGCCTGGGCTCAAGTTACACCGCTTGCTTCTGCGCCAAATGATCTTGAGATAACGAATGTAACCACAAATATAATAACCCTATCTTGGTCTCTTTCTGGTGCAGCGACTTACTGGGTAGAACACTCAACCATTTCTTCTCCTTATAACTGGATATGGCGTTCAAGTGTTCCAGCGCCAGGTAATATGTATCAAGATGTTGATTTAGAATGGGGAACTACTTACTGGTATAGATTAATAGCTGTAAACTCTGTGGGAAAACCAAATTATGATTCTTCAAGTAATATAGTAAGTTCAACTACTTATCCTGGAGTACCTACAGATTTTAATATACAAGCAAGAACATCTACTTCCATAACCTGGACATGGACACCTCCTAATGGTTTTGCTGATGGATATAAAATATATCAGGCCACATCTCCCACGACACTTGTTGCTACAGTACCCTTTGGAACAAACACTTACGAAGAAACAGGTCTCTCCACCAACACCGCCTATGGCAGATATGTCCGTTCATATAACATTGTCGGTGAATCGTTGGATTCAAACCATGCAACATTTTATACACTTGCAGTTCCACCGGAAAATCTGCAGATAACAGAGGTTTATTCAAGTTCAGTGACACTGACCTGGCAAGCAGGTGGTAATCCCCAAGGTACAAGGTTTGGTCTTGCCCGTGCAGAAGATGAGAATTTTACAGTTAATCATACGACCTTTGTTTCTCTTTCTGATAATCTCACAGAACTTACAACAACAGCAACAGGTCTTGGTGAGGATACTACTTATTATTTCCGTGTTTGGGCATATAACGGCGACGGAATTGAATCTGGGTATAGTAACATAGTCAGTACAAAAACATTACCAGGTCCGCCTGCTACACCACTTGGACTTTATGGAATTGCATTATCTACAGTTTCAATAAAATGGGAGTGGAATATTACAAAAAATGCTACTTATTATCAGGTTTATGATGCGGACAACAATTCACTATTAGCAAATCTTGAAGGCAACGGGACAACTACTTGGATTGAAGTTGGCCTTTCTTCAAACACGCAGTATACAAGATACATAAAAGCAGGAAATGAATACGGCCTTTCAGCTCCGTCTCTAAATGTCTCAAGATACACACTTGCTTACCCACCGACGGTATTAAATGCAGTAGCGGTAAGTTCATCAACAATAGATTTATCCTGGAATTATAGTGGTGCAACTAAATATCAGATATGGTGTTCAACTGTTGATTCACAATCACAGGAATATTGGTTAAATATCACCACGGTTGCCTCACCGACGTTGACTTATCAACATCAGAATTTATTATCAGGAGTGACTTATTATTACAGAATTTATCCTGTCAATGGTGATGATATTGTAAATACAGAATTTGACTTTCCGAGTGCATCAACAAGAACATATCCCTCACCAGTTGGTTCTTTTTACGGTATTGCAATATCCACAACATCAATAAACTGGCAATGGGAACCTGCCTTAGGTGCTGACGGCTACAAAATTTATAGTGCCACAGACAACTCTGTAGTTGCAGAACTTGTCTCTGCTAATACTTTTTATGTAGAAAGCGGATTTGCTCCAAATCAGCAGTGTGGCAGATATATCCGCGCGTTTAATACAACAGGGCTGGGTGAACTTTCAGCAAAAACAACTGTTTATACACTTGCAAACCCGCCTACAAACTTAACTGTTATCGGTGTAAATTACAATAGTGTTTTATTATCCTGGTCTGCAAACAACAATCATTCTGCAACAAGATATGAGGTGTCACAATCTACTGATAACTTTGTTACAAATTTTTCAACTCCAATAAAGTTGACGGATAATTATACAAACACAACAGCAGATATTGATGGTTTAGCTGTTGATACTGAATATTTCTTCAGAGTAAGAGCATTTAATGGCGATGATGTTTCTACCGAATTTAGTGATATATTTAGTACAAAAACACTTTCTTATCAAATAGGAGTAATTATTGATGAAAGTTTTGATGGTGAAACATTTCCGCCTTCTGGTTGGGTGGCACAAGGTACAACAAGAGTTACAACTCGTTATGTTAGCCCTCCATATAGTGTTGGCAATTTTACTGCATCAAATTATTTGTTTACTCCTTTCCTAGAGAATCCTCTAACTATGACATTTCAGTTGTATGTTACCGGTTCAGCATCTGTATTTACTGTTCAGATAGGTACTTCACAATTTATTTCTGGTACTTGGTTAACTATTTTTTCTACAGGTGGAATAGCAAATACTTGGCAAACACAAACAATTGATTTATCAGGATATCAAAATGTTTATGTAAGAATGAATCGTACATCTGGTCAAAATTCTTTTAATCTTGACGATGTCAAAATCACAGGATATCTAATACCTGACACTATAATACCTTCATCAATCTCCAACCTAACTGCTTTATCTACTAATATTGAAGGGGCAGTTCAACTCAACTGGACATCGCCTGGGGATGATGGCGAAGATGGCACTTTGAATAATGCCGCCTATAGAATCAAATATTCAACCATTAACTTTACAAGTTTTTCAAAGGATGATAGTTACAACATAGAATTTTCAACAACAGGCGTTCCACCAAAAACAGAAGTTAGTTATATTGTTAGAGGGCTTGCTCCAGGAACTTCATACTATTTTGGAATTATTGCAAGAGATGATTCTAACAACTGGTCAACTTGGACAAAAGATGAAGGCCTGGGTATAAACACTTCAAATTATGCCTGGACAGTTGATTTACCACCTTTTCCACCATCTCAGATTTCAGCGGTGTCTTCAAACAGAAGTATATCACTTTCTTGGCAACATCCTTCAGCTGATCCTGGAGATATAGACAAGTACTGGGTATATCAGGCGACATTTAGTTTTAGTTCGTCAACTGAAGAAAATGTTGTTCATATTGCAACAGTCAGTTATCCTTTGGCACATACAACAATTACCGGACTGACAAACGGCACAGAATATTTCTATAGGATAAGAACAGTAGATAAAGGTGATACTGGTGATGGTTATTATGGTGAAGTTCTTGTAGGCTCTTTAAGTGACCCGCCTGTTTCAGCAGTTCCTAAAATTCGCCCGCCAGGCAATTTAGTTGCAACCCATTATGGTAGTTATGTTTCACTTTCATGGGAAGATTCGCCTGATTATAAAGCAGACAATTTTGCTGGATATAATATTTATCGTTCTACTGACAATTCATCTTCTTCATTTTTTCACTTTCTTACTTTTTCACTTTCTAACTCTGCTACTGATTATTCTGTTGAAAAAACTAAAACTTATTATTATTTAGTTCGCACTTCAGATACTTTTGGTTCTTTAAGTGACCCCTCAAATATTGCTGAAGCAATTCCTGATTTAATCCCACCTAAGATACAGATTTTAAGGCAGCTTACTTCGCGTGATATTGCAAAAGATGTTGCTTTTGTAGAATTCAAAATTCTTGATGACAGGTTTAACGAAAATGATAAACAAGGTAAGATAACATCTGTAATAGGTAAGTATAGAAATATCGCTGCACAAAATAATTTTGAAAAAGAGATAAAGATTACAGGTGATGGGTTATATTCTGCAGAATTTATTGGCAAAGGTGAACTTGAGTTCACAATTTTTGTTATTGGCAAACAAGGAGTTGAGTATTATCTTGAAGCAAAAGATGAAGTTAACATAACAAGATGGCCTAAAGAAAACGAGTGGTGGCGTGTTTTACCACCAGAAGATAAACCTGAACAAAAGTTTATCACGACAAAAAATCCTGAGATTGTTTTTGGTAAAGAGACACAAGAGGTTGTAATACGAGATTATAACGGAAACGAAATATGGAGACAAAAATCTGATGGAGACAAATTAATCATATGGCATGCCGAAGATAGTAAAGGTAAAAAAATAGAATCTGGTGCGTATATTTATCAGATAAAAACAAAAGATGGGAAACGAAAATATGGAGTAGTTATTGTGGTGAAGTGAGAAAATAAAAAAGTAAAATATTGAGAAAGTAAAAGAGTAAAAAAGACAGCTGATAGTTTATAGCAGGCAGGTGAAAAAATAAAGGAAAAGGTTTTAGATATGAGTGATAAAGAATATATTTCACCAAATAAAAAATTGTTAGTATTGCAGAAAGCGTTTGCATTATGTAAAGAAGTTTATCAGATTGTTAAAAAATTTCCAAAGAGTGAACTGTTTGGTATTACACAACAAATCAGACGAGCGGTAGTTTCTATAGTAAGCAGTATAGCTGAAGGTGCTGCAAGGACAGGTGGGAAAGAAAAAATAAAGTTTTTTATTACAGAAAAAGGTTCTCTTACAGAGTTGGAAACACAACTGTTGTTAGCAAAAGAGTTAGAATATTACATTTATAATCAAGAAATATTTAATAAAATCCAAAAAGTATGGAAGTTATTAAATGTATTGATTCAAAGCAAAAGAAAAATTATCAAAAATTTTCTTTTGTTATTTTTAACTATCACCTACCTGCTATCACCTAACTGCTGTTTGTTATTTTCCGCATTCCAAAGCACTGACTGGTCTGTTCGTGCAGAAAGTATGGGGGGTGTTTTTACTGCCATAAGTGATGAACCATCAGGGGTTTATTATAACCCTTCAGGGACAAGATTTGTTGAAAAAAATTTTGTCCAAACAATGTATTCAAAACCGTTTTTAGGTATTGAAGATATCAATATTTATCTTATGAACATAGCAGGAGTTTTTAAAACAAAATATATTTCTTTAGGATTTAGTTATGGAAGTTATAATGTAGAAAACAATTTGTATAAAGAAGATACAATTATTTTTAATCTTAGCAAAAAATTGGATGAAATTTATTCTGAATTACCGGCTTTAAGTTTAGGTATAAATTTTAAATATCTTACTAAAAAATATACTTTTGATGATGAAATCTTAAATTTAGAACCAGAATTGAAAGATAAAAAATCAAGATCAGTTGTATCATTAGATTTTGGTGCAATATACAAATTTTTAGATGATAAGATGTCTGTAGGTTTTGCAGTGAAAGATTTTAATCAACCAAATATTGCTGTTTTGGAAGAAAACAAAGATATAATACCAATGGTAGTATCTTTTGGTAGTGCATACAATTTTGGTGATATAAAAACAGGACTGTATTTTGAAGATTTTACTTTAGGCATAGAGTTAAGGTATAGAAACCAAGATTGGGGTGATGAAAATACAAAATTTTTTTATGCATTAGCTATTGAGACATATTTAAATTTTCATACCATACCTATAAGGTTTGGAATAAACAAAAATTCTTTTAATTTAGGTTTTGGATATCAAGGGATAAAAATTTCTGAAAAACTTAACCTTGGTATAGTTTATAATTTTGGGTTACCAATAGTGTATAATGATACTTTTGGTAATCATAGAATTTGTGTAGATGTAAAGTTTTGATATTAGCTGGTAGGTGGTAGTTAGAGAAAAATGGTTGTATTCAAAGGTGATAGAAATTTTTGTTCATTGTTTTAATATTAATGCTAAAATATGATTTTAATTTTATTTCTTTGTTTTTTTATAACTTGTATTTCTTATTCTTCAGAAATAAATGTTTATTTTACTGACCCAAGCAGTTTTCTTCCTTCATTAAGTGCACTTTCAACTCACCAAAAACCTATAGATTTTGCATTAAAAGAGTTTATAGAATCAGTACCTGCAGGAACTACGATGTATGTTTGTATTTACGAAGTTAATAATACAACAATAACTTCTGCGGTGGACAATGTTATAAAAAAAGGTGTAAAAGTTTATTCTATTTTTGATAAAGATGTTTCTACTGCTGTATTTAAATCAAGTTTTGAGTGGAAAAAACTTGGTTCAAGCAACATATTGATGCATAACAAGTTTGTGGTAGTTAAAAGTTCAAAAGTGTGGAGTGGTTCGTACAATTTTACAGTTTCTGCAACTTATCAACAGGATAATTTTTGTGTAGAGATTTTTTCAAAAGAACTTGCTGAGATTTATGAGAAAGCATTTTTGTATATGTGGGGATCAACAGGAACAATAACTATCGAAGATTTCAACGGAAAACAAACATTTTTATCTGACGGGACAAAAATAAGTGTATATTTTAATCCTTACTTAAAACCAAAAGAATTAAAAGATGTTTTAGTTGATATTTTGTATGACAAATACTATGAAAAACCTATGGTAAAAAATTTATACTTTTCAGTTGCATGGTTTACATATAATGATATTTTAGACAAACTAATATTATTAAAAAATGAAAATGTAAAAATATACGGCATAATAGACGATGATAGTATGAATTTTTATGTTTATCAAAAATTAATATCCTATGGTATAAATATTTATTTTGATTCACGCAGAACTTCTTATGGTGAAGGACTTATGCACCACAAATTTTGTGTTTTAGACCCTTATGCAGAAAGCCCAAAAGTTATCTGCGGTTCTGCAAACTGGACACAGCAAGCGTTAAGCTCTTCTGGCGGAAACTATGAAAATTTGATTGTTATAGAATCAAGAAAAATTGCTGAAGTGTTCTACAAAGAATTTTTAAGGTTGTACAATAAAACAGTATCACCACAACTTGTTAATACAACTGATGAGTTAGTTGAAGATATTTTGTTTTATCCTAATCCTACAAAAGAAAGGTTAAATATAAAATTTAAACCCAACGATGGAGTTAAAGAAATAAAATTTTTGTTAGTCTCACTTTATGGTGTAAAAATTTTTGAACAAAATTTAAGTTTTGTTCCTGTGGTGGAAAATAAAGTTGAGTTATATTTGTCTAAAGAAATGAAAAAAGGAATTTATTATGCAATATTAAGAGTAAAAAGTAGCCAGTATAGTAAAGATTATGTTAGAAAAATTGTTAAAGAATAAAAATTGTAAAATTTTAGTATTTATATTTATTTTAGTAAATAGCGTGCTTTTTATAAATTGTAGTGTGTATGAAACATTACTTCTTCCATCTTCTGCTGAAGAGACAATGTTAATGCGATCTTTAGAAGTTTTATCTGAAGGTAGTGGTTCTTTAGCTAACAATCCTGCTGGTTGTGGTATGGAAAATAAAAAAAGTTTTTCTTTAAGTTATACTTATTGGCGTTTGAAAGAAAATTTGTATTCTTTAGGATTGTTTTTGCCAAAAAATTTTGCTAATTTAGGTTTTAAACTCAGATATGCTGACTTAGGTGAAACAGAGTTTGTCTTGGAAGAACCGATAAATGTTAGAAAAGAAAATTTGTATTTTATAATTTTTAACACAAGTTTAGGCAAAGAGATATTTTTCCCAGGATTTTTCTTAGGTATAGATTTAGGTTTAGGAAGTATAAAATTAAACCGTAACTTAAATTTGTTAAGTAGCAAACTTGGGGTTGGGTATATTTTAAATTTTACCTCTACGGAACTACATTTGGGTTGTAGTGTTGGAATAACTTTTTGTGATAGTGAGAGTTTAGGTGTTTACGGTTTAGGTATTAAATATTTTATTACGGAATATAAAACATTTTTTAATATATCTTATACCAAAAATGTTTACAGTTTTATAACTTTAGGGCTTGAATGCGAATTATGGCAAAACTTTGTACTTATTTCAGGATATGAGATTTCTAACGAAAAAAGTTTAATAAACTATTCTATAGGTGGAAAGATAATACAAAAAAATTTTGATATTATTTTGGCTACAAGGTATAACCAAGAACTTAACTGGACAACAAGTGTCAGTGTTGGTATAAAATGGTAAAACTTATAACTGACATTTTAAATTGGGTTAAATAGAGGTAAGTTAATATGTTTAAACATAAATGGTTTTTTTTAGGTTTATTCATTTTTATATCTCAAACATATCCACTACCAAAACTTGTAATCACAGAAGTTGCACCTGATCAATCAGATTATCAAGATTGGGTTGAAATTTTTTCTTATGATATAATTGTTTCAACAGATATTGTCAATTTAAGTTTAGAAATTACACATTATAATACAAGTAAAGTTTTTAGTTTTGGCAATATAATTTCTTCAACAGATAGCTTTAAACTTGGGAAGGAAAAATTTATTATAGTTTATATAAATGCTAAAGAAAATATTTATTATTTTGATAATAAAGATAATTTAGTTATAAAAACAACATTTACAATGACAACTTATGGTATGTACGCTACAGATGTGATAGTTTCGCTTAAAACTTCAACTGGTGCTTATATTGATGTTTTATGTTTTGCAGATAAAGATGGTTCTACTGGGTCTACTATAAAATCAAAATTTGATGATGTTATAAAAAATAACCAATGGATAGCAGAAGGATGGAATGTTAACACAAGTAGTTATACAACACCATGGGTTGTAAGTTCAGTTGGTGTTGATAATAATAAAACACTACAGAGAACAAAAACTTTTGAAGGATTACCTAGAGATACAAACCAAACAACCGACTGGGAAATAAAACCTGCTACTTTAGGTTATGGATATAAAAAAATTGTTTCAATAACACAAAATGTTGTAGAAGTAGATAAAAACACAAATCCGTTTTGTCCTGAAGATGAAACAAATAGTTTTGTAAAGATAAATTTTAATGTTGATGATTTTGATGCACAAAAGACGATTGTAATATATGACATCTCAGGAAAAGAAATAATTAGACTTTTAGACAGAGACAAATTACCCAATGGAGATTTTACAACATACCGTCAACTAAGGTCTGGAAGTATCACATGGGATGGCAGAACAAAAGATGGCAGTCGTGTTGCAACTGGAGTATACATTGTATATTTTGAAGCTTACAATCCAACTAACGCTAAAAAATATGTTGGTAAAGATGTTATTGTTGTAGGAAGAAAATTTTAAAGAAGTAAAGAAAGTAGCTGTTAAAAAGTATAAGCTATTGAGTAGGAATTGATAAAAACAAAGTATATGAAAAATATATATTTTTTATTTTTATATTTCTTAATATTTTTTTCAAAAACATATGCGTTATTTGAATATAAAGAAATTTTTGCAAACAGTGCTGGATTATGTGGAGCATTCAGTGCTGAAGAAGAAAATCTGTCAGTTATTTATTACAATCCGGCTGGGATTTTTAATATACCTAGATATAGTTTTTATTTTTCTAATACAAACTTATATAATATATCTAAACTTGCAAACAACACATTTTGTTTTGCTACGGAAATAAGATCTTTAGGGAATATTGGATTTATTTATAACAATTTTGGTTTTGAACTTTATAAAGAAAATTTAATTTATTTTACTTATGCTAATAATGTTAAAGAAAAATTTTCTTTTGGGATAAATTTTAAGTTGCTTTCTGTTGATATAAAAAATTATGGTAGCAGAAGTTTTTCAAGTTTTGATATAGGAGTTTTAGCAAGGCCACATTATAAATTTCTAACTTCTTTTGTAGCAAAAAATATTTATTCAGCAGATATTTCAGAAGATGAAGTAATACAGAAAGAATTAGTTGTAGGAAGTAAAATACAGTTTGTTAAAAATTTTTTAAGTTATATTGATGTTATAAAAAATCCAAAAGATCCATTATTTTTCCGTATAGGTGAAGAAATAAGATATAGTTTGAATGATAAATTTTCAAGTTCTATTAGGTTAGGGATAGAAACTGCGGTAGAATACAAACCTGCAAGATATTCTTTAGGTTTTAGTTTAAGTTATAAAATTAAAGATTATGAATTAAATATTGATTACTCATACTTACATCATTTTGTTTTGTCAGGTCAACATCTAGTTTCTTTTGGACTAAATTTTGCTAAAAGACAAAATGTTTACTATGAAGAAACTGTTGATAAAAAAACAAAAAAAATAGATGTCAAAAGAGAAACACAAATAATAAAAAAAGATTTACCTAAAAAAACAATAAATTTAAACACAGCGACTAAAGAAGAGATTGCAAATCTTCCTGGAATTGGTCCTTATAATGCACAAAAAATTATAGAATATAGACAACAAATAGGGAAGTTTACATCATTAGAACAACTCTTAGATATACCTCGTATTGGTAGTTTAACCTTGCAAAGAATAAAACCATATATTGTGTTAGAAGAAGATTTACCTCAAAAACAACTTCAAGAACAAAGTTTTGGCCAGCAGACACAACAAGATTTGACCCAACCAAAAATAAACCAGCCAGAAGAAAAAGCTGTTGAACAACAAGAAAAACAAGAAGTTGTTAAACAAGAAAAAGAAGTTTCTAAAAAGAAATATAATCTTAACGAAATTACTGAAGAAGAATTAAAAACTTTAGGATTTACTTCTTCTGAAGCAAAAAATATAATAAGATACAGAACAAGATTTGGTAATTTTAATTCAGTAGAAGAAATTTATAAAATTCCTAATATTAACCGTAAGAATATAGATAAAGTAAAAAATTTATTGTATGTTGAATAAAAGATGTATTTTAATAATACTTATCATTTTTTTTTACAAAAGTTTTCTAAAACCCCAACAAACAGACCAATTAGATATTCAATCTTTTACACAACAAGATGAAGAAATTCAGTTTGAAGAAGAGAAGTTGTTAGAAGAATATGAGCAGTTTTTAGACAAACAAGAACAAGAAACAACATTTACTGCAATACAGCAAGATCTAGATTTATTTCAAGAAGATGAAGATTTTTTAGAAAATTTAATAAAAAATCCAATAGATTTAAACACTGCAACATATTCAGAATTAAAATCTCTTCCTGGGATGACTGTAGAGCTTGCAAGACAGATTGTCCGTCAAAGAAGAATCCAACCGTTTAAATCAAAAAAAGATATTAAAAAACTTCGTGGTGTTGATGATGAAGTTTATAATAAAATTTCTTCTTATATTACAGTTAGAAAAATAAAACAGCCAAGGAAACTCAAAGGACAATTAAGATTAAGGTTAAAACAAGATGAAGTAGACATATCTGAACTTAATAAAGTTAAATATTTAGAAAAAGAAAAGTTTAATCAGCCACTTTATTTTTATAACAGAACTTATCTTTCTTACGGAGATAATTTATCTTTAGGATATACTTTTTTACACAGGCCTATGGAAATAGAGGTTAATTATGAAACATTTAAATATTTTTTACGCAAATGGTGGATAAGATTAAATTCTATAATTTTTTTTGATAAAATTCTTTTAGGCGATTACAAAGCAGGTTTTGGTTACGGTTTGGTTTTTAATGAAAACTATTATATAAGCGGTTCTTTAAGCTCAGTAAAACCTAAGATGCGTGGCTTAAGAGAAGATAAGTCTTCTTATGATAACACAAATTTTTATGGGATAGGTTTTGAAAGTCATATTTCAGGTTTAGAATATTCAATTTTTTATTCACAAAAAGAGTTGATTTCAAAAACTTCTGTTTATTATGAAATAACTATAAACGAAACTTCTGGTGAAGAAAAGACGGAAACAAAAACAATTTCTTTAGATGATTTGTTAGAATTAAGAAAACAATATATTGAATATGATAGAATATTAATGGATTATGATTTAAATATTCAAACATCAACTGTTGGAAAACTTCCTCAAAGTAAAATTCAAGAAAGACTTTTTGGTATAAACTTTTCTTTGCCGTTAAACATTTTAAAATTAGGTTTTTGTGGATATTATGCTGAATATGATAAAGTATTTGACCCAATAACGGCTTTAAGATATGGGTTATATAAATATTCTGACAAATGGGGTAATGTTTATCGTGGAGATAGGTTAGCTGTAGGAAGTTTGTATTTTGATCTTCCTTTATACAAGTTTAACTTCTATGGTGAAATAGCTAAAAGTAATGCTTATTTTGATGAACAAAGTTCTACTTCAACATTTTCACAGCAAGGTTTTGGTTTAAACTTAGGTTTGTTATCTCATACAAAAAATAAAAAATTTTATTTTTTATACACATATCTTAGTCCAAAATTTTATTCACCTTTTGCTAAAAGTTTTACAATTTATGATTATCCAAATAATCAACAAGCAGTGAGATTTGGTAATGAGTATTTGTTAGGAAAATTAAATATAAATTTTTCTTACACAACTGGTGAAATTTTTGATAGCATCTTTAGTGGTGCTTCAACATCTGAATCTCCGAGATACCCATCAAGATATGAAGAGTTATTTTTTGAAACAAAATATAAAATTAAAGAAAATATTGAATTTTATTTTAGGAATGTAGATACTTTAAAAGAAAAATATATAAATTTAAAAACATACAATATTTCTCAACAAACAGATTATGTTCAAACACAACAGTTAAAAATAAACAATAGATACCAAATTTCATATAATATAACCAAAGATATATCTTTAAGGTGTAGGTTTGACCAACAATTTCAAAAGTTTATAAAATATAATGTGGAATATTACGGAGAACAACTGTGGACCGAAGTGAAATATAAAATTTATCCGTTTACAATTAATAGTAGATTTTGTGTGTTTGAAACAGATAAAAATGTATATCTTAGCTATTTAGATCCTCAATGGTACAATGTCTATGTCGTTGAAACAGAAAATAATTCTTTTGGAGACAAATTTTATTTTACTATATCTACCAAATTTTTTAAAAAATTTATTCTATGGTCAAGATATAGATATAAATATTACTTAAATTCAAAAAAGTTTGATAACGAGTTAAGATTTCAGATTGATTTTAATTTTTAAAAAATTGTAAATTTTTAATATAAATAGTTGACAAAAATATAAAATTTATATATTTATATTTTATACAGGGTTGGGTTTTTATAATAATATCCCAAACTAAACCCTGAAAGGAGGTGAAAAAGAATGAACAAAAAAGGTTTTACATTAATAGAATTAATGGTAGTAGTAGTTATTCTTGGTATTCTTGCAGTAGCAATTGCTCCTCGTATTCCTGACCTTGTAAAAAGAGCACAAGAAGGTGCAACAAAAGGTTCGCTTGCTACTATGAGATCATCTTTAAATATTTACTATGGTGATGTTGAAGGTTTTTATCCTATAGCAGGAACTGGTGTTATTACAAATGATTTTACTGCAGTGATGGTGCCAAGATATTTAAAGAAAATTCCAGAAATAAGAATCCCAACTGCTCATCCTGCCGGAAATTTAAGTGGTGTTTATGGATATAGTTCAATTCCTACTGCTGCAGCAAATATTGTAGGCGATGGTTCTCAAGCGTGGGGATATTGCGGTAATCCTACAAGTGCTGACTATGGTAATATTATAGTAAATTGTAGCCATACTGACACAAGAGGAGAGTATTGGTTTAATTATTAAACCAAATGTTTAGTATACTTTTTGGGGTGATTACAGTTAGTAATCACCCCAAGTTTACTTTAAATGATAATTTTTTTAATTTTTTTATTAGGGCTTACCTTTGGCAGTTTTGCAAATGTTCTAATCTATAGAATACCAAAAAAAATTTCTATAATCTTTCCATGGTCTTTTTGCCCAAATTGTAAAATCTCTATTAAATGGTATGACAACATTCCTGTTTTAAGTTATATTTTACTTTCGGGAAAATGTAGAAGTTGTAAAACAAAAATTTCTGTAGAATATCCGTTAGTTGAACTTTTAAGCGGAATATTAGCAGTTTTATGTTATTTAAAATTTAATATTTATACTATGTGGATTTTTTATAATTTCTTATTTGTTCTTTTAGTTATTAGTTTTATTGATATAAAAACAACAGAGATACCAGATATACTTTCATATTATTTGATAATTTCAGGCATAATACTTTCAGTTTTTAATCCATTTTTAGGTAGAGATATTTTTTTAAGAATATCAAACTCTATAATTGGCGGGATAGTTGGATTTTTATTTTTATGGGTTATAGAATTTTCAAGCAGAAAAATTTTTAGAAAACTAGCTTTAGGTGGTGGTGATTTAAAACTTTTCTGTGCTGTAGGAACACATTTTGGTTTGTTTTCTATTTTTAAAATTTTATTTTATTCTTGTGTTGTTGCTTTGGTATATGTGCTAAGTGCGGGTTTGATCAAAAATAAAAAAATTTTTGGTGAATATATACAATTTGCACCTTTTGTTTCATTAGGATGTTCATTTTATATATTAACTTTATAAATTAAATGTTTAAAATTTGATTCTGAATTTGTTTTCACTGTCAGGAATTTTTTTAATAAATCTGTAGTTTAAAATTTTTTTATCTTTTAAAACAACATCTTTTTCTAAAGGAAAAATTTTGCAAGTTTCACAAGGAAAACTTTTGTAGTTTCTATAAAGCACTATATCGTCATAGATTGGACTACCCCAAAAAGCTGTCTGGTATATATCAAAATTTTTAATTAAGAGAAAATTTTTTAAATTTTCCCATTGGTTGTTGAAAAAAATTTCTATTTTTAATTCAGGCAAAAATTTTTGTGTATAGATTTTGTCCCACAGTTGCCAATCAATAGATGCTATAGCTGTTTGTAATTCTTTAAGTTTTGATGAAGAAGTAAATATACAATGTGATTTTAACCAAGGATAACTTTTGAAATAAAATAAAAAATATTTTTTTTCTTTTGAATGATTAAGTTTTGCTGAAAATATAATTGTTCTATTTTCTTTATCAATTTCTATTGTAGATATATTTTTTTCTTTTTTACAACAAAATAATAAAAAAATTGTTAATATAATTATGGAATATGGAAATTTTTTTAATATTAAAATCATTACTTTATTAAATTTTTTATTTAAAAATTTATTCCCAAATACCAGGAATTTTTTCACCGCAAAATTTGCATCTTCCTTTAATAATATTATTTTCTAATACAGAATAACCAACACGTTTTATTAAAACTTTATTACATTTTGGGCAATAAGTTGACTCATACGGATGACCAAATACATTCCCAATATATACATATTTTAGTCCAACATCTTTTGCAATTTTGTATGCTTTTTCTAAAGTTTCAACAGGAGTAGGTGGAATGTTTGTAATTTTATAAGTAGGATAAAATCTTGAGAAAAACAATGGTGTTTCATCACCTAAGTTTTCTTTTATCCAAACACACATTTTTTTAATTTCTTGCTGGTTGTCATTCATTGTTGGAATTATCAAGTTTACAACTTCAATAAACGCACCTTTTTGTTTTATATATTTTAACATATCAAGTACTGGTTGTAATTTTCCAAAAGCAATTTTGCGGTAAAAAGCTTCTGAAAAACCTTTTAAGTCAACACGAAATACATCTATGTATTTCACAAGTTCGTTTAAAGGTTCTAAGTTTATATATCCAGATGTAACCATCACATTTTTTAAATTATATTTTTTTGCTTCTTTTGCTATATCTAACATATATTCATAAAAAATTACAGGTTCAGTATAAGTATACGATATACTTTTTGAACCAGAATCAATTGCCATTTTAACAACTTGTTGTGGAGTAAATTGGTATGTTTTTATTTCTTGTGGTGGTCTTTGTGATATTTCCCAGTTTTGACAGTGAATACATCTTAGATTACATCCCGCAGTTGCTAAAGAAAAACTTTTACTACCAGCAAGCATATGAAATACAGGCTTTTTTTCTATAGGATCAACTGCAATTGATACAGGATTGTTATAAGTCATAGTGTAAAGTTTTCCATTAAGATTTATCCTTACTGTACAATATCCTTTTTGATTAGGTTTTAATATACACTCCCGTGGGCAAAGTAAACATTGGACTAATTTTTCTTTTTCATCTATCAGCTGCCAATATAGCGCTTCTTTATATTTTGTTTGTGGATATAAATTTGAATTAAAAATTATAAACTGTAGATTTATTAAAAAAAATAAAATTTTATATTTCATAACTTATACTCTTTTTACTTTCAAACTTTTTTATACTACCTATCTTCTAACACCTAACCCTTTTTAACTTTGTCACTTTTTCGCTTTATACTCATCTTGCATGATATCCTACTGGCATAATATAAAATGGTGTTTCATCATCAGGTAAACTAAGTAAATTTTTAACTTCTTTTTCGTTATATGAACCAACTTGAACTGTTGCTAACTTTAAAGCAGTAGCCTGTATGGTTAAATTTTGTGCTGAATGGCCTAAATCTATATTTATATATTTTTCTCTTCCCCTGGAGCCATATCTTGATGTTTTATCGTACTTTGCTGCCCATACAAAACTCACTGGTGCTTGTGAAATAAAAAATTGGTTATAAGAAGCTTTTGTAAGTTCATCTCTTAAATCACCTAGTTTTATTAACTCTAAAGAATGAGTTTTGTGGTTATATTTATAAACTCCATTTTGTAAATTTTCTACATTACCACATACAACATAAACCTCTAAAGGATAAATACCTCCTGCCGAAGGATAAACACGGGTTGCAGAAGAGATCCCATCTATTGTTAATCCTGCAGCAGACCACAAAAGCTGGCTTAGTTGTTGTAAAGTCAATGGTTTTTCTTTATCAAATCTTCTTGTTGCTTTCCATTTATATATTGTTTCTTCAAAAGAAACATTGCTCTTATAGTAAGGTTTTGGAAGTGAGATGGTATTTTTTTGAGTAAAAATTAGTGTGGTAAGTAATATTGAGGATAAAACTATTAGATGAATTTTATGATATATTTTCATAATTTTAAATCCCCTTTTATTTTTTATAAGGTTATGCTGAATTTTATATATCAATTTATCTAATTTTAATAAAATATAAATTCTTTAAACCACTAATTAATAGCAACCATCACCTGTCAGCTAACTATCTTTTTCACTTTTTAACTTTATAAATCTTTCACTATCTTACTTATTCCTAATTATTGTTTTAAATATAAAATTTTAATATTAACATCAACAAATGGAAAAAGTAATATACTATTTATTTTTAACAATTTTTTGTATCTTCTTTTTAATAGTTCCGATAATTCCAGATGTTCAAATTTCAAGGCCAAAACTTTTATTTATAGAAATTTTAAGTTATATTTTATTTTCTTCTTTTGTTATATATTCAATTTTAAAAAATAAAATTATTTTTAGAAAAAATAAATTTTTATATTTTACATTTTTGTTTTTAGTATATATTATTATAAGATACATCTTTTCTTCTAACAAACTACTTGCTTTTACTGAATTAAAACGATTTAGTTTAAGCATATGGCTGTTTTATTCTATAAGTTTAATAAATCCAAAACATTATAATATATTATTTAACTTTTTTATCCTCGGCTCATCTTTAGCAGTAATTTATGGTTTATTACAATACTATGGTGGTTTATGGATTCTAAAAGTGCCAAAATATGACAGAGTAATGAGTATGTTTGGCAATCCAATATTTTTTGCTGCTTATTTGATAATTTTTTTACCTATAATTTTTGGGATATATCTTATTGAAGGAAATAAAAAAATTAAGTTTTTATATATTTTAGTTTTAATTATTTCAGGAGTTGTAATTTATTATACAAAAACTCGTGCTGCGTTTTTAGGAATATTTTTTTCAGGAATGTTTTTTGTTTATAATATTTATAGTTCTAAAAATAAGTTTAAATATTTGTTAATTATATTAATTACATTTTTTATCTTTGTAGTTTTAACTAGAAACATATGGTTAAGACAACAAGCACATTTTTTAATCTGGAGGGATACTTTAAAGATGTGGAATTCAAATCTAATATTTGGTATAGGATTAGGTGAGTTTCATACTAAATTTGTTAATTTTGCTTCTGAAAGGCTTCGTAATATCTGGCCTGAAAAAAATTTTATCATCAATGATGCACACAATGAATATATTCAGTTTTTAGCAGAAAATGGAATTTTAGGATTTATTTTTTTTGTTTTATTAATATATTTATTTTTTTATTCGTCTTTAAAATATATTAAAAAGATTTCTTTTAAAGATAAATATGAGTTTAAAACAAAAATAATTTTAACATCTTTACTTAGCGGCTGTGTCGCTTTGTTAACACAAAATTTTTTCAGTGTTGATTTACGATTTATAATTTCTAATATATATCTTTTTCTTATAATGGGTTTTGTTATAGGATTTACAAGTGAGATTGAAGAAAAGAAGTTAATTTTTGATAGCTTGATAGTAAAATTTTTTTCTTTAACTATAGTTTTCTTCTTACTTGGAATATTTTCAATATCTAAAAAAACTTTCAGTATGTTAAGTTTAATACATTTTACTCCACAAGGGATAAAGTTATATATAGACGATGTTGGCAATGGACTGCTACAAAATTTGTTAAGACCATATATAGCAAATTACAAACTTAAACAAGAAAAAGATTTTTTTGATGAAAAAATTGTAGATTCAGCTAAAACATTAGAAGAACTTGAAGAATTAAAGAACAAATTTCCTAATAAACATATAATTTATGAGCGTATTGCATGGATTTATGCAAAAGAAAAAAATTTTAACAAAGCAATAGAAAATTATCTTCAAGTAATAAAAATTAATCCACGATCATATTCTTCATATAACAATTTAGGTAATATAATGTTTGTATTAAACAATATTGATAAAGCAATAGAGTTTTATAAAAAATCAATTGAAATTAATCCAAATCAGGTTGATGCAAGGATTAATTTAGGTATTGCTTATTATTATCAAGGTAAGATAAATCTTGCAGCAGAAGAGTTTAATGAAGTTTTAAAGATAGATTCTAAAAATGAAAAAGCAATTTTTTACATCAAAAAAATAAGAGAATAAATTTCTATGAATAATTTAATAAATTATCAAACTACAGATTCAATATGTAAACATTTTAGTATTTGTGGTGGGTGTGAATTTCAAGATATTGAATATTCTCAACAGTTAAAAAATAAACAAGATTTTTTAAAAGAGTTATTTAAAGAGTTTGATATTAAAGAAACTCATTCGATAATTCCTTCCTGTGGAATAACTTATTACAGAAACAAAATGGAGTTTGTCGTTGGTAAAGATAAATCTGGCAAAGTTGTTGCTGGTTTAAGACAAAAAGGTAAATTTTATAAAATTGTAGATTTGTCTGAATGCATAATTAGTTTAGAATATGTAGGTGAAATATTAAAAATCATAAAAGAATGGATTAAAGAGAACAATATTGAACCATATGATCTTATAACTCATAAAGGAAAGTTTAGATATATTGTTTTGCGCCATTCAAAAACTACAGATCAAATAATGTTAAATTTTGTTATAACAGGAACAAAATATCAGTTTGAACAAAATGAAAAAAAAATATTTTTAAATATAGTTGATAAGATTAAAAAAATACAAAATTTGTATTCTTTATATATCTCGATAAACAATAAATTATCTGACAATGCTTCAGCAGAAGAGATGTTTCATCTTTATGGCGAAAAATATATTACAGAAGTTCTTAACGGAATAAAATATTTAATTTATCCAACAATTTTTTTCCAAACAAACACAAAAACAGCAGAAGTAATGTATAAAATAATCCAACAACAGATAATTGATGGTAATGTTTTAGACATCTATTGTGGCAGCGGTGGCATAACATTACAAGTCTATAATAACAAAAATGCGAATAAAATAATAGGTATAGATTCTTCATCAGATAACATAGAAGTCGCAAAAAAAAATTGTATTTTAAATAATATTTCAGAAGATAAAGTAGAATTTGTAAAAGACGCTGCAGAAGTGTTTTTGTTAAAATTGTGGAAATCAAAGTTTTTATCAAATTTGTCTACTATAATAGTAGATCCTCCAAGAGCTGGATTGAGTAAAAAAGTTAAATATATGATTTCTGATTTAGGAGTGAATAGAATAATATATATTTCCTGTAATCCAGAAACCTTGAAAGAAGATTTGAAAAGTTTTGTTAAATTTTATAATATTAAAAAATTAATTCCTATAGATATGTTTCCTAATACAAAACATATTGAAATAATTTGTGTTTTAGACCATAAATAGAAAAAATTTTGTAGTTTATAAGCACAACACTTAATTTCTAATTGATAAAAAAATAGATATTAGAAGTGAGAAAGTGAAAAAGTGAGAATGTTATAAAGTAAGAAACATAATTAGTAGAGTGTATGGTGGTAGGTAGACTTAAGTAACAGGTGTTGTTTAATCTTTTTATAATACGAAAAGTTTAATAAAAATGAAAGATTTATTATCAAAGCTAAACGAACAACAACTTGCTGCTGTAAAATACATAGAAGGACCAATTGTAATTTTTGCAGGTGCTGGTAGTGGTAAAACTAGAGTTATAACATATCGTATAGCGTATTTATTAAATTTAGGCGTAGATCCTTATAGTATTATAGCAGTAACTTTTACAAATAAAGCAGCAGAAGAAATGAAAACTCGTATTTGTGATCTAGTAGGACAAAAAGCTGAAAATGTTTTGATTTCTACATTTCATTCTTTTTGTGCAAAATTTTTATATCAGGAGGCGAAAAATATTAATTTAAACAAAAATTTTTTAATTTATGACGAATCAGATTCTAAAAAAGTCATAAAAGATTGTATAAAAGAGTTATCTTTAGATGAGCAAAGAATTCCTTTATCTTATATTTATGAGGAGATAAGTAGAGCAAAGGATAATATTATAGATGCAGAATCATACAGAATTAATTCTTTAATTTCACAAAATCCGTTTAAAGAAACCGTTGCAGAGATATATTTGAAGTATCAACAAAAGCTAAAAAGTTATAATGCGTTAGATTTTGGCGATTTAATAATGAAAACAATTGAAATTTTGAAAGACCCACAGTTTGCAAGGATTAAAGAAAAATATTCTGAAAGGTTTAAATTTATACATGTTGATGAATATCAAGATGTGAACTTTGCACAAGTTGTGTTGTTAAAACTTCTTTCTTCTAAACATAAAAATATTTGTGTTGTAGGTGATGATGACCAAGCAATATATTCTTGGCGTGGAAGTGATATGAATTATTTATTAAATTTTAAAAAAGATTTTTCTTTTGAAAATATAGAAGTAAAAGAATTTAAATTAGAAAAGAATTACAGATCAAAACAGTCAATACTTGATATAGGCAATATTTTAATTTCTAAAAATAAAAACAGAGTTAGTAAAATTTTGTTTAGTGAAA
The DNA here is from genome assembly GCA_937928765.1 of uncultured Endomicrobiia bacterium. Taxonomy (GTDB): domain Bacteria; phylum Elusimicrobiota; class Endomicrobiia; order DTEH01; family DTEH01; genus JANXDG01. The sequence goes on from CALFVX010000004.1 coordinate 72,833, forward strand.
TAAAAGGTAAAATTGAAGATGATATTAAGATTTTAAGGTTTCAAAACGAATACGAAGAAGCAAAATTTGTTGCAAAAGAAATTAGAAGTTTAATAAAAGAAAAAAAAACTGATATAATAAATTTTGCAGTGTTTTATAGAACAAATGCGCAATCTCGTGTATTTGAAGATGTTTTTAGAGAAGAAGATATTACATATAAAATAGTTGGTTCATTAAGTTTTTATGACCGTAGCGAAATTAAAGATATTTTAGCATATTTAAGAATAATTATTAATCCTGAAGATAACATTTCGCTTAAAAGAATAATTAATACACCTTCAAGAGGTATCGGTGATACCACAATTCTTTATCTTGAAACTTTAGCAAAAGAGAAAAAAACATCTTTATGGCAGCAACTTGTAGAGATTGATAATACAGAACTTTCTTTGAAAACTAAAAATGCAGTATGGAAATTTTTGACATTATATGATATTCTTAAAAGAGAAAAAGAAATGTTGTATCCATCAGAGTTTATTGAATTTTTGTTAGATAAAACAGGATATTTAAAAATGCTTGAAGAAAATTTATATTTTGAAAATAAAATTGATAAAATAGAAAATGTTAAGGAGCTAATTTCTTTAGCAAAAAATTACGAAATTCAACAGAATATCACTACTTTAGAAGAATTTTTAACAAAGATTTCTCTTACAACAAATATAGAAACAGAAAAAAAATATTACAAAGGTAATAAAGAAAATATTGTTTCATTAATGACATTGCATTCAGCAAAAGGTCTTGAGTTTGATGTTGTTTTTTTAACAGGACTTGAAGAAGGTGTTTTGCCTACACGGTGGGCAATAAAGAAAGAAAACAATTTTTATAGGTTTTTAGAAAATAAAATTACAGAAATAAATTACAATGAAAATATCTGCAGCATAGAGGAAGAAAGAAGGTTGTGCTATGTAGGTATAACTCGGGCTAAAAAAACAATATATTTAACCTATTCTGAAGAAAGAAATGTTTGTGGAGTTAAAATGCGTATGCTTGCATCGAGATTTTTAAATGAAATTTTAGAATATTATAATAAAAAATTATTTAAAGAAAACAGTGAACTTAAAAATATTGTTTTTAAAACAGAAGATATCTCTCAGAATGAAGAGTTTAAAGTTGGTGAATATGTTCTGCATGAAAAATTTGGTATAGGAAAAATTAAGGAGATTTACAAAGAACCAACAAGTGATAAAATAGAAGTAATTTTTTATGATGGTAAAATAAGAAAGTTAGATTTAGAATATGCTAATTTGAAAAAAATTAAGGGGTATAACAAAAATGCAAAAAATAACTAAAGAAGAAGTAAAAAAAATAGCATATCTTTCAAGATTAGCATTATCAGAAAAAGAACTTGAAATATACTCTCAACAATTAGAAAAGATACTTGAATATATGGATAAACTTAACAGTGTTGATACATCAAAAATAGAGCCGGCTACAAATATGATTAAACTTTATCCTAAAATAAACATAACACATAATTATAGAAATGATGAACCAAAAGATAGTAATTGTCAAAAAGAAATTCTTGACAACGCACCTCAAAGAGTCAACAATTATTTCAAAGTAGAAAAAGTTATTGAATAAATATTTTTTAGAAAGGAGAAAAATTTTATGTCAAGAAAATGTTTATTATGTGAAAAAAATCCAAAAGCAGGTAAGAATGTTGCACATTCTAAGAAATCTACTCCAAGAAGATTTTTACCTAATGTCCAAAAAAAAGTTTTTAAGTTTAAAGGGAAATTGTACAAAGGATACATATGTACAAGATGTATGAGGACATATAAAGATGAAATAATTTACTTATAATATAATGAAAAAAGAAGTGATACTTAAAAATACAAAAATAAAAATAATTTTTGGTGATATTACTGAAATACCTGTTGACGCTATTGTTAATCCTGTCAATACGAAATTGAAATTAGATTTTGGTCTTTCAAAACTGATAAGGCAAAAATGTAGTGATTTGATACAAAAAGAATGTGATAAATTTGTTCCTATAGAAGTTGGCTCTTCAGTTATCAGTTCTTCTTTTAAATTAAAAACTTGCAAATACATAATACACTCTGCTACAACAGATACTGATTTTAAAACAAATCAGGAGTATATAAGATTAGCAACAAGAAATGTATTAAAAATTGCTGAAAAGAAAAATATAAAATCAATATCATTTCCAGCTTTATGTTCTGCTACAAGAAAATTCTCTTATGAACATATAGCAAAAATTATGGTTGAAGAAATTACAAGATATATTTTAGAAAATAAAGAAACAAAAATTAGAGAAATACTTTTTGTATTAAAAGATAAAAAAACATATAAAATTTTTTCAGAATTAATACCCGAACATATAGGATATATAAATCGTAAGATAGGTGTTTATCCTATACCTACAGTTGATATAATAATTAATGTGAAAACAAAAAATAAATCTGGTATTGTTTTGATAGAACGTAAAAATCCTCCATATGGTTGGGCAATACCAGGCGGATTTGTAGAATACAATGAATCTTTAGAAACTACAGCTTTAAGAGAATCAGAAGAAGAAACAGGGCTTAAAATAAAAAATTTAAAACAATTTCACACATATTCTGAACCAGGTAGAGATCCAAGATTTCATACAATTACTACAGTTTTTATTGCCGAAGCAGACAAGCTTCCTAAAGCCTCATCTGATGCTAAAAGAGTTGCAGTTGCAACAAAAGAAGAAATTTTTTCTGACAAATATCCATTAGTTTTTGACCACAAAAAAATCTTACAAGACTATTTTGATTATATAGAATCAAAATAAATTTAAGGAGTTTTTAATATGAAAATTTTAATTACAGGGGTTGCTGGATTTATAGGGTTTCATCTTGCAAAAAGGTTAATATCTGAAAATGAAGAAGTTATAGGTGTTGACAACCTCTCTTCTTATTATGATGTAAACTTAAAACTTGCAAGACTAAAACAGATTGAAGATTATAAAAATTTTAAATTTATCAAAGTTGATTTAAAAGATACAAAATATGTTTTTAGCCTTTTTGAAGAAGAAAAATTTGATTATATTCTCCATATGGCAGCGCAAGCAGGTGTAAGATATTCTTTAGAAAATCCATATCAATATATAGATAGCAACATTTTTGCAACAGTGAACTTATTTGAAGCAATAAGAAAACATCAAATAAAACATTTTGTTTTAGCATCTACTAGTTCTGTATATGGAGCAAATAAAAACATACCGTTTTCTGTGCACCATAATGTTGACCATCCAATATCTTTATATGCCGCAACAAAAAAATCAGCAGAGTTAATATCACATTACTACTCTGCAATATTTAATATTCCTACCACAGTATTAAGATTTTTTACTGTCTATGGTCCTTGGGGCAGGCCTGATATGGCACTTTTTATTTTTACAAAAAATATTCTTGAAGATAAACCAATCGATGTTTACAACTATGGAAAAATGAAACGTGATTTTACATATATTGATGATATAGTTGAAGGAGTGGTTCGTGTGATGAGAAGAGTGCCACAAAAGAATTCTTATTGGGATGCAGAAAATCCTGACCCTGCAACAAGTTTTGCTCCATATAAAATTTATAACATTGGCAACAACCAACCAGTTGAACTTTTAAAATTTATAGAAGTTATTGAAGAATGTTTAGGAAAGAAATCAAAGAAGAATCTATTACCTTTACAACCTGGCGATGTTATTGAAACATATGCAGATGTAGATGATCTAATAAAAGATGTTGGATTCAAGCCACAAACGCCAATAGAGGTTGGTATAAAGAAATTTGTTGAGTGGTATAAAAGTTTTTATTCTAAATAATGTGTTGAAAAACAAAATATCTTTTATGAAAATATTATTTATTTTTGGCACACGTCCTGAAGCAATAAAACTTGCTCCACTTATTTTTGAATTTAAAAAACAACCATCAAAATTTGAAGTAAAGGTTTGTATTACATCACAACATAAAGAAATGTTACAACAAGTTATAAATTTTTTTGATATAAAAATTGACTATGATCTTCACATAATGGAACCTAATCAGACACTTTTCAAAATCACATCTAAGATTATAGAAAGAATAGAAAATGTTTTAAACAAATTTAATCCAGATTTTATTTTTGTCCAAGGAGATGCATCATCAGCATTTTTAGGCGCGCTTGCTGGGTTTTATAAAAAAATAAAGATTGCACATGTAGAAGCAGGATTAAGAAGTTATGACAAATATTCGCCTTTCCCTGAAGAAGTTAACCGTGTATTAATTTCTCATATAGCAGATTATCATTTTGCACCAACAAAACTTGCAAAAGAGAATTTGAATAAAGAATGGATTAAGAAAAATGTCTGGGTTGTGGGAAACACAGTTATAGATGCTTTGTTTTTAACATTAAAGATAATAAAAAAGGAAGAAAAAAAATATGAAAAATTTTTTAATTTTTTAGATTTTTCAAAAAAAATAATTCTTGTTACAAGCCACAGACGAGAAAGTTTTGGTGAACCGTTTAAAGAGATATGTTTAGCAATAAAATCTCTTGCAGAAGAGTTTAAAGATGAGATAGATATAGTTTATCCTTTACATTTAAATCCAAATGTAAGAAAACCCGTATTTGAGATTTTAAAAGATCAAAAAAATGTCAATTTAATAGAACCTCTTTCTTACTCGTATTTAGTATGGTTACTTAATAAATCATACTTTGTCTTAACTGATTCTGGTGGTATTCAGGAAGAAGCACCTTCTTTAGGTAAACCAGTTTTAGTTATGCGTAATGTAACAGAAAGAATTGAAGGCATAAAAGCAGGCACTGCAAAACTTGTTGGCACAAAAAAAGAAAGTATTTTTAAAAATGCAGAAAAACTTTTAATAAACAAAGATTTGTATCAAAAAATGGCCAAAGCAAAAAATCCGTATGGTGATGGCAAATCATCAGAAAGAATAGTTGAAATTATAAGAAAACTTAAATAAAATTCTACTAATCAAAATAAACAAAATATTATTTTTTTAAAAAAATTTTCACATCTTGACAAAAAAATTTTTATTTTATAAAATTGTTCAAAGATTGAACAATTGGATAATTTTATGGAAACACAAAAACTTGCTGATAAAGAAATAAATATAATATCAGAAATACAGAAAAATCCTTTAGTTGACCAAAGAACAATTGCACAAAATGTTGGACTCTCTTTAGGACTTACAAATTTAATAATAAAAAAACTTGCAAAAACAGGATATATAAAGATAAGACAATTGAATAAAAAAAAGTTGCAGTATATTCTCACACCCGAAGGGTTTGCTGAAAAAGCAAAAAAGTCCTACAATTACACATTAAAAACAATAAAACTTTTTAAAGAAATAAAATCAAAAATACAACAACTTATATTAGACTTCCAACAACAAGGAGTAAAAAAATTCATAATTATAGGCAACAATGAATTGACCGATATAGTAGAATTTGCTTTCAAAACATTTCCTGAAATTAAAAACTTAGAATATCTTGTCATAAAAGAGAATCCATCAATCAACAAATTAAAAAAAGAAGAAAACACTGCAATATTTTATACTGAAACAAAGAACTCCATAAAACCAAAACAAGAAAACAAAAATAATTTTGTCTATTTGTTAGATTTTCTTGCTGAATCAGGAATATTTTTGTAAAAATATGACAAAGTTAACTAAAGAAGAAAAAAAAGAAATTAAAACTCTTGCTAAATTAAAAAAATTAAAAGAAGATTTAAGAAAAATCTTAAACCAAAGATACAATCCTTTTGTTATAAACGGCGAGGTTGATATCGACAAATTTCTAGATTTTCTTAACGAATATAACCAGTTTATAAACCATACTCCAAAACCGTTTAAAAAAATTTTAACAAAGAAGAACAAACTTTAGTTGGAGAAAAAAATGAAAAAAGCATTAATCACAGGTATCACAGGACAAGATGGCAGTTATCTTGCAGAATTGTTATTAAGCAAAGGTTATGAAGTTTACGGTTTAGTAAGAAGGTCAAGTTTAGAAAACTATGAAAGAATTGAACATATCCGTGAAAAAATCAAATTTGTGTCAGGTGACTTAAACGACCAAACATCATTAGATGAGGCTATTAGAAAAATTCAGCCTGACGAAGTTTATAATTTAGCCGCACAATCTTTTGTCCCCACTTCTTGGGAGCAGCCAATATTAACTGCAGAAATAACAGGCCTCGGCGTTTTAAAACTTCTTGAAGCAATAAGAAAATACAAACCTGATGCAAGATTTTACCAGGCATCTTCTTCAGAAATGTTTGGCAAAGTTAAAGAAGTTCCACAAAAAGAAACAACTCCTTTTCATCCACGAAGTCCTTACGGAGTTTCAAAAGTTTTCGGCCATTATATTACTGTAAACTATCGTGAAAGTTATAACATCTTTGCCTGCAGCGGGATTTGTTTCAACCACGAATCACCACGCCGTGGGTTAGAATTTGTTACAAGAAAAATCTCAGACGGTGTTGCAAGAATAAAACTTGGTCTTGCAAACGAATTGCATTTAGGAAATTTAGAAGCAAAAAGAGATTGGGGTTTTGCTAAAGACTATGTAGAAGCTATGTGGCTTATGCTACAACAAGACAAACCCGACGATTATGTAATAGCCACAGGTGAAACACATTCAGTAAAAGAATTTGTAGAACTTGCATTTTCTTATGTTGGACTTGACTGGAAAAAATATGTTGTAGTAGATCAAAAACTTTACCGTCCTGCAGAAGTAGACTTGTTAGTCGGAGATTCAACCAAAGCAAGACAAAAACTTGGCTGGAAACCAAAAGTAACTTTTAAAGAACTTGTTGAAATGATGGTAAAACACGATATAGAAAGATTAAAGAAAGGATCATAATTGCTAAAACTTAACTGAAATATAAAATTTATTATCTTGATGAATAAAGAAGAAATAGTCAACAAAATTGTTGGAAAAATAAAGGCACAATATCAACCTGAAAAAATTATTCTTTTTGGCTCTTATGCTTGGGGTAAACCTACAAAGGACAGTGATATAGATTTATTTATAGTCAAAAATACAACTGAAAAACATAGAGAGAGGGCATTAAAAGTAAGAAGGATATTAAGTGAAGAAAATGCGCTTGTTGGGATAGATATTTTGGTTTATACTCCCGAAGAACTTGCCAAAAGATTAGAAATCGCAGATAGTTTCATTAATAAAATTATAAAAAAGGGAAAATTGGTTTATGGCTAAAGAAGAAATAAATGAATGGATATCTAAAGCTACCAAAGATTTAGAAGAAGCAAAATTTCTTTTTGACCACAATCGTCCTCTTGAAGATTCAGCTTATTTTGTTCATCAGGCAATTGAAAAATACCTAAAAGCTTTTCTTATCTCTAAAGATTGGGAATTGGAGAAAATTCATGACTTGGTCAAACTTATCAAAGATGCATCTAAGTTTGATAAATCGTTTGAAAAATTTATTTCTGCAATGGAAGAGATTACCGATTTTTATATTGAAAGTAGATATCCGGTTGGTTACGAGGTTGAATACACAAAAGAAGAAATTGAAAAAGCAATAAAGGTTGCTGAAGCACTGCAAGAATTAATAAAAGAAAAGATAAAGAATTTTTGATTCTTGATTTTTCGCTGATGAAAAAAACATTAGAAGTTATAAACGAACTAAAAGAAAAAGAGTTGATAAAAGATTACGCTATCGGTGGCGCAATAGCAACATTAAGATGGACAGAACCATTTTTTACCCGCGATTTGGATATATTTGTTATACTTTTTACAGAACCGAACGAAAAAAATTTAATCATACTTACACCGATTTATGAATATCTAAAGAAAAAGGGATATACTAATTGGGATGGGCATAAGATAATCATAGAAGGTATTCCGGTAGACATTTTCACTGCTGATGAACTTGAAAAAAAAGCAATAGAGAATGCTGTGGAAACAAAATATCAAGGAGCAAAAACCAAAATAATGACGCCAGAATATTTAATTGCACTATTTTTACGTGCAGGAAGAGATAAAGATATAAGGAAAATACAGATGCTTTTAACTCAAACAAAAGTAGATAAAACAAAACTTATGAGAATTCTTAATGAATTTGGGTTAAAAAAGAAATTTGAAGAGTTTAGAAAAAAATATGAGAAGTGAACAAAAAATTGTTATAGGTAAAAAAGTCTATACTAGACAAAAATTATTCAAGAAGGAAGAAGAAATCCGTAAAAAAGATGCAAAACTACCATTTGAAGAAAAAATAAAAATACTTGTAGAATTACAAAAACTTGCTTACAGTTGGGGAAATAAAAAAGATGTGATTGTATGGAAAATTTAGATAAACCTTCTTTTGAAATGTAATGACTATTTACTATTTGTTTATAAATTATTAAAATCCTATGAAATTTGCAATCCGTGATGATGATACAAATTTTTTTGGTAAAAAATTAAAAATGATAAAAAATATATTTCATTCTGAAACTAAAAAGATTTTGTTAGAAAACTTTTTGTCATTAAGTTTTTTACAAGTAGCAAATTATGTTTTTCCAATAATTACTTTACCATATTTGGTAAGAGTTTTAAAACCTGAAAAATATGGGCTTGTTGCTTTTGCCCAAGCGTTTATAGGATATTTTATGATTTTAACTGATTATGGATTTAACCTTTCAGCACCGAGAGAAGTTTCTATAAATAGAGATAACAAACAAAAATTGTCAGAAATATTTAGTTCTGTAATGATAATAAAATTTTTTTTGATGATTTTATCTTTACTAATTTTGACACTTATTGTAGTGATGTTTAAAAAATTCCGTCAGGATTATTTTTTATACTATTTAACATTTGGTATGGTGGTGGGTAATATAATGTTTCCTCAATGGTTTTTTCAAGGAATTGAAAATATGAAATTTATAACAGTACTTAACCTTTTAGCAAAAATTATTTTTACAATTTCAATTTTTATTTTTGTAAGAAAACAAACAGATTATTATTTTGTTCCCTTGCTTAATTCTTTAGGATTTATTACCGCAGGTATTTTATCACTATGGATTGTGTTCAAAAATTTCAAGATAAAATTTAGTATTCCTTCAATACAACAAATTTTTTACCAACTTAAAGAAGGTTGGTATATATTTATATCTACCGTAGCGATAAGTTTGTATACGATTTCCAGAATTTTTCTTGTAGGTGTTCTTACAGACAATACTATCACAGGATATTATGCTATAGCTGAAAAACTCATGAATATTTTTCAAACATTTCCACTTGCTTCCTTTTTACAGGCTATTTATCCGAGATTGTCAAAGATGTACAAGGAAAATGTTATCAAAGCGTTTGAATGGATGAAAAAACTACAAAATATAACGACGATCATTTATTTTTTCTTTTGCATTATATTGATCCTTTTTGCCGATTTAATAGTTTTAGTTGTTGCAGGTGAGAAATATAGAGAAACAATATTGGCCTTTAGATTATTAATAATTGCAGTTTTTTTTATTAATGCAAATGCTTTTCGTGTCCAGTTTTTATTAGTATCAGAAAGAGATAAGTTATACTCAAAACTTCACATAATAATGGGTATAATTGGCTTAATTTTAATCTTTATTCTAACCTTCATTTTTAATTATATAGGAGCAGCAATAAGTATAATATTTGTTGAATCTATTGTATTTATTTATTGCACATTATTACTTAATAGAGAAACTAAAAGTTTAGAACATATTAAAAATGAACCGCAAATTTGAAGATATTGTTAAACATAAGGTTTGGTTGGAAGCGTTAGATAAAGGTACCATTGTTTCTATAGAAGCAAAAAATTTTGGTGTTATTCCTCATGTTTATAATTAAAAAATGGAAAGATTTTATGTTGATTCTGATGCTTTTATATTTGAAACTATGGTAGAATCTTGTAGAATAGGAAAAATGGTAGTTATGGAAAGAATTAAAGAAAGAATTCAAAAGTATATAGAAAAAAATGCTTGTGGTACAATTAATATATTGATGTATGGTGATGGTGTTGGAAGTGATACAATATTTCTATCACAAGTTTTTAAAAGTAATACAAATTTTTTCTATTTTGATGTACCTGGGAGTAAAACATATGAATTTGCTATGAAAAGATTTAAGAAAAGAAATATAAAAGTAGAAGTGCTTAATAATGTTGAAAAAATACCTTTAAATTTTTTTGATATAGTAGTTTGTTTGGAAGTTTTAGAACATCTTCCCGAGCCATTGTTTGCAATTAAAAAAATTTCTGATGTTTTAAAAGAAAATGGAATATGCTTACTTACGGAATCTTTTGACGCAGTATCTCCAAATTTTCCAACACATCTTAAAAAAAATCTTAAATATGCATATAAAACACCATTCCTGTTTTTGAAAAATAACTTATATTTAACATGTTTTTACAAAGAGGAGCCGCAGAAAAGGCCAATGGAGTTCAAAAAAGTGAAAAATATAGAATTTAGACAGAAAATAAATTTGTATATAAAAAAAGACCTAATCGTGCCATTAATTCTGAATGAATTCAAAAAGAATTTTCAATATATCTTTAGGAGGTTAGAAATTTAATTAATTCAATATGAAAGTTCTTCATGTAGGTTATGGATTTAGACCGTGGCGAAGTGGTGGATTGATTGAATATACAGAAGATTTAATGTCAGAACAAGTTAAAAAAGGATATGAAGTTGCTTATTTTTGTTCAGGGAGACACTATCCAATTTATACAAAAACTTTATTGAAGAAGTGGAGGAAAAATGGTTATACAATTTATGAAATAATAAATCCTCCTATATATCATGGTGGTGATAATGGTACTCTATTCGATTTATCTTCCGATGTTATTGAAAAACTCTTTTCTCAAGTAGTATATGAATATAAACCTGATGTAGTGCATATTCAAGAGCTAGCGGGTTTACCTTCTTCTTTAATAGATATAATAAAATATAATAACATTCCTGTTGTAATGACTCTTCAAGATTATTTTCTATTATGCCCCACACTTAAACTTTTTGATTATAACCAAAACGATTGCTTTGAAGAAAATGTAGGAAATAAATGTGTAAAATGTATTAAATACTCACTAGATAGTATTAAAAGAAACCTAATACGAAATACATTAATTTATGAATTTAAAAAAGTCACTATTCTTTTTATGTTACTTAGGCCCTTTTATAGAGCTGTTAAAAAAATTTTCATAAATAGAAAAAAAGATATATCAGAAAATTACTCTTTAGGTGGGGACAACTTTTTCCAGATAAGAAGACATACAAACATAGAAAGGTTAAAGAAAATAGATTTTTTAATTGCTCAATCTCATAAAGTAGAAGAAATTTATAAATTTTTCATTAAAAAATGTAGGATTACAACTGTAAATTTAACAGTAGATCATATAGAAAAAATTAAGCCTAAATTAATTTCTCCTAAGATACCTATTAAATTTGGAACGTTAAATGGATTAATAAGTGTTCCTAAAGGAGCTTACCTACTGTGTAAAGCAGTAGAAATTCTTAACTCTAAAGGTTTAGATAGCAAATTTGAACTACATGTATTTGGTGGCATTTTATCAAGTATAGAAAAAAAAATACCAAAATATAAAAACATATTTTTCCATGGCTGGTATAGAGTAGAAG
>CALFVX010000005.1 GCA_937928765.1 uncultured Endomicrobiia bacterium
AACATCCTCCACCATCTCTTGACAAGTTAAAAATCTTATGATATAATACTATTCATGATGAATTGGGATTTAGAATTAAAGAAATTATTAGAGCAAGAAAAAATAGAAGGAGTATATATTTTTGACAGAGATTCTCTACTATCAATTCTCAATATTTTGAACACAGAAGAAGTTATGTTTATTTTTGAAGAAAATAATGTTGAGATTTTAGTGCAAGACATAGAAACACAAATGAAACATGTAATTAAAGTTTTATTTGAAGTTTTTGCTTCAGTGAAAGAGAGGAAATATATGAAGATTAATTTAGAGGAATTGAAAGAGAAAATTAACAATTTGACCCCTTCTGAAGCAATAGTTTTTATGGTGAAGAAAAATAAAATTGACTTAGGAGCGTTGGCAAGATGAAAGTTGAGTTAGAGCTTATTTATGAAAATAATCAAAAAAGAAGACGTAAAATTAATCGTGAAAAGAATGCTTATAGGCATGTAAGTAAAATTCTTTTTAAAGAGGCTTATAAATTGTATTCTCTTGTTTTAAAAGGTTTTCCAGATTTTATGGTAATAAGTAGTGATATAGTTCCAGCTGGTTTTTATGAAGTTAAACTACAAAAATGTAATAGCAAACGAAAAAGAAGTAAAAATTTAAATCTATCAAAAGCACAAGAATATCTTCTTTCCAGAATGGCTCAAGTATTTCCTACTTTTTTAATAGTTGTGTGCGAAGATGGAACTTTTAAAGTTTATAGAATAAAAAATATTGAAACTGATTTAAGTAAAAATGTGGTTTATACAAATAATTTTAGGAGTTATAGACATGAAGGAAGAGTTTTTTCTAAAACAAGTTGAATATGTAGATAGGATGATTAAAAAGCAAAAAAACTTGTCAGAAGAAGAGAGAATTTACTTATGTAAGCTAATTGAAGAGCTTGAAGACGAGTTGCGGTATTTTAGAAGAAAAGGTTTTTATACAGGGAGCATAGAAAAGATTTTAAAGAAAGCTAAAAGTAAACTTCTTATATAAAAAGCCCCGCCAAGGGGCTCAAATATTTTTTATTTCTATTTCCAGTTCGTCTATAATATCTTCTATTTCTGTAAGCTCTACTACTTCATAATCATCAAAATCAATATCATACTTTTCTGCGTATAGTTCAATCACATCAAGGTCAAGCTCATAGCTTGTTACAGCTATTAAGCCTTTTACCTTTTTATTTTCTTTGTAGATGATTGCAAGTTCCTTCATGGCACTTACCTCCTTATAAGTTTTCTTCATAGTTTACATTATAACACATTTTTTTATTTTTGTCAAGTTTTTTAAAGGGGGTAGCAAAACATTCTTGTTATTTTTTAAAAATTTCGTTATAATATTTTTATGTTAAAAGATTTTTTTGAGAAGTATATAAATAACTTGTATGAAATAAGGTCAAGTAATAGTAATGGTAAAGCTCAACCTTCTCTATTTCACGTTTCTTATTCAGGACGATGTCACAGGATGAGGTTTTTTAAACGAGCTGGTGTAGAACCAAGTGAAAAGCCTTCTGTATCATCAATAAAAGCAATGTATGTTGGAGATATATATCATAAAATTGTAAAAGATATACTTCATGAAAGTGGGGTTCTCTATAAGGAAGAAGAAAAAGTAATAGATGATCATAGGAAAGGCTTTATAGATGCTATAGTAGAAACTAATGAAGGGCTTGTTATTTATGAATTTAAGAGTGTTAATGTCTTTAAGTTTCAGAAAAATACTTTAGATTTAGGACATGCTATGCAAGCTTATACCTATTATTTAATGTATGATAAAGAACCTATCGTGGATGTAAGGGTCTTATATATATCAAAGGATAATTTGGATATGCAAGAATTTAATATAAAAGAGATAACAAATATAGACTATATTACAAAAAAAGATTGGGCGACTTTGATAAACTATTGGGAAAAACAAGAACTTCCACCCCCTGTGCCAGTAGAGAACTGGGAATGTGAATATTGTGTTTTTAAAGAAGTATGTAAAAAGTATTAAGTTTTTATATTAGCTTCCTGTTTTATTTTGTTCTTCATTTTTATTTTCTTGTTCTTCTTTTCTTCTATAGAACCTTTTAACTTTTTCTGCCTCTTTTCTTGTAGTAGCTACATAATATTTATCAATAAAGTTGTTTATTATTTTTATAAGCTTTTCAATATCATTACTTTTATTGCCAAAGGCTTCAATTAAATTTTGAGAAGTAGAAAAGAGTTTGTCCTTTTTTATTATTAATTCTATTAATTTATCTATAGGTTCATATATACCATTAAATTTTTCTTTTATTTGTTCTAATAGGACAATTTGTAAATCCGATTTTTTATAGTATTCTTTTTTAAAACTCAAAGGTGAAAGCTCTTCAATAAATTTTTCTATTTCATCTAAAGGAAGTTTGCCTATACTATTATCCCCTTCCTTTTCTCTATTTTTCTTTTCAATCTTTTTTTCATACTTTTTTTGTTCTTGAAAAGATAAAGGTTTTTTCTCTTCTATATTTTCTTTTTGTAGAAGCTGAGGTTTTAATATTTGGTGTTGTTCTAAAGTTTCTGAAAATATTGTATAAGCTTTAGGATTATCTTTATCAAGCTTTTGTAAATCAAAAGTTTTTTCTGTATCAAAAAGCGTTTTGCTTTTGAATGTTTTGCTGTCGCTAAATTTTTGTTCTTCTTTATTTCTATCACTATAGAGTTTTTCTTCTATTTCTTGGG